>JBBKVQ010000511.1:0-13458 GCA_037968515.1 Bradymonadaceae bacterium
GCGTACCGTCTTGATGTCGTCGGAGTACTCGAGTCGAAAACCCATCTGGGTGATATGGTCACTGAGCATTAAGGCACCGCAATTTCTTCTTCGTATTTTGGACGGGCATCGGGACTACAATTGGTGGCTTTTGCGGCCTCCACGCTTTTTGCGACCTCGGCATCGGTCACGGCCGGGAGCTCGGAAATCGTCTTGCAAACGAGGTCAAATGCCAGTCCCTTTCGGTCCATAAGCATCTTCTTTTCGGCAGGCCGCTCGGCCTGAAGTTTGGCGAGCTCGGCGGTATAAATTTCGACGGTCTTTTTGTCTTTTTCTTTGGCTGCCGCGCCGATACTGGCTTCATACCAGCTGTCTTGCCCGCCCAACCCGTCGTAAGCGTCCTGCAGTTTCGTGCTGTATTTTTTGTAGGCACCAATCAACGCGAGCTGCATTTTAGCCTGCGTATCAGGGTTTTTGGCCTTGGCCCACGCGAGGTTTTCCTCGTAAGGCCCCTTGGCCGAACCCAATCCGGTCGGGTCTTCTTTGTCCTTGCCGCGCTGGCGATCACGCGCCTGCATCGCTTGCTCAACCCGAGTCACGCGGACCCATTCGCTGTCCGGCAGACCTTCCTGCGCGTTGCCAAGGGCCTCGACAGCCTTGGTCATCGAAGCTTCATCAGGGTCGGCCGCGGCCAACGCCGATAGCGCGTCGGTCATGGGCTCGTAGTCCACTTGGTTAAGAACCCACACGCCATGTTCGGCGTCGACACTCAAGATCCAGAAATAAGGACCAGTCTTCGCGACGCCATGAAACGGATCGGTTTGCTTGATATTATCAACAGGCAGGTCACAAACTTCGCGCAAGATCGGCGTTTTTTCGTCTGCGATCATCACATCATAAAAGGTGTCCGTGCTCGCCTTACATTTGGCAAGCTCGCCTTCTACGACTCGTTTGATCTTGTCTTCCTGACTGGTCTGGCAGGCCGTCAGGCCAGCAAGCGCGATGAGTGCTGTCGTAGTCATCCAAAGTTTCATCATTTCTTCCGTATCTAGTCTTTCCGATAACAAAACACTCTGCCGACAAAGAGGCAAGGTTCTTTCATGATTCTGGTTGCTCCCGACGCCTCCGCAGGAACACCGGCAGCAACCAGACAGGGAAAAAACCCGCACACGAACCGTCGGTGTGGGCAGGCGTCTCAGGCTGAGGTTGTGCCATATCGGTGACGGGTTCAGGCGTGTTTCCCAGATCTTGGGTTGAAGCGTCGGATCCGGCGTCGGGTTCGGGTTCGGGGACGGCGAGACACGCATGGTGGTTGACCACTGCATTTGTTGCTTCGCTGATCGTGATGAACCCACCTCCGCTGCCCGAATACGTAATGGCCTCGCCCTGCCCATCAATTGAAAACGGCAGATATTTTGGGGACGTCAGACCGGTGACAAACGACGAGGTGACATCGAATTCTGCGATCGAAAAATACCCGCGCACCAAAAGGCGAGTTCCATCTGTCGACAGGTCAGCCGCGGTGACAGTGAGCGGTTCGGTGAACGTCGTCACCAGTTCAGCCGTAACGATTTCGCCCGTGTTCCAAGGAACCCGATACAACCGGCTCTGGTTGCCATCCTTATTGATGACATAGGCCGCATCGGCCTTTGCAAACACTGCCTCTGCGTCGTGGTTACCGTCGGGATATCTGAACGATATGGTCTCGATCAACGCAATAGCCCCGGGGGCCACTGGTTCAGCAAATCGATGCAACGCCACGACATCGCGGTCTCGGGAATTATTGCCAATATCCGCGACGACCAGGCAGGCGCTTCCGTCGGCGCAGGGCGCGTTTGCCATGTCTTCAAAATCGACCGCATCAATACCAGCAAGGTTCCAGGTACCTGAGACCTTTCCGTCCGCTGCGACCTTGAAAATCCGAGCGATATCGCCTGAGTCATTATGCGCCCAATAGGCGCCATCGCTTGACCGCGCTAGGCCACTCAGCTCGTTGAGCGACGCGTCATCAAGCCGCCCGACTTCGACACCTTTTGCGTAGTCGAGACAAGGCTGGGCCCATAACTGAGCTGGCAGCAAAACCACCAATAACGTGGGCAACAGGCTCAGTTTCACGGAGCTTCCTCGGTCTCGGCCGCAACGTTATTGGTCGAAGTTTCGTTATCTACTGAACCGGCATCAGCGCCTTCCGACCCGTTATTTGCCGCCGCTTTTTCGGCTGCAATCAGCTTTTCTTTGGCCTCAATTTCCTTCTTAATTTTGCGATCACGCCATTCCTTTTTGGTCATCGACTTCTGACGCAACCACACGCCACCGAACTGCTCCCAGTGGTCAACGAAGTTCTCTTTTTTCACGACCATCGACGCGGAGTGATACTCCATCTCGTACTCAACATCAGCGGAGGTCCCCTCAAAAATCACGTTTTTGGCTTCGATATTTACGATTTTATAATCGTCACCACGCTCTTCCAGTTCGCCAATAAACGCCTGTTTGAACGATGGGTCGATGTACAGGGCAGCTTGTTCCCACAGGCCCCATCGCATCTTCATATTATAGTCGATCAACGTCTCTTTAAGATCCGTTGTGCCTTTTGCATCCACATTCTTTTGCGAAGGTGTGCACGCGCTAAAAATCAGTATCAATCCCAGGAT
This sequence comes from Bradymonadaceae bacterium, assembly GCA_037968515.1. GTDB lineage: Bacteria > Myxococcota_A > Bradymonadia > Bradymonadales > Bradymonadaceae > JBFFMO01. The sequence continues at coordinate 2,631 of JBBKVQ010000511.1, forward strand.
CAAAGCTCGCATTGCACGTCCGTGTCTTGTTTGCATGTTCATTGTTTTTCGAATTTGTAACGGCTTTCAAAGTCGACGCCAAACGCGTTGCCCGAGAAAGCGATTTCGACCTGTGTTCCGGTCACCTGATACGGAACGCTCACGCGGTTGGAGGCGCCGCAAACCGGCTCGCCTTCAAGCAGTTCGGTGACTGCGGCGTCGCGGGTCGCCCTGATCGAGACAGTATTTTCTTGAGAGAAGCGCTGCCCAGCGACCATCACGATGTCGGAGCCAATCTTCATGTCGATTAGGAATTCACCATTTTCCATGATGAACTGCCCCTTCGCCAAAATACGTGACGCCTCAAGGTCGATCGAGCCAATTGGTGTGTCGGCAGAAGACCGCCATATCTCGGCCGAGGTCAGTTCGTAGATTCCGGCTTCAATCAAACCATTCGACAACGCGGCAGGTTGGCCCACCACAAAAGCGCCTTGCGCAAGTGCCGGGTTTTCCAGCGCACCCGACTCGCTGCAAACACCCGGCGCGTAATCAATATCTGTGACCGGTTGCGATCCATTTTCGTCACAATATCGGTCACCCGGTGGTGGGGTCACGTACATGAAATTAAAGCACATCTCGTCTTGAGTACGTTGCCCCGAGGTCACGGCCCCAAGTCCCTGATTATCAAATGTACATGTGGTTTTGAGCGTGTCGCCTGCCCTAAGATCGACTGGAAGACCATAAAAAAGCTGGGTTTCAAACGACCAATTTTCAAGCCGGATGAAGGGCTCCTCGGTGCCATCGGCGCGGATAATGACCTGCTCAAAAGCTTTTCCGTTTTCGTGCATATGAGGCATGCCGGCCAGCACTTTCCAGTCGTCCGTGAGGACACAACTGCCGGACACCTCTTTGACTGTCTTTCCGGGAACCACAAAGGCCAGCGGCCCTGGCGCAATCATGCCGTATTCGGTACCCACGGGTTCGTCGACAATCAAACGAATACCGCTTGAATCCTTCACGTCAGCAATTTTAGCACCATTATTATAGTGGATTTGAACGACAAATTGCTCGCCGGGTTGAATGCGAAACCCACCGTCGGGGAACTGGATCGGACCTGTCCCTGGTGCCCATGCGTAGAGGTATTCACTGTCGGAGGGCATTCCCACACAGTTATGGGGCTCGGTCGGCGCGTTCTTGCCTGGATCACGCAGAAACACAATATGATGCAGGACCTGTCGATTGTCTTGAACGACCTCGATCCGTCGCACAAATTTGTCGGCGCTCAGGTCTGCCTGAAACGTGAAACATTGGTAGAGGTCTGCAACGTTTTGGCCCACCGGAAAATCGTTGGCGAGCATATCGATTGTCTCACCGCCGGCCGGAGTGGTCTCGGGGGCCAAGAAGACTGGGGCCGTCGAGGTCAAACGATTATTGGGCATCACCTCTTTTTCGCCGCACGACGCCCATTCAACAAGCTTCTGGGCGGCCGCATCGGGCAACCCTGGCATGCCTACCGGCGGCATCGAGCCGAGCGACACACGTCCAGCCACCAAGTCGGCTTCGGTTGTGGTTCCACGCAACGCCAGCATCGACTCGTACGTCACCAACTCCTGAGGAGCGCCGTAGGTGGGCGTCGCGCCATGACAGACCGCACAATGGGTTTGAACAAGTGGCGAGATTTCGGTGTCCCAAACAGCGCGATCGGGGACGCAGCCATCGACGGTGTTATTGGACTGAGTCGTCACGTTATTTGTCGCGTTGTTTGTCGCGTTATTGGCGACCGACGAGTTATCGTCGGAGCACGCAGCAAGGAGGGTCAAAGCCACCAAAAGTATGGAGCGCATGTTCACGGCCTGTTGTGGGTTTATCCGCTGACGCGGCGTAGCTTTGCAGATTTCCAACAGATGTTCACGCCCACACGACATTTCTTTGTCCATAAAGGGGGTATAAGCCCGACGCTGAAATAGAACGAGGCCCCATGCAGGGCCTCTTGTGTGTCGATTCGCTGTGAAAGACTCGACCTGAAATTACTCGCAGTTCAACGAATCGCCAGCCGTGCCGTTTTCTCCGTCCGAGCCCGTCGAAATACCACCGGCGCCGGCAGCACCACTCCCTAGAGACGAGTTGGTATTCGTGATCGTGGTGTCTTCACAGAAGACTGCGTAGGTGTCACCACCGGCTCCGCCACCGCCTGCGCCACCATCGCTACCCGATGTTCCCTTTCCGCCATTACCACCTCGTTTGCCGGTCTGTGCGGCCGTGCCTCCGTCACCAAATGATCCGGGACTTCCAGCATTGCCACCGGCACCGCCTGTTCCGCCATCACCTGCATCACCCGACTTGATGTTCGAATCGATGATTTGAAGGCCGGTCGAGCTGACCGCGAACACTCCAAACGAGCCGCCACCCGCAAGTCCTGGCGAGCCAGCATTTCCGCCGCATCCACCAGCCGCGCCACCACCACCACCCGCGCCTGGGGCATTGATGTCACCGCCGAACGGGAGCGAGATCTTAACGCCGCCGGAACCGCCGCCGCCAGATCCGCCGTACCCGTCCACTCCATCAATTCCTTTTTCGCCATCGCCTGTGGGTACATAGAAATTTGTCAGAAGATCGTAAGCGTGGAGTCCACCAGCACCACCGGTGCCCGGTATAAGGAGTACGATAGCCGACCGACCGGACGACCCGGCTTCCCCCGGTCCTCCGCCAGTGCCGCCAAACACGCCTCTTGTGGTGTCTGCACCGTCAGCGCCTCCGTTATTCCCTGCAAATGCTCCGATTCCACCATCAGCGCCGTTGGCAATCGGACAAAATGGATTTGTACCGCCCCCGCCTGCTGCCCTGTTGTTGTTTCCGTCCCCGCCGTTCTTGCCGTTGGCTCCCGCAGACCCAGCACGCCCGTTGAGTCCTGGTGCTCCGTTGGAAGCAAGAATATTGACTTGCTCAAGCACAAGGCCGGGGGCGTTCAGAGCATGAATGCCGTAGGACGAGGACTTCTGCGCTATGGCTTTTCCTGACTGAATATTGACGCGATAAAGAACGGTACGTTCGGTAATATCGTGGGCCACTACAGCCACTACATTTCCGGTGGCGTTGGTCGAACTAACGGCGACATTCAGCGTCCCACCATCGTATTTCCAATTCGGCGCCCCCGAGAAACCACCATAAAGCGAGATGCCGTTTTCCAGCACGAGGGTCGACGACAGCGTCAAACCACTGCGAGCGATAACACCCTTGGCCCCCCGTTGCTTGGCAGCGGCGACCGCGGCATCAAAAGATTTGTAAGGCTGAGCCCGAGAACCCGAACCCGCGGCATCGACGCCGTCCACATGATCCAAGAAGATGAACGTCGAGTTGGCCGAGTTATCGTTGCAGTTTGTGGATGCAAGGTCTGCGGCGCTCAATGGAACGTCGTAGCAAGTTGCGTCGGTCGTCATCGGTGCACATTCCCAGAATCCAAGGTTGCACAGACCACACGGCGCTTCGGCGCAGGTGGCGCCAGCACAATTGCCTTGAGCGCAAAGATTGCTGAAATCGCAATTGGCGCCGTCGGGTTCAATGCAGGTGTTGGCATAGACCACCGCGCCATTGACCATCGAAGGCGATGGATCGCAGAAGTCTGCCGGACAGACCAGCGCATTCGGGTCGCGGCAGTCGCGGATCTCGGTGTCGGTACAGGTTTCTCCCGCGCAAACGCAGGCGCTTCCACCGCAGGTCACAGCCTCGTAAACGCACTCACGATTTTCGTCGCACGCCGTGGCGACTTCGCATGGGCGAGTGGGGCAAAACTCTGCAAAATTGTCGTCGGTGCAGCCACAGGTGCCACAATCAATGGTGCCGCCACATCCGTCGGTGACCATGCCACATTGGTCTAAGGCGCACTCGGTGGCGGGCGTACAACATGCCTGTTCGAAACAAACTTCGGCGTCGGTGCAAGCCGCACAGCCATTGGTGTTGTTATTGGAGGCATTGTTCGCCGTGTTGTTCGTCGTATTGTTCGAGGCGTTGTTTGTCGTGTTATTTGCCGTGTTATTTAACGGCGCGACCACCGGACTATCATCGGCGACATTGCATGCGGCAGTAAGGCAAACTACCGCTAAAAATCTATTGAGTTTCATCATCTTCCTTTTGGTTAGGCTGCAAGATTGCCTACACCCGCCCTCGAATGCAAGGAATCTGCAAACCGGACCGTTTCGGAAGATGCACTCAAAGTGTGAAGCCTTCCGGCCGGAAGGTTAACGGCCGTCTAGTTTACTGACAGTTGTAGGTTTCAGCCGCCGTGCCATTTTCGCCATCGGCACCGACCGACAGGCCGCCTGCACCCGCGCTACCGAACGAAAGCGTTGAGTCGACGGGAGTCACCTGTGTTCCGGAGCAAAAAATAGAGAACGCATCGCCACCGGCGCCACCGCCGCCTGATCCACCGACTCCGCCGGGCCCGCCCAATCCACCACGGCCTCCAAGTGCGTTGGTAAAGTCAGAAACCCCGCCAATACCAGGCGAACCAGGATCTCCTGCGCCACCACCTTTTCCGCCCGGTCCACCCGATCCTGCATTCTTCGACGTGATCGTCGAAGCGGTAATTTCCAAGCCTGTTGAGTCAATCGCAAAAATACCGAATGAGCCGCCACCAACAAGCCCACCAAGGCCTTCGGTGCCGCCACATCCGCCTGCTGCACCACCACCACCACCCGCACCGGCGAATCTATTGCCACCCAACGCAAAATCGAAGCCACCCGCGCCGCCACCACCACTGCCGCCCCAGCCCTCAAGTCCGGGAGTCCCTGCGCCACCCGCACCGGAGCCGGTGATCTCGTAATACTCGCCAACCACTCCAAACTGGTGAACTCCACCGGTGCCGTCCATGCCATCAACGGGAGGTACGTTTGACGCGTTCCCTGGAATGCCTGGCTGTTGTGGACCACCGGGGTTTCCGCCTGGAATATTCCGAGCCGATGGCTGACCAGGAGATCCTGGGAAATTGCCCGGAGCTCCACCCACTCCACCCTGGCCGCCATTGGCGAGAGGGCAGGACGGGTTTTTGCCGCCCTCACCGGGAGCACGAAATGGCTGGCCGAGCTGACCTGGACCACCGTCCGCTCCACGCAATCCGGAATTGCCGCCAAAGCCGTTGACCCCGTTTCCAGCCGTCACCGACACCTCTTGCAGAACAAGACCCACCGCGTTCACAGCGTGAATTCCGTAAGACGATCCTTTCTGAATAGTTGCGTCTCCGGAGTTGATTTGGACGCGGAAAAGAACGGTACGCTCCGTGATATCTCGCGCCTTGACTGCCACGACATTTCCGCGGGTATCAGATGTCGAAACGTCCACAGACAGATTTCCACCGTCGTACTTCCAGTTCGGCGCTCCCGAAAATCCGCCGTAAAGCGAGATCCCGTTTTCGATTTCCAAAGTCGACGTCAAGACCAGGCCACTACGAATGACGATGCCCTTGGCACCACGTTGTTTCGCTGCGGCAAGAGCCGAAGCGTAGGTTTTATAGGGCTGTGCACGCGAGCCAGATCCCGCAGCATCTGTACCTGCCAGGTGGTCCAAATACAGGAACGTCGACGCTGGCGAATTATCGTTGCAGTTGGTTCCAGCGGCTGATGCAGCGCTCAAGGGGATATCATAACAAGTGGGGACCGCGGTCGTCGCAGCACAATCCCAAAAGCCCAGATTACAAACACCGCACTGAGCTTCTTCGCAGGTTGCACCGGCACAGGCCCCAACAGCGCACAAATTGCTGAAGTCGCAAGTTGCGCCAACCGGCTGAATGCACTGGTTTTGGAAAACCACTTCGTTATTGACCATCATGGGCGACGGATCGCAAAAATCTGCCGGGCAAATCAGCGCACCCGGATCACGACAGTCCCGGATCTCGGAGTCGGTGCAGGTGGCTCCGGCACAGGCGCAGGCGCTGCCGCCGCATTGTACGGCCTCGTAGACACACTCGCGATTTTCGTCGCAGGCAACCGCTGTTTCACACGGCCGAGTGGGACAGGAATCAGCAAAATTATCGTCCTGACAGCCACAGGCGCCACAATCGATCGTGGAACCACAACCGTCAGTGATCATTCCGCATTGGTCGACTCCACACGTTGTTTCGGGGGTACAACATGCTTCTTCAAAACAAACCTGTGCGTCGGTGCAGGTCGCACAGGCATTGGTCGTGTCGTTGTTCGTCGCATTATTGGATGCGTTGTTCGACGCGTTATTTGTCGTGGTGTTGTTCGCAGTGTTATTGGACGATGTTGTGACCGTCTCATCACTGAGATTACATGCGGCTAAAAGGCAAACCATGGCCAATAAACTACTGATTTTCATTCGTGCTCCTGAGCGTCATTCCGACAAGTCTGGCAACTACCACAATCGAACGCAAGATTCGATCTTATGAAGCCAAAGTCTTCAACTAAACGACGTCGCCACCGCGTAGACGGAGCCTGAGCCTCGTGATATCCACGTGTCGCTTTAACGAGGGCAAATCATGGCAAGCATTATCGAAAGAATTCAGGAAATCGCAGCCGTAGATGGCGGTGATGACGAGTTGCTTGAGACCGCTGCGTCAATCAAGCACGCGGAACTCTACGCCGAAGTGCTCGATACCTATGGCACATGGGAGTCTGCAATCATCGCGGCCCTTTGCGATATGGTTGAAAAACGAGTGATCGTGCCTGTTTTCAAGCAGCGTGAAGAAGGCGAAGTTGAACGTCAGGCGTCGCCTGAGGCTCGTGAACCCGTTTATACCGTGACCTCCGACGGCCAGTTTTGCTGGATTTCGGGCGAGGAGCTCGACATCACGGACGCGCCCGAAGCGCTCGATTCGCCGGAAGGCGCGGGGCCGATGATTCGTTTTTCACACGTCGGAACCCCCGACGCTGTCTACTTGTTTTCGAATCAAGGGCGGTTTTTTGGACTCGACCCACGCATGGTCCCCCAGTGGATGGGCGGCTCACCCGTGCGTTCGATGAACCATCTGCTGCCTTTCAGTTCAGGCGAAAGCCCGGCTTTTGTGCTGCCACGACGTGCGATGCTCGAAGGCCGAATCATTCACGTGACACGCCAAGGCAAGGGCAAGGCTTCCGACGTCAGCGAGTATGGCCGAACTTTGGACCGCTCGGGCAAAGAAGGTTTTTTGCTCAACGATGGCGACGTCCCCATTGCAGTGCTTTCAGCGCGTGACGAGTCCCACCTGTTCTGCGCATCGGCCAAGGGACAGGGCATTCATTTTGACGCCAGCGAGGACATGCGGTCGATGGGTCGCAAGGCTGTGGGCGTGAACGTGATGAAACTTGATGGCGAAGACGACGAAATCGTCGGAGCCTTCATCACCGACGACGTCGAACAGTTTGCGATGATCACCAAAGCTGGTTTCTGCAAACGGGTCTGGCTCGATGAATACCGGGCGCAAGGCCGCGGCGGATCGGGAATGCAGACCACCAAACTGGACGATTTTGACATGGTCGCAGCAGTCGTCCCATGTGATCCTACTCAGGACCTGATGGTGACCACGAGCGAAGGGCGATACTGGCGCGTACCTGCCACCCACTTTGAACTCATGGGTCGACCTGCGCGAGGAAATCACCTGCTTGACTTGGAACCGGGCGAAACCGTGATCGGTCTGTCGTCCTTGCCCTGCAGTACCTCGGATGACTGAACTCGCCCGGCGATTGGCTGCGGCCATTCGTGACCCCGGTACATCTTGGGAGAAAAACTTCGACGCGTTTGCGACCGAAATTTTTGCCCATCAATTTGCGCATAATGCCGCCTACCGACGGTTTTGCGAGGGCCGGGGAGTGCAACCGAAACACGTCAAAACGTGGCGTGATATCCCCGCTGTGCCTACCGATGCGTTCAAGTTTGTGAACCTGACGACTGCGGCCAGCCATGAAGCAGTCTTTCAAACGAGTGGAACCACTCAGGGCAAACGCGGAAAACATTTTTTTGGTTCGCTCGAGGTCTACCGGTCCGCGATCGAGGGTCCGTTTCGTACCTTTTGCCAGCCCGAACCTCGGCTGACGATGCTCGCGCTGACGCCTTCACCAGGCGACATGCCAGACAGCTCGTTGAGTTTCATGATGGGCGATCTGCTGCAAAAATGTGGTCGTCCGATGACCAGCGGTTTTTTCATCGCGCTAGACCGCGAAAGCCAAGAATTTGAGTTTGATTTCGACGGCGTTGTCGACGCGCTAGATAGTGCAAATGGCCCGGTATTCCTGCTTGGGACCGCCTTCGCCTTCGTCGAATTTTTCGACACCGTCGATTTGAAATGGAAGCTTCCTGTTGGATCTCGAGTGCTCGAAACAGGCGGCTTAAAAGGGCGAACTCGCGAAGTCTCCAAAGAAGAGCTCTACGGGTTATTTGAAGATCGATTTGGCATCCCTGAGACCCATCGGCTGAGCGAATACAGCATGACTGAGCTGTCTAGTCAGGCGTACACCGACAACCTGAGCCGCGGTGTTTCCTGGCGAGAAGCCCATTTTGTGCCGCCAGCATGGGCCCGTGTAGAAGTTGTGGACCCCATCACCCTTGAAGTGATCGATAAACCCGAAGCGCGTGGCTTAATCCGTTGGTACGACTTGGCCAATATCGACAGCGTGGTCGCCGTCCAGACCTCTGATTTTGGCGTTCGGTTTGCGGACGGAAGTTTCATCCTTGAAGGGCGTGCACCCGACGCTGACCTACGAGGTTGCTCGCTGACCATCGAAGAGATCGTCCAAAGCTGACGATTTTTCAGCGGCATCGAACTCGTCGAGCAGCTGCACCAACTCAACCAATAAACCGCTCATCTCGGGCAACAAAGCTCGCGCCTCGGCGATCAATGGTGCGTTGGGGTTTTTCTCCCAGTCCCAGCGTTTTGCGCCGCGGCGCGCCGTCAGATGACACACCACAAACCCGTCGGAATCGCTCACAAAACCTGAGTCCGAAGCTTCCCATGGGCCAGGGTTTGCGCGGTTGATCAAGCTTTGTGTGCGGTCCACCAGACCTCGGATTTTGATACGTAATTTTTCGTCCATGATACAACCTTGCTCGCAAACACGTGAACAGATGATCAGTACCATAACAGACGAGGGCCGGCAATATTTGTGGTGAGGCGTTGTTGTGAAGCCACTACGCTGTCGGGTTTCTGGAGCATTCGCGGCAAGAATGAGTGGGCAGAGCTCCTCGGACGTGGCAGTTGCCCGACCTCACGATGACAACTTTGCTCAGATCGCGTGGCAATCGAAGCTGAAGCTCCCCAGAACCGTATTGGTTGGAACGCGCGTCAATTCATGCTGGAGGTCTATGCCATAGAGGGCGTGGTCGACTCCAAAATAGCCGACCAACTCGTTTTCAGCCGAAAAACCGACGTTCACCAGATGGTTCACATCTTCTTTGATCGAGATGATTCGCTGACCAGTCAACGACTGATGAATTGAAATCACATCGTCTATCGACAGCAACGCGAGCAAGTGGCCATCCCCACTGAATGAAATCTGGCGAACAATTGCACTAGCTGTGAATCGTGCCAACGGAGTGCGCTGCGAGGACATCGTAAAGACCTCGATTTCTCGGGTCTTGCGAGCCACAGCAAACATGTTGCCGGCGAGGTTCATCGACACGGCAGTGATCGGCGGGCCGTCTTGAATTCGAATCCAATCCGTCAGTCCGCGGTTGGATCGGCAAATATAGAGCCTGCCCGAATCCGATCCTGCGATATGGGTCGACCCTTCACGGTCGGAAGCGATGGCGGTAATCGCCGCGCGATGGACGTCTTCAAACACGGTGTAGGCATCTTGCCCATGCGGCACGTGGATAATGGCGCCGTCTTCGTCACCCACCAAAACGCCAACCGAGGTCACCGACAGCGCGGTCACGTGTGCGGGAGACTCGTAGTAGTTTCTCACCAAGTCGCCGTCACCAAGATAAACGCGGTTCTTCTGGTCGGCGACCACAAGTCCTTCGCCTTTTCCACCGCAACATAAGTCGATGATCCCGTCGATCTTCATGCCAATCGGGAAAACGCCGGTATTGGACTGGTGAACCCAGTCAAACCCATATCGGCCACTTTCGCGAGTCTGCATCACCATGGCGCGCATACTGCTTTTGGATGGGGTCCTTTTAAAGATGGCGGCCTTCGGGCCCGTGGCGTCACGTGCAGACGAAACCAAGAACGAGCCGCTTTCCAATCTGGCTGGGGTGGCGTGAAACTCACATTCCGAACTGTCCGAGATCGTGGGAGCCTCGCCGGTATTATGCTCGATCATGGGTAATTCTGACGAATCACTTCCGGCAATTTGCTCTGGAGGATCAAGGTGGCGGCCGGCCAATATCGTGGCAACCAACTCTTTAAGTTCGGCCGAAAATACCTGTGTAGGATTCCCTTCGCGCAGAGTGGGAGCGGGCGTACGCACCTCTTGTCCTTCCTTCAACACAGTCGTGGCATTATTGGACTTGGCAGCAATGCTGAGTTCACGGCTGACAATTGCTGCGTAGCTGGTGCGGCCGCCGTGGTCGGTGATGATAGCTGACGAACGTTTCATCACAGGAACCCAATCCAGGTCGTTGAGGATCTGTCGTCCCAGAAGACCGTAGTCAATCTCCGAAGCTCGCGATTTCTTGCGTTGGGACATCTCTTGAATGCCCACTTCGACACTCGTTTTGTTCGATCCAGTGTCAAGCTGCCCGCTGTTCAAGCTGTCGGTGTAGTCGGCGCCAGGCCGAACCGATGCCATTCCTGCGTTGGTCATGCTCGCCATGAGCTGAACACCCACTGATAGCGCCACATCCATGTGTTCAAACCCGTTGTGCTCCCGGTAAATAATCGCGCGATCGGTGAACAGCGACGCAAAACACTGTCGCGTGG
>JBBKVQ010000512.1:0-2873 GCA_037968515.1 Bradymonadaceae bacterium
GGCTCGCCTTCTGGGTGACCTCGGGCATCGCAATCTCGGTTTTGGGAGCGATGTTGTTCATGCCGGTCATGGACGTGTCCATCAATATGATCTCGCTGTTCGGCTTTATTTTGACCCTAGGAATCGTCGTCGATGACGCGATTGTGGCTGGGGAAGCGATTTATCAACATCGACAGGAAGGGATGGGCACGCTCGAGGCGTCAGTCCGCGGTATTCGTGAGGTCGCGGGGCCGATTACGTTCTCGGTTCTGACCACGGTGGTGGCGTTCATGCCGCTGCTTTTTGTGCCGGGCATCATGGGTAAATTCTTCAAGAATATCCCGATGATTGTTATTCCGATTCTGCTGGTGTCCTTGCTCGAAGCCTTGTTCATCCTGCCAGCCCACTTGGCCCATTCAAAAAACACCGAACCGACCGGTTTATTTGGCTATGTACATCGTGCGCAACAGCGTTTCAGCCGCAGTGTCGAGTACTTCATCTACAATATTTACAAACCCATGGCCCAAGCCATATTCCAGTACCGCTACCTGACCTTGGCCGTCGCTTTTGCGGTTCTGATCTCGGCGATCGGAATCGTGGGAGGTGGCCGAATCAAGTTCACCTTCATGCCCAAGGTCGAGGGAGACGTGATTACCGCGAATATTCAGATGCCATTCGGCACGCCCGTGGGGGACACCGAAAAGGTCGCCAAGACCGTCTTGGCTCAGGCACAGAAAGTTCTCGAGAAACAAGGCGGCGAGTTGAAGCTGGCTCGCGGGATTTACGCTGACTTGGGATCGAACCGGTCCGGCGGCGGGCCGAGTGGCGGAGCAAGCACACCGGGCGGACACCTGGCCTATATTCAGGTTTTCTTGGTGCCAGCCGATGACCGCGAGGTCACGACCTCGCAATTTGCCAACGCTTGGCGAAGCGCCGTTGGCGAAGTCCCGGGCGTGGAATCGCTGCAATTCCAATTCAATATTGGCCCTGGAAGCGGCCAACCCCTGCAGGTCGAGTTAAGCCATCGTGACGCTCAGACGCTTGAACTGGCGGCTTCAAGACTTGGCGAGATTATGGGGACCTACGCCGGCGTGTTTGATATCGACGATGGCTTCACATTGGGCAAGGACCAGATCGACCTCAAACTTCGTCCCGAGGCGCGGGCGCTAGGCCTCACTGAGTCCGACCTCGCCCGTCAGGTGCGCGGGGCCTTTTACGGAGCCGAGGTCGCACGACAGCAGCGTGGTCGCGATGAATTGCGAATTTTTGTGCGACGACCGCTGTCGGAACGGACGTCGGAAGCCGACATCGAAAACATGTTGATTCGCACACCATCCGGCGGAGAAATCCCACTCGCCCAGGCCGCGGAAGTGGTCCGCGGAAAGTCCTACACGGCGATTTCGCGGGTGGACGGAAAGCGAGTTTTGACCGTGTCGTCTGACCTCGATGAAACCGTCACAAGCACCGCTGAAATCACGTCCAGCTTGATGACTTCCGTGCTGCCAGATCTGCAACGCGATATCCCCGGATTGACGTTTGGAACCGCGGGTCAGGAACAAGACCGGGCCGAAAGCCTGGGTTCACTTAAGGTCGGTTTCATGTTCGCGCTTTTTGTGATGTTCGCGCTGATGGCCATGGCTTTCCGAAGCTACACCCAGCCTATCATTATCATGACCGCTATCCCCTTTGGCTTTGTGGGGGCGCTCTTTGGTCATCTTTTGCTGGGTTTTGATCTGAGCATGATTTCGATGATGGGCATCGTCGCCTTGTCCGGTGTGGTCGTGAACGACTCGCTGGTTTTGGTCGACGCCGTGAATGAATTCCGCAAAGGCGGCATGACCACTTGGGATGCCGTTGTCGCGGGCACTACACGCCGATTCCGTCCCATCGTGTTGACGTCATTAACGACGTTTTTTGGTCTGGCACCCATGATCGCGGAAACCTCACCACAAGCACGATTCCTAGTGCCGATGGCTGTCAGCCTTGGATTCGGCGTCCTGTTCACAACCCTAATCGCACTGATCATCGTGCCATGCTTGTATTTGGTTCTGGAAGACGTAGGCCGCCTTATCAAAGGCAAGGCAATCGTGACCGCTCCAGAACCCGCGGAGTAGGCTGTGCGGTGCAATTGTGATGGGTACGCGTGGCTCCAGCCGCGCCCAAACTGCTCACTGCTCACTGCGCACCGTTTACACCATCGACAACCCAATTCGTTTTCGTTTGGTGTCGACTGATACGACGGTGACCTCGACTCGGTCACCCACGGCAACCACGTCATGCGGGTTTTTCACAAAGCCGTCAGCCATCTGACTGATATGGACCAGGCCGTCTTCCTTAACACCCAGGTCCACAAACGCACCAAAGTCGACGACGTTGCGGACGGTGCCGCTCATGCGCATGCCTTCGCGGATATCCTCGAATGAAACCTGGCGAGCACGCAGTTCTGGTGCGGGCACATCGCCGCGTGGGTCGCGGCCGGGACGTGCCAAAGCTTCGAGGATATCGTCCAAAGTGAACCGGCCAAGCCCGTGGTCCGTGGCGATTTTATCGAGCGCCCCGCTCCGCTTCAGCCCATCCAGCTTTTGCCCAAGATCCGAATCCCCAATCTTGGCTTGAGCCGCCTTCAAAATCGCCCGCGCACCGGCGTAACTTTCGGGATGAATCGCGGTCGTATCAAGTGGCTCCGCGGCATCCCGCAAGCGCAAGAACCCTGCACATTGCTGAAAACTTCGCTCACCTAGGCCTTTAACTTTTTTTAGCTCAGCCCGCGATTTGAAGCCGCTTTCACGCTGGTATTCAACGATACGCGTCGCAATCGCCGGACCGATGCCTGAAACATAGGTCAAAAGGCTCGGAGACGCCGTAGATAGCTCGACGCCGACTCGGTTCACGGC
>JBBKVQ010000513.1:0-4584 GCA_037968515.1 Bradymonadaceae bacterium
GTGTTAATGCTGCGCACGTTTGATTCGAACCCCGAGAGAGCCATGCTGGAAGACGTACGACGAATTCATTTGTTGGGAATTGGTGGAATCGGGGTGTCGGGTGTGGCCCGAATTCTGAACGGACGCGGTTTTGACGTGTCAGGTTCGGACGTGCGCGAAAGCTCGCTGACCGAGGCTCTTCGCGCCGAGGGTGTCACGGTGCATATCGGACACGCCCCTTCGAATATCGATGGCGCCGAAGTGGTGGTGGTTTCGACGGCGATTCCTGAGACTAATATCGAGCTTGTCGAAGCCAAGGAGCGGGGCGTTCGAATCGTGCATCGCTCAGAGGTGCTTTCGGAGCTGATTGGTCTGTACCGGACGGTCGGTGTGACGGGAACACACGGCAAGGGCACCGTTTCGAGCATGATTGCTTGGATTTTGGACCAGGCGGGTTTGGAGCCCGGATTCATCATCGGCGGCATGCTGAATAATTTTGGTATCAACGCTCGTGCAGGGCGTGGGGACTGGATGATCGTCGAAGTCGACGAGAGTGATGGTTCGCACCACAACGTTCCGACAGATTATGTGGTCTGCAATTTCCTTGAGCTCGATCATCTTAATTATTACGACGACTTAAACGATATCATCGCGAGCATGACGCGCTACCTTGAGGATAACCCACGCCTGAAAGAAGCGTTTGTGAATATCGATTGCCAGGGCAATCGGCAGATGATCGAAAACGTCGCGATGCGCCCCACAGGCTACAGCGTTGAACATGGCGCAGAATGGCGCGGAGACGTGATCGGAGACGGTGCGCTTCCGATATCTTTCAAGGCGTTTCACCGAAACGTCGAGGTCGGCCAGTTCGAGTTGAATCTTCCAGGGCGCTACAACGTGGTCAACGCGATGGCGGCCATTGCCGTGACGCAACGCATCGGCGTGGACCTAGAGGTCATCCAGAAGGCGTTGGCGAGCTTCCGCGGGATGGAGAATCGTTTCACGATCGAGAGAGGCGGTGGCGTGACGGTGGTCAAAGATTACAACTCGCATCCGACCTGCATGCGCAAAGTGCTCGAGTCTGCGCGTGATATGTCTCCCGGCCGCATTGTGAGTATTTTTAAGCCTTATCGCTACACCTTGATCAAATACCTGCAGCACGAATACGGCAGCGCGTTTGCGGGCAGCGACGAGGTCATCATCACCAAGATGTACGCCGCTGAAGAAGACCCGATTCCAGGCGTCAGCACCCAAACAGTGGTTGACCGAATTCGCGAAAATGGCCTGAAAGTCACGTATATCGACGACCAAACAAAGATCCCGGAGTATCTGCTCGAGACACTTCGTCCGGGTGATCAGGCGATCTTTTTTGGCGGCGACGACTTCTTCCGAATGGCCGACAGCATCACTGCCGAACTCGCCGTTCGCGCAGGGGCCACAGAGGCCATTCCTGAGGCGCCCAAGGTGAGCGGGCCGCTTGCGCATGAGGTCAAATGAACTGGCTGGAAAAGGACTCTTTCGCGGTTTGGGGCCTGGGCGTTAGCGGTATTGCCGCAGCCAATCTACTGGCCGGCCGCGGTAAACGTGTGGTCGCGAGTGACAGCCGCACGCTTGAGTCTTTGACTTCGGTTCGAGCCGCGCTGGACCCACGGGTAGAGTTGGTAGGTGGGAAAAACGTCGTGGATTCGGCGCAAGTCGTGGTGGCATCCCCGGGATTGCCTCCCTCGCTCGAGGTCTTTCGTGGCCTGAATATTCCCGTGATTTCCGAGATTGAACTCGCTTTTGATGCCGCAGAGTGTCGGTTTCTGGCGATTACGGGCACGGATGGCAAAACGACGACAACGGCGCTGACGGCACATGTTCTGGAAGCCGCCAAAATCAGGACCGTGGCTGCCGGAAATATCGGCACGCCGCTGTGCGAGGTCGTGCAGGGGTTTGGGCCCGAAGATGTGATTGTGGCCGAGGTCAGCGCGTTTCAGCTCTGGTCGACCCATCATTTTCACGCCGAGGCCTCGGCTTTCACCAATATTGCCGAAGACCACCTCGACTACTTTTCGACGTTCGAGGAATACGTTGCCGCCAAAAAACGGCTCATCGCATTCGCTACTGCCGATGACTGGGCGATTCTGAACGAAGGCGACCCCTATATTCGAACTTGGGCTGAAGGATTTCCGGGCACGGTCGCCACCTACGGGCTTAAGCCGTCCAACCGAGAAAACCATCTGTGGTTCGACGGCGAAATGATTCGTCGCGGCGACCAAGCTTTGTTGCGCTTTGCGGATTGCCAACTGAAGGGCGCCCATAACGCCCTGAATATGATGGCCGCGACCCATCTGGCGCTGAAGGCAGGCGTGGCGATGAATATCGTCATCGAAGCAATGACGACGTTCAAGCCGCTAGCCCATCGTGTGGAACCGGTCGCAGTTGTTGGTGGAGTGGCGTATTTGGACGATTCCAAAGCCACCAACGCTCACGCCGCGATGGCGGGAATTCGAAGCCTAACGGGCGATTTGGTCGTGATCGCCGGGGGCGTCGACAAGGGCTTAGACCTCACTCTGTTTTGCGCACTCCTTGTTGAGCGCGCCAAAACAGTGGTCGTGATCGGCGATATCGCGCAGCGTTTGACCGAAGCTTTAGCGCAGGCAGGGCACACTCAAGTCGTTGCCGCCCAAAGCATGGAAGAAGCTGTCCAAAAGGCGCGCAACGCGGCCTCGGGTCGCGGTACGGTCTTGCTTAGCCCGGCGTGTTCCAGTTTTGATATGTTTCGGAGTTACGCGCACCGTGGAGACGTCTTTCAAGACGCTGTGCGCGCTCTGGCCTAATCAGGCCTTTTCGATGACCAGAAGAACCTGGCCTTCCTCGACAGCGTCGCCTTCTTTGACGCGGATTTCGGTTACGACGCAGTCGTACTCGGCGACAATCGGCATTTCCATTTTCATCGACTCGAGAATGACAAAGTCGTCGTCTTCTTCCACTTCATCGCCCACGGCCACTTGAATCTTCCAGATGGTGCCAGTGATATGCGCGGTAATCTCTTGAGCCATGAAATACTCCTGTCGTGCGCCTAAGCGCGAACCTTAATTCGATGCGGTAATCTCGGGCAGAATGCCTGATCAGTCAACGCGTCATTCGTTTGTCTTGACCCATTCTTCGAGCCAGCCGGTGTGGAAATCTCCGGCGGCATACTCCGGATCCTCCATCAAGGCCGAGTGCATCGCCAGATTGGTCGTCAATCCTTCGATCACAAAGCTGTCCAAGGCCTTTTTCATTCGAGCCCGCGCAGCATCACGATCGGTGTCGTGCACGGCGAGTTTTGCGATCATCGGGTCGTAATAGGGAGTGACGGCCCAGTCGCCTTTGACTCCGCTGTCCACTCGAACACCTTCGCCGGTCGGTTCGGTGTAGGTGCCGATATGACCGGGCTGAGGCAGGAACATGCGGTTTGGGTCTTCGGCGTACACGCGACATTCGATCGCATGACCATTTGACTTGATTTCACTTTGCGCAGGCAGCTTCTCGCCCTTCGCGATTCGCAGCTGTAACTCGACAAGGTCGAGTCCGGTCACCAGCTCTGTGACCGGATGTTCGACCTGCAGCCGTGTGTTCATCTCGATGAAATAGAAGTCGCCTTCGGGCGACACGATGAACTCGATCGTCCCGGCGTTGACGTATTTTGCTGCACTGGTCAGGTCGACTGCTGCTTTGAGCATGCGGTCCCGCAATCCCGGAAAGCGATCCAAGAATCCAGACGGGGACTCTTCGATCACCTTCTGGTGACGCCGCTGAACGCTGCATTCTCGCTCAAACATATGAACGACATTTCCGTGTGAGTCCCCAAAGACTTGAATCTCGATATGGCGAGGGTTTTCGACGTAACGTTCAAGGTAGATGCCGGCGTTTCCAAACGACGATTCGGCGCGTCGTTGGCATTCCTGGACGGCTTTTCGTAGGGCTTTTTCCTTCTTGGCGACCTTCATTCCAATGCCGCCGCCGCCCGCCGACGCTTTTACCAGAACCGGATAACCGAAAGTCTCTGCGAACACGACGGCCGCGTCGTCATCAGCTATCTCGCCTTCCGACCCAGGAACGACGGGTACGCCCGCTGCGGTCGCGAAAGCTCGCGCGCCGGCCTTGTCGCCCATCAGCTGCATCACGTCTTCGCTTGGCCCTATGAACGTCATTCCCGCGTCCCTGACGGCTTTGACAAACGTGCTATTCTCGCTCAACAAGCCGTATCCGGGGTGAACGGCATCGCATCCGGTCTGCTTCGCAATTTCTATGATGCGATCGATGTTCAAGTAGCTCTGGGTGACGTGTGCAGGTCCTACAAGGAATGCTTCATCGGCGGCCAGCATGTGCACCCCGCCATCATCGGCTTCGCTGTAGATAGCGACGGTCGGGATGCCAAGGCGCTTACAAGTCCTAGCGATACGAGCGGCAATTTCACCACGATTGGCAATGAGTAATTTACGAAACATTTCATCTGTCCTTGGGGTGCATAAAATTCGGCCGTAATGTACGCCGAGCGTGGCCGTGAGCAAAGTGATTTTGAGTGGTTCTATGAAGGGAAGAGTTCTGAGCGTGGGGTTTGGTGCGGCGCTTGCG
>JBBKVQ010000514.1:0-7659 GCA_037968515.1 Bradymonadaceae bacterium
CAGCTGTTATTATTATACTGCGGTCCCAACCCCGGATTTATATCAGCCGGGCCGGTGACAAATTTCGCTTCGAACGCGACATCACCCGCGAGATGCAGGTCCACGCCCTGGGCGTCGAGATTCGGTGCTGGCAGCGTGAAAGCGTGGGAAGACGCTTCGTCGACGGTGGTAAGACCGCCTGTGAAAACAACAGCCGGCGTGGGCTCGTCACTTCCACACCCCACAAGACTCGCAACTAAAATGGCACCGAAATATCTCATTACTCGCCTCGCAGCATGGGTTGCAGGTCTGCTTCGACCGAGGTTCGGACTACGTTAATCGCGTCGATGGCGGCCTTAATTTTGGGACGGCTAGCGTCGTCCAAAATGGAGTCTCTGAATGGTGCAGGGATGGCCTCAATCGCGGCAATCGCTGCGTCGAACTCAGCCTGAAGACGTGTATCTAGGGCGGCATCGCGCTCAACAACCCAATCACTTAATCCGCGGCCGTCTTTTTGAGCGAGCTCAAAATCCCCCACGTAGGCAGTCTTGGCTCCACGAACATTATTCGCAAAATCCAATTTAGAATTAAAACTAAATGGGCTTTCTACGAGATTCTGATCGCGCTCATTATAAGGGTCCGCAATTTTGCCGTTGGCGACCTCGTCCAAAATTCCGACCATCCCCGTTGTGATTTCCTGAGCAGCAGCAAAACGTGATGGATAGGTTGTGTTCCCGGGCTCGCCAGCTGTTCGAAACACCGCCGCGTAGGGCGTATCGCCGCCGGTCCAGCTTGTGGCAAGCAGCCCGGCAATCTTCGCAACATCTTTGGCTGCGAGTGCTAAATAGGCTTTTTCGCGGTCGGTAAGGCTGTCCGGATCGCGCGCGCCGTCGGCACCAAAGAGCAGAAGTTCGACGGCGTGAAAGCCTTTCAGCGAAACATCGAGGGCATCAAAATCTGCCTGTGATAGATCGCCGGCTTCACCAAGAACCGTGTTCAGATCGACCAGGTTGAGTGGCCAAGAGTCCAGCGCAGGGTCGTAACCATTCACATCAACTGGCCCAAAAAGAGACGTTTCGCTTAATTCCCAGGGAGCACGAGCGGCGCGCCAAGAATCTTGAGCAGCTTCCAAGTTGGCCTGAGTGGGGTCGGCGTTAAACGCCTCTACAGCTACACTTAATGCAGCGCCATTTTGGGCATGGAGGTCATATTTCGGCACCATCACATTATCGACGTAGCCCTGAATCACGGCTGCATCGTCAAATTGCTGGGAACTAACCTGGGTATTATCGTCGCCACAGGCTGCCATCGCGATAAGTATGCTCAAACTAATTAGTGTCTTTTTCATTGTGTTCCTTAAAAACTAAATCCGGTCGATAGGACGACGTCCCATTGCGACCGAATGCCATCACTACCAAATGATCGATGACGGGCGGTGAGTCTGGATAAAATCATATTCTGGTAGTCAACACCGACGCCGCCGGCGACCACCAATCGTTCAAATCTAGGGGCATCAAACTGTCCATCGGCGACCTTGAACATCGTGTCGTAATATTCTGCGCGCAGGTGCGGCTCGATGCGCCATTCGGATGCTTGAATAAAGCTCATAATATCGACACCTACTTCGGCCCATGCGGACACGGCCTGTTCGGCGACCGCGCTGCGAAGAACTCCCAAATTATTGGAGAGGCTCTTATTGCGTTCCGAGATTGCACCGGCGTTTTCCAGATGGCCCCAAAGGACAGAGGCGCGGGCGCGAACGTGACGTTGGTCTAGTGCTGCGTGGGCACCAATAATGGTTACTGCTCCGCCCAGATAACCGCACGCCGCAACGCTGGTGTCGTCGTCACAATCCAAGGCCAGATCGGGTTTAGGGCGGTTTGCGTTCGAATCGCCATAATAGGCTGAAACACCGGCAACCAGTCCCGCGGTCGGCCGGACATCCACCCGTAGAACACCTGCGAGGCCGCGGGCATTTGCCGAATAGAAGCGACGTTGCTGACCCGTAGCAACCCAGTTCTGAGAAGAAAACCCGGTGGAATCTAGACCGTTTAGGACCTGAGCAGTGATCTTGACAGGGTTAAGGTACACCACACCTTCAACACCCATTTCGTCCCAAACTGCTGGGATCATGGTTGTTTCGGACTCGGGACGCCCGGCAGCGATCAATTCGTTGGGTCTATGCAGGTCGCTGAGCAGTCCTACGGCATTATAGAAACGTCCGATTTTGATATGGCCGCGGTGAGCGATCTCTTTTTGAAGGTAGAGCTCTTCGACGATGACCTCACCGCCTTGTTCGACTTCATTTTCGTATTCACCAAACTCTTCGTATTCGAGCTCGAGGGCGGCGCCTGTTCCACCGTGTTCGAATTCGATCTCTGCTTCGACTTCGAACCCCAACGGCAGCATAACTTCGATTTTTGGTGCAAACCGTGTGGTATCAAAAACCAGGCGGTGATCGGCTCGTGCGCCATTATCGCCCGTCTGATTCTGCTCGTAGTTGAAATAAGCAAAGGTCGCCTCGCCGTAGGCAGTGAAACGAACTTCGATATCAGGCGACATCTTGAGGCCCTGCGCCACGGCCGCAGGAGACCAAAATATCAGCAGAGAGAGTAAGATTGTCGCCAGCGCGATTTTGATACTGATTATCATTATCGGGACTCTACATGAAAAGTGTCCTTAGGCAAGTCCAATGATAATGAGTTTCAATATCACTCTTTTGAGCCATGTTGCCCGTGATCAACCCCCTCTTATATAAAAGGCCAACCAGCAAAGTCGCGAAGCGTTCTGATTTGTGGAAAGATACAGTTGCATTAAAACCCGAGACTCTATGGCAACCCAACCCAATTTCAGCGCTCCGTGGCAATCGACACCCGTCGTCCATATCGCCGAAACCGCGACCAGGCCTGGGTCGATCACCACGCCTCAGGGGGAGCTCACCTATATTAACCTGACAGGTTCGATGGAGGAGATGGCGCGCCAGCACGGGACACGCCTGCGCCAGAAGGTTCAAAGTGGAACGATCGCGTTTTTCTCGGACTATCTGTTAAAAGTGCTGGCCAATTCGCCGCTTCAGATCGCGGCCTATACCTTGGATCGGACGAGCCATCGGATCCTTGGGAAAAAGTTGAAAAAACAGGTTCCTGCCGAGTTTCAGCGGGCGATTTCGGCATTGGCGGCGGGGGCTGAGATCAACGAAGAAAAGGTGTGGCAAGCCTACCTGATGCCCGAGACTTTTTTATGGGTCGTGGGCACCTATCATAAGTTGCTTGGAACGCGTTCGGCTCAAGGCCTTGGCGCCCCGCCGCTGTTCGGCTGCACCAGCGCGATTATGATACCTCCGAAGGGGCACACGACCCTTCATGGACGAAATTTCGATTATTTTGGCATCGACTATTGGGACAAAAACCAAGTGGTTGCCTTTCATCACCCCGACGTCGGGCTGGATTATGTCTCCATCACCAGCGCGGGCATGATTGGTGGCGGAATCACGTCGATGAACAGCGCAGGCCTTACGTTTGCGATGCATCAACATTTCCCACGAGAGCTGAATCTAAACGGCGTACCCGTTGGAATCGCGGGCGATTATGTGATGCGCAACGCGCACACGATCGATGAAGCAGTGGCCATTTTGCGCGACTACCCACCGGTTGCTGGCTGGACCTACGTGATGACCGAAGGCGATACCGGACGGGCCGCAGTTTTTGAAGTGGCACCGGGACTTGAGAATCTATCTTGGATCGACCCCAAAGCCGCCAATCTGGGATACGCCAACATGTATTGGGGTGCCGGTCTCAAGGATGTCGAGGTCGACTTTTTCCCGGAATACCGTCGCTGCAACGAAGCGCGACAATCCCGTGTAAAGCAGTGTCTGGGTGCGTCCGACGACGATGCAGGCCCTCTGGCCATCGCAAAAATCTTAGGAGATCTTCACGACCCAGAAAGTGGCGAAGAGCGTTTGCTTGGGCCGACCATCGTGAACGTAACTACGGTGGCAAGTGTGGTGTTTGAACCGGAACACCGCCGAGTTTGGGTGGGCGCGGGCAGAACGCCGACGTGCCGCGGTTGGTATGTTCCCTTCGACCTGAACACGGGTGGCCCCGACGAGAGCCTTGAACCTTTCATGCCGTTTCCTGGCTGGCACGAATCCGCCCAAGGCCGGGCGTTTGAAAGCTACCGCAGAGCCGTCGCGATGGCGGCCGCCGGTGAGCCTGACCAAGCTATTTTAATGCAAATTGAACACGCGCTTGCGCTGGATCCTGACGAACCTTACCTGCGCGTTTTAGCCGGGCTGATTTCACTGCGGCTAAACCGTGGTGAACGCGCAGAAGGCGCGTTTCGACGAGCACTCGACGGCATCACTCGTCCAGACCGACGCGCAGAAATCCAGCTGTATCTGGCATGGTCGTACGATCTGCTCAAACGTCGTTCGACCGCCAAGCACCTGTACAAAGAAATTATGGACTCTGCTGAAGCCGACGACGTCGTGAAAAAACGGGCACATTATGGCAAGTGGTTTCGGTTTGACCGGGAACGTGCCAAAAAAATTAACGTCGACCTCGTTTACGGTGGCGTGCCCTGAGACTTGACTCAGAGCGGCAACATGAATACCCCTGAGCCCAACTAAATGGATGGGTGTTTATGTTGAAGAGTGTCGAGAATCGCTGGCGGATTTTGGCCGTGGTGGTTCCTTTGATTTTTTTCTCGGCGTTGATCCGATTGGATTTCACGTTCGGTGACGGACCCGAGCTCCTCACAGCCGCATACAACCTGTGTGGGCCGCATCCTAGCGGTTATCCACTCTTTACGTTGCTTGGCTTTATTCCTTCGCATTTGCCGGTGTTGACGCCCTTCTACAATATGGCGTGGACGCTGTCGGCGCTGCCTACGGCGCTGACTGCGGGCCTGCTTTTCATGATCGCAAGGCGTTTGGACGTGCGTGAGCCCGTTGCGCTGCTTGGCGCCTGGGCTTGGGCGTTTACTCACGGCGTCGTTTACTTGGCCACGCGCATCGAGGTCTACGCACTTCATTGCATGCTGCTTGCTGGCGCCTTGTTGGCGATGATCCGCTTCGCACAAGACAAACAGTTCCGGGACGCTTGGATTGCGGTGCTCTGTGTGTGTTTGGGTCTAACGAACCACCTGACCAGCGCACTTATGATTCTGCCGGTCATCCTGACCTTGGTATTGGTCGACCGGAAGCAAATCGTGACGTTAAAGACCGCGGGTATTTTTTCGGCCATCGCGGCCGCATGTGCCGCCATCTATTTGTACCTGCCGCTTCAGGCGATGATGAATACCGGGCAATGTGTTTCGTGGAACGACCCACAAACGTTGGAACGTTTCATCTTCCACGTGACCGGCCAAGAGTATTCAATCTTCAGAAACACCAGCAAACTTGGGAGCAATCTCAATAAATTTGCGCTTTCGATCGATCGCAGTTTCATGCCGGGCATGGCGCTTGTCGCTGTTCTGGGTGTTTGGGAATTAGGGTTGAAGCTCTGGAAGGTTTTGGCCGGTCTCGCCTTGTTTATGGTGCTTTACCTTGGTTATATCGGCACCTATTCCATCAACGATATCTCGACGTATTACACGATGGCCTACGTGCCGATCGTCGTGCTTGCGACCTTGGGTTTCGAGTGGTTCCTTAAGGCGCGTTTTTCGCAAACTCCACGCCAGCAAGGTCTAGCGTTGGTCATGATTATGGTCGGCTTTGGATGGCTGGCAGGGCTTGGGTATCGCGCCTACCCCAACACCTATAGGGAAGCCATCGCTCAGGACATGAGCACCCAAGTAATGAACGATATCGAAGGCCCTGCGCTGATCTTCACGTCGGTTGATGGGCACTCATTTCCGATGTGGTACCAAGCGTTTGTGGCACAACCCGATAAGGGCGTGATTCCGGTCGATGCCGTCATGTTTGGCCTGAAGAACAAGGCTTGGTACCGAGAATGGTTCCGCAGCTCGTTCCCCCATATCAATTGGCCTCCAGATGAGGTCGCGGTGGGCGGTCCCTGGCAGAAATACCTGTTAGACAACAACCCAAACGTCAATGTTTACGCGATGTTGAACTCGTCATGGCGAATGCCGGGGTACGAGGCTATAAGCCACGGGTGGCACTTTAAAATCGAAAAAGGCAGCTCCGATCGAGGTCAGAAAAACAACGCACATATCTATTCGGCAACCGGGGAAAACTGGGGCAACACCACTTATTTCCTCGACTCCAGTTTGGAATATAAGGCCAAAGACCAGCGCATCGCCTGTGTCGCCGAATGGCGCCAAAACGCCGCGATGGTCGGCGATTGGACGTTTTATGGCCCCAACGGAAAGACGGTCAGCTTCAAGCCTCATCCGCTGCCTGCCAAGACGGACATGAGCTGGGAATGGCTTGAGATTGCCGACCAAGAGCCCGGCGAATGGCGTTGCGAGGTCAAAGCGGATGGCCAGCCCACCACCGAAACCCGCTTCATTTTAAAGTAGGCACCTTCACCATTTAATCCGCATCCAAACCATTGAGACCTGAGTTTCGACGGTTCATCGGTTTAGTGGACCAAACAGTCAAACACCCGGGTTAACAACATGCTGCCAAGGAGCGGTGTGGTCCTTAACAGGGTGTTCAGATGTCGATGAAGTGGAAACAAAACAGTCGTGAAATCAAAGACGCGGTCTTATTGGTCGCAGGCACAGGCTCACGCCTTCGTCCGCTGACCAATAATTTGCCCAAGTGTTTGATTGAAATCGCGGGAACCCCGTTGATTGTGCGTTTGCTGCGTCAGCTTAAAACAAACGGCATCGAGCGCGCGTACCTTGTGACCGGCTACCTTTCCGACATGTTGCCAGAACACCTTCAGGGCATCCCGGGCCTACCTGAACTTCATTTTGTAGAAAACGACGCGTACAGCACCGCCAACAACGCCGAGTCGTTGCGGCGCGCCATGCATGCGATGCCCACAACATCCTTCCTGCTTTGCGACGGGGATATCTTGGTGCGCGACGACGCCTGGCTTCGGGAACTCATCACCGACCCTCGCCCGAATATCCTGGCAGTGTTGCTTCAGCTTCAAAGCCGAATGGGCGCAGAAGAGATGAAGGTCACGCTCGAGCCCATCGATGTGCCTTGGTACACCCGTCGAGTGGTCGCTCTCAGCAAAGGCATGGCTCCGACAACCGCTCATGGTGAGTCTGCAGGCGTACAAGTGATTGGCGCCGACACCTTTGAACGCTTGCGTGAACGTCTGGACCAGATGACCGACGACGAGCGTAAGAACCTCTATTACGAAGATATCTTCGCGACCATCTTCGACGAAGGCCACGAGTTTTACACCTTCGCCCTGCGTGAGGGCACGTGGACAGAAATCGACACCGTCGAAGACCTGGACCACGCTCGGCAACTCTTCGCGAGCGGTGAGGCTATGTCAGCCTAATACGGCGAATGAGGCTGTCTCTCTGCTATTTCTGTGATTCTGCGCTTGGTGCGCAGGCCCTATGGCCTGCATGCGATTCTTGTAATTATTCAAACATATGCGAGCCATAAGGCTCGCGGACCAATCACAAGAACGACCCCGTGATCAATCCTTAGGTCTAGGTTTGTGAGATACGGGTCAGGTCGTACATCGCTTCAGAATAGGCGATGGGGTCGACGTCCTTGTCGTCGATCGATTCACCGCGCAGGTCTTCAAA
>JBBKVQ010000515.1:0-2846 GCA_037968515.1 Bradymonadaceae bacterium
CAAGCGGCCTTGGCGCGATTTTCGTGCCTGCCCTGACGTCGTCGAACAAAGAGCCAAACGTTGTTGTAAAACGGAACGGCGAGCGTGCCGCGACGGGTTCGACTGGCGAACGAATCATACTGCCTCCTGGCACTTATGAAGTTTCGATCAACCAGGGTCCAGAGGCTGTTCGTCCTCGAACCACCGTTCGGGTAACGGACTCTTCAACAGCGCCCATCGAACCATTTTTTGCGGCGGTGAGAATTCACGCTGTAGATATTGGCGCGCAACGTCCTACGGTCATCGATTGGGTAGTTGAAGTGGACCAAAACGAAGTCGCGAGCGGAGAAACAAAGGAATCTGGAACATTTGCTGGGACGCAAACCACATTGATTCGCCCCGGAATCCTCAGAATTCGTTTTCCAAAATCCGAGACTTCCATCGACCTCAAGGCCTCGCCGGGTGAAGTGGTGGACTATCGGATTTTGATGAGTGGCGACGATGTACTCGGAGGCGAGTACGCACTCGAGGAAATCAACTACGCCGAAAAATGGTGGCAGCTACGATGGACGATTGGCGCTGACATCGCATTTAATTCGTCATCAAACAGTGTCTCGAATTTCAACGGCGAGTACGTCCAACTGGGAGTATTTTCGGATACTCAGGTTGGTGTGAACGTCAAAAACCATGTCGCGCTGTTTGGCTTGACTTTCGACGAAGCCTGGGTCGGATTATCGAGCGACGTCGGTGCGTCGGTTCCCACGCGTAAGCTCGTCGATGAGGCCCGTGCGTCGTTGCTTTACAACTATCGACTGGGCGGAATTGTTGGGCCGTACGCGCAAGCAACCGGCCAAGCGTCGCTGTTTGCCTCACGGTTCTACGCCGAGCGTGACACTACGGTGTTGCGCGGAGATACGACCATCGCGACGGTTGCTGCCGGCGAAGAACGCACCCTAGTTAATGGCGCCTACCCGCTCTACCTACAGGAGGGTGCGGGATTATCGGTCACAATCGTCGACAACAGCACGGTCGATGTCGGATTTCGTGGTGGTGCGGCACTTCGCCAAGCACGTTTCGATGGTGGTGAGTTTATCGATCGATATTCGGACGGAACGATTCGCGTCAGGACGTTCGAAGACACCGATGATTACGGCGCAGAAGCTCATGCCAACGTAGGCATTCGCCTGGGCCGGTCGTTTCGCATTAAAGCCGATTTAGACGCATTTATGCCCAAAGACCAACTGGTGGGCAACGACGATTTCGACCCAATTTTCCGAGTCAGCGGCTTGGCCGAACTGTCCCTAAATAGTTTCGTCTCGCTGACCTATCGCGCGACTTTATCGCAAGACAATTTGCAATCCCCACGTGCGGATTTCCAAGGTGTCTCGTTGCGATTGCAGCACACATTATTTTGATGAGAAACCCAATGAAAATGAAACTCTATTTGATGCTCATCTGGGTTGTATTTGGTGCGCTAGGTTGTGCATCCAATGAGGCCGCGCGAGCAGGTCTTGACGATACCCTTTCCAATCACACCCGGGCGCTCGCTGTTCTGGAGACTCGTTCAGAGTACGCTAAACGCGCTCAGGCCGACCTTTTGACGGTTCACATGAACCTGTCGCGGGCTGAGAGAGCCTACGGCGACGAAAATCCAGATTACGAACGCGCTGAGTTGCTGCTTAAAGCAACCGCTGCGGAACTCGCCGAAATCCAAACCCGATACACGCGTTGGGACGAGGAGCAACGGCTCGAAGAACTAAGACTCGATTACGCCGGAAAGATGGAAGGAATTGAAGCAGCGCGTCAAGAGAACGACGCGGTGCTGAATTCGGCCGGAGGCAACCCATGAAACGAAATATTACTTTATTATTAATTGTCTGGATTTCGGCTTGTGCTTCAACGCCCACGCCACGTTCCTTGGATCAGGCCAATGCGTCGCTTGAACAAGTCAAAGCGTCCGACGTCGCAAGCTCACAGCCGAAACTCGTCGCTGACGGGATCGAGGCGTTGGGCCAAGCTCGTGACGCGTTGCGAGAAGGCGACTACGAGCGCGCCGACTTGCTGGCACAAATAGCCAATGCGCGATTTGGCGCAGCCAGGAACCTAGCGGTTACTGAAGAGGCGACCACCCAATCAGCCGCCATGACCGATGCCACAACTGGCCTTGCTGAAGAGCAGGCTCGCGTGGAACTTGAGAGCCAAGCATTGGCTCACTTCTTGTCAGTTCAGGCGCAGTTTGACTCGGCCACAGCCGAGCTTCAGCGGTACGCTGGACTAGAAGGTCAGGCGCGAGAATCCCTTGCAAAAGCGCGGTCGAAACAAGCCGAAGCCATCGCAAAGGGAGCCCCGACGCTGGCCACTTCGGACTACGAACAAGGCCGAGTGTTGGTGGAATCTGCGCTTCAGCAGCTTCAAACCAGTGGTTTTCAACAATGCCTAGACCTGTCTCAGCAGGCGATCTCAGCATTTGATGTTTCCATCGGCAAGTCCGGTGAATCGGATGTCGCGCTTCGACGTCAACGGCAGGCCTCGGAAACTGATGCGCAGAAAAATCTGCAGGCGAAGTCGGTTGCCCAAGATGCCATCGATGAAGCCAAAACGGCCCGCGCCTCGACTGTCGCCTCGACGCCAAACGCAAGCGCGAGCGGCTCGTTTAAGAAGGGCGAGTTGCTGCTGACACAAGCCTCCGAATCCTTGGACAGCGGTCGATTCGACTCGGCCACAAAAACAGCGAAAGACGCGACACTTGCCTTCAAGGCGGGTGACCGCGGCACGCAAGGGTTGGACGGCGCAAAAACAGCCATTCGACGTGCAGAAGACAGCCGTGCTGCCGCCATCGGTAAAGGTGTTCCAGCCGACGATGCCGC
>JBBKVQ010000516.1:0-10136 GCA_037968515.1 Bradymonadaceae bacterium
GGGCATGTTTCGATGCAATGGGCGACCGCCGGCGATCCCCATTTCCGCCCAATCAAACGCTTCGATGCGTAGACGGTGTGGCGAGCGTTTGTAATCGCTTGTCGTTTTGCCATTTGCCCAACGAGACGACGGCCCGACTCCGAGATTGCGACCACGCTCGGGGTGGTTTTGTAACCACCTTTGTTCGAAATCACACGAGGTATTCCCGCTTCAACAATAGCGACACACGAGTTGGTCGTGCCGAGGTCAATTCCAATTACCCGCTGCATAAATTCGCTCCTCAATTCTAACGGAGAATTGACAAAATCATCGTTGACTTAGCTCTGTCTTGATTCGTTCGACGTGAAGTCGAATCGATGCATCCCCTTTGGACACGTGCACTGCACGTTCGTAGGACTCTAACGCATCCTCAAGCATTTCGTTTCGTTCGTATATACTACCCAACACAACCAAACCTTCCAGATGATTCGGGTCATAGGCTAGAAGCGCTCGTGCATACATTGCTGCCTCGTCGAGCCTTAAACCGGCTCGGAGCAGTAGAATTGCACATCGCAGAATTAAAGCCACGTCCCGATTCAGTGCGAGAGCCTTGCGGTACTCATCGACAGCATCTGAGTAGGCCCCAGCCTGCTCCAACTTTTCTCCGCGACGCGTCAGAACCCGGAACGCCTCGTCGCGTTTCGAGGGGTGGTCAGATTCCGACACTTCAGACGGACGTTCAAGTCCAGCACCACTTTCCGCAGCAATGGACCGGTCGTACTCAGCTCTTTTTTGCGGATTTTGAAGCAGTTGAAAGGCTTTGGTGACGGTTTTGAAGATCGTCTCGACTTGAAGACCAAACTCCCCAACATTTTTTCGAAAAAACAGGTCGGGATGAAAGCGCTTGCTCAACCCAAAATACGGTTTTTTGAACGCTCTACGGTCCGCGTCAGGTGTTTGTCCAAAAAGTTCGTAGTGAGTCATCAGCCCGATATTCGCATACATATGAAGAATTTCGGCCTTTCGATCATCGTCAATATCGACGTCGAGCGCCATCAAATCGGGGTCGGGTACAAAATCTTCCCATGGGATTGCAAAACGTGAGACAGAGTCAGACTCATCGCGTTCAACCTTTGCTGGCGCCGATGAAACGCTCGGCGCCGGATCGCTTTCGTCAAACAGACTTACACGTGGTGCGATCGCGATCGGCTCGCTCCGTTCCACCGATATCCCGACCTCGGGGTCTCCGCCAAACAAATCATCGTAGTCTGTCGCAGCGGCAGGACCAGCTGGAGCGTAGGCTGTGGTTTCGATCACCATGGCCGGCACAGCATGAGCGACGGCCGCTGGGACTGGCGCTGGCCGAGCGCTCGGATTCACCGCAGCTTGTGATTCGGCCCCTGTTTTCCGAGCCGTGCTGCCGATTCGGGCGACCGAGCCAGCCTCAAACAAATCAGCAGCATCCGACTCGACGACTGAAGCAAAAGAACTGTGGGACGCCTTTTTCGGCGGCGCCTGGGGCGTCGCTGGAGTTCCAAACAAGTCGTCATCATTATCGATCGCGACTGGTTCTGACGTGGGTTCGGGAGCGCGCGGTTTTGGGGCGACTACAGGGGGCGCAGCCAAGATGGGTGCGGGTTTGGGCTCAACAGTCGGCACGGAAGTAACTGAGGGTGACCTAGGCTGCGGCTCAGATTCACCATCCTCGCGGACCAATAGACCGTATTGAATCAGGCGTTCCAGTGCGGCAATGGTCTTTTCGCGACCAAGTCCTGAGACCGAGCAAACCTGTGCCACAGTGACCGCTCCCTTCACCCGGGATAGCAGGAAAAACTCCTCGGGACTCGGCGACCCATTAAGGGTGCGGTAGTCCACGTCCTGTTTTTGCACGAGCATCAGCGAGTCATCGAGCAACGCGACACCATTGGGATGGGGAAAGCAGCCTGATTCAAATATGAATTGGGCTGCCCTTTTTCTTAGCGATAAAACGATTGTCTTTTCGAGACCAACCTAACTCGGAACCCTCTCCGTGACAAGTAAGTCGGGCTCAGGCTGCCTGTTTGGCCGCCCACTCTTCAAGGGCGTCTTTCAGACGTGAAACCGCAGACTCAACGTCCTGCGCGGTCACAATCAGCGGGGGCACAAAACGCATTGTCGATCCGCCGGCAACGTTCACAAGCAATCCATGGTCGCGACAGGCGTTCACAATCTCGCCCGCGTCGGTGCCCTTGCATTCCATGCCGACCATCAAACCACGCCCCCGGACTTCCACGATCGTTGGATGATCTGAAGCCAATTTACGCAACGCAGTGCTCAGCTGTTCGCCACGCTGCTTCACGTTTTCAAGCAGCCCGTCTCGCTCAATGACCTCGAGCACCGTCAACGCGGCGGCACACGCGAGTGGGTTGCCCCCAAAAGTGCTAGCGTGGCTTCCTTTCTCGAATCCTTGAAAAACACGATCGGACGCCATCATGGCGCCGATTGGAACGCCACCGCCGAGACCTTTCGCTAGGGTGATGATGTCAGGGGTGACGCAGTACTGTTGATAGGCAAACAGGGTCCCGGTTCGACCAATACCAGTCTGGACCTCATCAAAAATCAAGAGCGCACCCACCGAATCGCAAAGTTCACGAAGGCCTGTTAGGAACTCCTGTGTCGCGGGGCGGACGCCGCCTTCCCCTTGAATGGGCTCCACGATAACCGCAGCAGTGTTTTCGTCGACCAACTTGCGCACGCTCTCGAGATCGTTGAAGTCGGCGTAAAGGAAGCCCGGAACCAGGGGCTCAAAACCCTTGTGGTATTTGGGCTGTCCGGTCGCGGTGATCGCGGCCAATGTGCGGCCATGAAAAGAATGATTCATCGAAACGATATTGGTCTTGTTCGGCTTTCCGACCACCACACTTTGGTATCGCCGAGCGAGCTTCAGGGCTGCTTCAACGGACTCAGCGCCGGAGTTACACAGAAAAACGCGGTCCGCAAAGGAGAGCGTCGTCAGCCGTTCCATGAGTCGAATCTGGCGTTCCGTGTAGAACATATTCGACACATGCAGCAGCGTAGCGGCTTGGTCTTGGATCGCCTTCACCAAGTCGGGGTGTGCATGTCCAAGACAGTTCACGGCGATTCCGGCAAGGAAATCGAGGTAGGCGTTCCCATCGCGGTCAAAAAGTGTGACGCCCTCGCCCCGCTCCATGATCGCGCTGCTTGGCCCGTAGGACGGGGTATTATGGGCGTTGCCGAGTTCGAATAGTTCCTGCGATGAAGTCATGGTTTTGCCGCTCGGGTCTAGAGGATGTATCGCGCAATATCGTCGTCTTTCAGTATGTCGTCGAGACGCGCGTGAACATAATTTGCGGTAATATGTACCACATGCCCACCGCGTTCGGGTGCCTCAAACGAAAGATCTTCGAACACGCGCTCCATGACCGTATAGAGTCGTCGCGCGCCGATATTCTCGACTGTGTCATTCATTCGCGTCGCGATGCTGGCGATGGCATCGAGGCCATCGCCTTCAAATATCACGTCCACTCCTTCGGTCGCCATCAACTCAGCGTATTGTCGGGTCAGCGCGTTCGCGGGTTCGACCAAAACACGTCGTAGCTCGGTTTCACCAAGACGGTCCAACTCGACTCGAATCGGAAAACGGCCCTGTAACTCAGGGATCAAGTCCGACGGCTTGCTCATATGAAAAGCTCCCGCGGCGATAAACAGAATATGGTCAGTTCGTACCATCCCGTGGCGTGTGCTGACGTTGGATCCTTCTACTATGGGAAGCAGGTCGCGCTGCACTCCTTCGCGCGAAACATCGGGTCCCTCTGTTCGCCCACCACCTGCCACTTTATCGATCTCGTCGATGAAGATGATCCCCATCTCTTGGGCGCGTTCGATCGCGACTTCAATGACCTTATCGTTGTCGATGAAACGACTTGCTTCCTCCCTCATCAACGCTCGATACCCGTCGCGAACCCGCATTTTTTTCTTTTTGCGTCGACGTGGAAACATCGACTCAAAAATGGTGGTCATCTCGGGACTTGCATCTGGGGACGGAGACCAGGGTTGTGTGTTGGTTTCGGTGAGTTCAAGTTCGACAAGCTCATCGTCGTACTCGCCAAGCCTTAGGCGTTGAACATGAGATTTTTCTTTGGACGATTCGGCGTGCACGCTGCCGTCATGACCCACCACATAGGTGGCCCGTTCGTCATCACTTCCGTCCAAGGCACGCCTTTCGCCGTTGGAGCGCAGGTCTAAGAGGTCGAGAATGCGTCGCTCGACGACCTCCCTGATTCGGGGTTCAAGCTTGGCCTCGGCTTGCGCTTTGACCAAATCGATCGAGATCTCGACCAGGTCACGCACCATGGATTCAACATCGCGCCCAACGTAGCCGACTTCCGTAAATTTGGAGGCCTCGACCTTCACGAATGGCGCACCGGCAAGCTTGGCGAGTCGACGAGCGATTTCGGTTTTACCCACGCCGGTGGGTCCGATCATCAAAATATTCTTGGGTGCAATCTCGTCGCGCAACTCGTCAGGAACCTGGGTGCGTCGCCAACGGTTTCTGAGCGCTATGGCCACGGCGCGTTTGGCTGCATTCTGGCCAATGATGTAGCCATCTAGATGCTCGACGACCGCTCTTGGAGTCAGAGGAACCTGGGGATTATCAAATGGCATTATGGCCTCTCGATCTCTTCATAGGTAACAATATCATTGGTGAAAACGCACATCTCCTCGGCGATAGCCATCGCTTTTTCGGCGATCTTTCGGGCATCATAGTCCGTGTTCCGCATCAGGGCTCGCGCCGCAGCCAGAGCGAAATCGCCACCGCTGCCAATCGCAATCACACCCTCTTCGGGCTCGATGACATCACCGTTCCCCGAAATGAGAAACGTACGACTTGCATCAGCCGCGATCAGAACGGCCTCCAACTTTCGCAAGGTGCGGTCTGTGCGCCAGTCCTTCGCAAGCTCTACCGCGGCTCGCATCAGCTGACCGTTGTGTTTTTCTAGTTTGCCTTCCAGGGCCTCAAAAAGCGTCATGGCATCGGCAGTCGAACCCGCAAATCCACAAATCACGCTGCCGTTATGAATCCTGCGGACTTTTGTAGCCGATGATTTCAAAACGACGCGCTCCCCAAACGTCACTTGGCCGTCTCCCGCCAAAACGACGTGCCCATCGCGGCGTACACTCAAAATCGTTGTCATGACTTAGGCTCCTTCTTCTTTTTGGCCCGCGGATGGGTCGCATCATACACCTGCATCAGTCGGTCGACCGACACATGAGTATAACGCTGGGTCGTAGAAAGACTCGAATGTCCCATCATCTCTTGGATGCCACGCAAGTCGGCCCCTGCATCAAGCAAGTGTGTCGCAAAACTATGTCGTAACCCGTGTGGAGTGATGCTGGTGTCCAGCCCCGCCCGCAGCAGATGTTGGTCCAGAAGTCGCTGTACACTTCGCGAAGTCAACCTTCCGCCACGGAAGTTCAGGAAAAGCGCGGGCTCGTCACTGCTTTCGGTCACAAGCTCATGTCGACGCGACAAGTACGGCCCCAAGGCTTTCACTGCCTTTCTCCCAAGCGGAACCATACGCTCTTTGTCCCCTTTTCCGATCACTCGAATCCAGCCCTCGTCCAAATCGAGGCTACCGAGACTCAACCCCACGAGCTCCGAGACTCGCACCCCACTGCCGTACGCTACCTCCCACATTGCCATATCCCTGAGTCCAAGGACTCCATCTGCTTGATGACCTTCTAGCAAGTGGAACACTTCATCTACGGTAAGATAATTCCGAAGGGGCTGCGAAACTTTAGGAGTGCTGAGGAGTTCGGCCGGATTTTCGTCGATATAGCGACGGCGCAATAGAAATTTCCACATGGAGCGAAGCGCGGATATTTTGCGGGCGAGCGACGCTGACGCGTTTTCTTCGAACCGTTCGGCGATGAATCTCCGAAAGTGTTCCAGCTTGATATCGCGTGGATGTTCGCCGGCGAATTCTGACTCCTCAAGAAAAGTCATGAACTGGCCAAGGTCGTTGGTGTAGGCCCTCAGAGTCTGCTGACTCGCCCCACGTTCAACACGCAGATAATCCAGAAACTTATCAACGAATGTCTGTAACATGATGGCCTTGGAGCTTGGCTCAGGCGCGCTCAACTCGGTAAACACCCTTGATTTGGCGAATCTTCTTCATGGCTTTCTGCAACTGATCGAGGTCCTGAACCATGACTTCGAACGTGTTGACCGCGCGTTGGTCCTCGGTGGTTAAACAATGCGCTTGGGCAATATTGACCCCGGAATCTGAAAAGGACTGCGAAATATTGGCAAGCAAACCGGGTTTGTCGGTGCAAAACACACGGACATTGACGGCAAGACGCCCACTGTCCTGGTCTTTCACGTCACGAGAAGCCCACGACACCGGCAAAGTTCGCTCTTTTTCGAGGTGAGAAATTTTGTGGCAGTCTCGGCGATGAACCGACAGTCCACGCCCACGCGTGATGAAGCCAACGACATCATCACCCGGCACTGGATTACAGCATTTGGCGTAGGTGACCATGATGTCTTCGATGCCATCGATGATGACACCCTTGCCTTTGCCGCGACCTGTAAAACGGCTGATAATCTGGTCCAACCGACTTTCTTTCTTCTCGGTTGGATCCTGCGGGAAGAGCTTGGTGATGATGGTCTCAGGGGCAGTTTTGCCGTAACCGACATCGGCCAACATCTCGTCGATATTATGGAACTTCGACTTAAGCGTCGCGTCCATGAGCTTCCCATTGCGTTCGACTTCCCTGATGTTGGTGCCAAAACGCTTGAGCTCTCGGTCAAGGACCTCGCGCCCTAACTCACGACTTCGTTCCCGTTGTTCCTCGCGGACAGAATTGCGGATTTTTGTTCGCGCGCGTCCGGTAATCACAAATGAGAGCCAGTCTTTGTTCGGCTTCTGATTTGGGTTTGTCAGGATTTCGCAAATATCACCGGTTTGCAGCACATGCCTGAGGGGCACGATCTGACCGTTTACTTTGGCGCCGACACAGTGCTGCCCGACCTCGGTATGAATCGCAAAAGCAAAGTCGATGCAGGTCGATCCAGACGGGATACCTTTAACGTCACCGCGGGGCGTGAAGACGTAGACCTCGTCATGAAAGAGGTCGATTTTGACGGATTCCAAGAATTCGTGGGGATCATCGGCGTCATGATGTTCTTCCATGAGCTGATGGAGCCAAGCAAACGCCTGATCATCCTGATCTGGGACTGCCTTGCCTTCCTTGTAGAGCCAATGTGCCGCAATTCCTTCTTCGGCGACCCGATGCATTCCATCGGTGCGAATCTGAATCTCGATGCGTTCCTGCTGCGGTCCGATAACAGACGTGTGCAGCGACTGATAGCCGTTCGGTTTTGGGATCGCGATATAGTCTTTGAAGCGCCCAGGAATGGGCTTCCAAAGGTTATGAACCAAACCGAGGCCTTCATAACATTGATACTTTTCGTCAACGATAATGCGGAACGCCAGGACGTCGTAGACTTGGTCAAACTCGATTTGCTGCTTCTGCATCTTCCGGTAGATCGACCAGAAATTTTTGGGTCGACCGTTGATTTCGGAATTGATCTCGTTTTCTTGCATCAGCTCTTCGAGGATCTTGATCACCTCGCGGATGAAGCTTTCGCGCTCCCGTTTCTTCTTGGAGACCTGATCCGAAATATCGAAATAGGCCTCAGGAAACAGGTATCTGAAGCTTAAATCCTCGAGCTCGGTCTTAATCCAGGAGATACCCAAGCGATGGGCGATCGGCGCGTAAATATCGACCGTTTCCTGCGAAATCCGCTCGGCTTTATGCGGCGGCATATGCTTCATTGTCCGCATATTATGCAGGCGATCTGCCAACTTCAGCACAATCACGCGAAGGTCGCGAGACATCGCAATGATCATCTTGCGAAAGTTCTGGGCTTGAGCTTCTTCGCGCGTATTAAACGAAAGTTTGGAGAGTTTGGTCACGCCGTCGACAAGAAATGCGACGTCCTCGCCAAAAAGATCTTTCAGTTCTTCAACGGTGGTCTGGGTGTCTTCGACAACATCGTGCAAAAGACCGGCGGCCAATGAGGATGAATCAAGCCGGAGTTCGGCAATGATATCCATCACTTCGACAGGGTGCGACATATACGGCTCGCCGCTTTTTCGCTTCTGTCCCTCGTGCATCATCATGCCAAAATCGAACGCGCGAATGATTAGGTCGCGGTTCACATTCGGCTGATAAGCCTGAACTTTTTCAAGGATCTCATCGACCCTTCTTCGAATTTCTTTTTCAGCTGCGTCCATGACCTACCGTTAGGGCGCCACTCCCCGCTTCAAATGAAATCAACCGATACTTCCCGGGAGGTGGCACTCCAAGCCCATATGCGCATCGTAGCCAAGCCCTAGGGCGGCGGCAACAAATCAGGAAGAAAGAAGTGAACGTACCCGGCTAGACTGCACCACAGGACGAAATCTAGACGCCTCGTAAATCGCGTCCAGCGCCGATTTCGCCGACTCAAGGTCGTCGTTCACGATCAAATATTCGAATTGCGGGAACTGTTCGAGCTCATGCCTTGCTGCGGCCATGCGCCGTTGCACGACGGCTTCTCCGTCCGTATTCCTGCCGCGAAGACGACTTTCAAGTTCGCTCATCGATGGAGGCATAATCAGCGTGGACACGGCGCGTTCGCCAAAGCGGGTCTTCAGCTGCATCGCCCCTTGATAGTCGATGTCGAACAGCACGTCGTGACCACCCGCCCAAGCGGCCTGAATCACCTCGACGCTGGTCCCGTATTGGTTTCCGTGGACTTCTGCCGACTCAGCAAAGGTGTTTGATTCCGACATCGCATTGAAATCGGCCATGGTCACAAAATGATAGGCGATACCGTCGCGCTCACTGCCTCGAGGCGGTCGTGTGGTGTAGCTGACACTTAACTTGAGAGTAGGATGCGCGTCGAGTAGATGCCCGCAAAGGGTAGTTTTCCCAACGCCTGACGGCCCACACACGATAAATAAAAGTCCTTCTCTCAAGATGCTACTCGATGTTTGCGGCCTGTTCGCGCATTTGTTCGATCGCGGCTTTGATGCGAACGACTGAGTCGGTAAGTTCCACGGCGGAACTCTTCGAACCCATGGTATTGGCTTCGCGAAAGAGTTCTTGAAGGTAAAAATCCATTCGTTTGCCGCACGGTTCATCTGATGCCGACTCAAGCAAGTCGAGCAGCTTCAAAAGGTGAGACCGCGTCCTCTGGATTTCCTCGGCGATATCGCTTCGATCGGCGTAGATCACGACTTCCTGAATCAGACGCTGTTCGTCGATTTCGGAAACGCCAAATTTGGCGAGGGCATCGGTGACACGGGTCTCCAGGCGAGTCCGGAATTCGTCGACCACGACGCCGAGGGTTTTTTCCACCGAATCGACTTCGTTTTGAACAGCGGCAACAAGCCTGCGCATGGTCGTTGCCAGTTTGTTGCCCTCTTCTTCACGCGCTGCAACTAATTGCGCCAGCGCGTCTCGCATGGTTTGTGCCACGGGAGCCGGGTCGAGTTCTTCCGAAGTATCCGACGCGGCCAATACATCTCGGAACGAAAGCACGTCGGAGGTCGTAACCCCTGCAAGTCCGAGCTCTGCTGCGAGCGCTTGAAGTTGGCGGGCTACTTCAGTGAACTTTGCGACATTGACGACAGCAATATCACTTGAGGCATCGCGTTGAATCTCAACCCGAACGTCAACGCGCCCGCGGCTGATCGCGTCTTTCACGAGGTTCTGAACGACTGGCTCGAGTTCCGACAAGCTGCGAGGTAAGTAGGTCTTAATCTCAAGCGCTTTTTGATTAACGCTTCGGCACTCGACGGTCACGGACCAACCGCTGACGCTGAGTTGTGCCGCCCCAAAACCGGTCATGCTGCGAATCATTCTTTGTCGTCTACTTTTTCAGATTTAGTTTTTTCTTTCTCGGACTCGTCTTCGTCCTCGTCATCGTCGCCGCGTAACGACTTCTGAAAGCCGCGGACACCACCGCCCAGCTGCTTTGCAACCATGGGCAATTTGCCGACACCGAAAACCATGATCACGAGTACGAGGATGATTAAGAGTTCTGGGGTTCCTAGACCAAACATAGTGCCTCCTGGGCCCTAATCCGGGGATTGCGAAAACTC
>JBBKVQ010000517.1:0-13456 GCA_037968515.1 Bradymonadaceae bacterium
TCGTAGGTCGACTTGATGATTTTACTCTCGGCTCTCGCGGCTTTTGCGTCGGTGATGCCAAGCAGCGCATTCGAAGCGCGGGTGCCATGTTTGATCACGTAGGAATCGAACTTTTTGGCGCCTTTATCGGCCAAAAACTCCTCGTAGACCGGTGACATGGCGTCCGCGAACTCGTCCAGAAGTTTATCGACGGCAAGGTTAATCATTCGGCCATCTTTGAGCTTCTTGATGACTTTGTAGCCACCCTTGAGCGCCATGCCGGACAATCCGCCCTTGCTTCCGACTTCGTCGTCGATCAGCCGGACACAATCGTTGATAACAGTGGTTCGTTCGACTTTTTCAAGCCGTGATCGTAACTCAGACATGGTGAATCCGCAG
The DNA here is from genome assembly GCA_037968515.1 of Bradymonadaceae bacterium. GTDB lineage: Bacteria > Myxococcota_A > Bradymonadia > Bradymonadales > Bradymonadaceae > JBFFMO01. Next base: position 379 of record JBBKVQ010000517.1, read on the forward strand.
CGGGAGATGGCGCTATTAGTAGAGAATTCCGAGCCTACTGTACAGGCTCTTGCGTAACCAGGTCGCCATCAGGCGCGTCCCAATCCTGACTTCCTGCGGGCATGCCAAGCTTTACCGGTTTTCCATTGGCGAGGTAGTTCGAAAATCGGAGCGGCAATGACTCAGCAAACGGGAACTCGGCAGTGTTTTGAAGGTGCATATGCAGGTGGGGTTCAATGGTTCGTCCAGAATTGCCCACGGCTGCGATGACCTGACCCGATTTGACCAACTCGCCCACACGAACGGCCACTGAATCGCTCTTCAGGTGTGCCAAGAACACAAATTCATCGGGTTCGACTTCGATGATGATGAAATTACCCAGCGCGGCGGTGTCCTGCTGTCCGGGCGCGCCATCGCTCAGGCCGGTTTCGACGGCAATAACTTTGCCGTCAACCGGGGCGACCACTGGCTGGCCAAAGGCGAAATAGTCTTCGACCTTTCCACCGTCTAACTTGAATTTCTTGCCGTCTTGGAGCTTCCCAAAATCATAACCCCAGCGGTAGGCCGCCGTGGTGCTGTGGTAATTGGTGTCCATATCGTTGCCGCCAGCAAGGGTCACCCATTCGCCATTAACGGGAAGGCGATAGGTGTGCTGCGATTTCCAGTCGGCAGTCGATGTGGGTGCAGGAAACAAATGGGTGTTTCCAAGAAACCCCACGATAATCAGTGCGCCAAACGCGATGGTCCGGCTTCGACGAATTGCCGGCGGCCGGAAAACCGTGCGCAGCAAACCCATGAACATCAGAGGCACAGTCAGCAGGCCCAAGGCAGGAATACCCAACCCGTGCGCATACAGACTAACGGCGCCCAGCCCCATGAAAGCCACGGCATAAGTGATGACGAGCAGGCCAAGAAGACAAACGGCAAGCATGGTCCACCACTCCCATGGCTCGGGTTGGCTTTCGATAAATGCTTCTTCTTCTTCCATGTCGATCTCCTCGGGCGGCGGCAATATGCCGTACGAACGCAAGCGGGGCAATGCTGGCTTCGTCTGGCGCCCCGGCGTCCCGAACTGTGGTTTGTAATCGAACGATTTCAAGCAGGCTTCTAAGTGTTGCGAACGGGCGCTTTGGCTTGTATTTTAGCCACTTAAACTGTTATCTGATTTTCGAATTTCCCAGTCTGACGCAATTAATGTTTAGATTATTATTCACAGCAACAGGTTTTTTGTTCTTCTATTCTGGAGGCGCGGTTCTTGGGTGGGTTTTGTTACCCCTAGTTCGCCTCGTTTCGTGGGATAGAGTCAAGGGCAGGGCCCGTTGTCAGCGGATTGTTGCGCAGTCTTTTAAGTTCTTCATGTGGTGGCTTTCGACCTTCCTTTATGCTGTGGGGTTTAAGACCCGAGACGGGCAAACATTATCGGGTTCCAGTTTTGATAAACCGTCAGTGGTAATCGCGAACCATCCAACTTTGTTGGACATCGTGCTCATCACCTCGATCATTGGCCATGGAACGATCGTGGTGCATCGCCGAATCTACTTCAATCCGCTCTTAGGCCCGCTGTCTTGGTGTTGTGGTTTCCTATGGTCCGATGCGTCGGCGGGTCGTGGTGCCAAGGTAATCCAGGAAGCGATTCAGCAGGTGCGTGAAGGAGCCACGCTTATTCTTTTTCCCGAGGGGTCTAGATCGAACCCCGACGGTTTGCTTCCGTTTCATCGTGGCGCTTTTCGAATCGCTGAGCAGGCCGGAGTGCCGCTGGTTCCGCTGCTCGTGCAGGCCCGCCCGCGTTACCTTGGCCGCGATCAAGGCTTTCGCGGGTGTCCAAAAAAGGGTAGGGTTTCACTTCATGTTATGCCATTCAGGGAGGGACAACGTGAGTTCGCCGTGGATAGTGCGCGCAACGTTGCGAAAAATTGGGAAAGCCGATACCGATTAGCTTTACAGACATTGGAAGGGGATCAAGATGATACCGTTGGAACGTGAGATAGCAGCACTTACGATCGATAAGCTGATGCTCTCCGGGCTCACGCCAGAGACCATGGAGCCCGAGTTATCGCTGGTCGAGGACTACGGTCTGGACAGCATCGACTTGCTGGAGTTGGCGATGGCCATCAGCAGGAAATATGGCGTTGAATTCAAAGACGGGAGCGAAGAAAACGTGGTTCATTTTGCTTCGTTGCGGGCGCTCGCCCGCCATGTTGAAGCGAATCGCGAGGTAGAGGCGACCGCGGCTGCTCCGACGGCGGAGGAGCGGGCTTTCCAAGAGATCACGAATGGGCTGAGTGAAATGTTCGGGATGTCTGTGGATACCTTGGATAACGACACCAAGTTGGTGGAGGATCTTGATCTAGATTCGCTGGACGCCCTTGATTTGGTGGTGCGCCTTCAGGACAAGCTGGGCGCGCGCATTCCAGATGACCGTCTGATGGAATTGCGCACGATTGGTGACGTAGTGCGAGTTGTCACCGAATTGACCGACGGCACAACCGCTTCAGCCACCGCAGCCAAATGAAAGGCGTTTCGATCACTGACTACGCGGTGATCTGCGCCACTGGCCGAACCACTAAGACCGCTACGGACAGAATCTTTGCGGGCGAGTCGGGGTTGACCCAGCACGACGGGCGTTTTGTCGGTCGCGTAGTGGAGCCCCTAGCGCCATTGCCTGATTTGTTGGCCGAGTTCGATACTCGCCAGGCGAGGCTTGCGCTGCAGACTGCTCTACAGATCTCGGTGTCCATCAAGCACGCCATAGAAAAATGGGGGCCGACGCGTGTTGCTGTGTTGATTGGGACCAGCACAGGCGGCATCGAATGGGTGGAAAACCATTACATTGCTGGGACCAGCGACACCGCCTCGACTTTGGTTGGGAGCGCATTCACTCGCCATAGCTTTGGTGCGGTGCCGCAGGTACTGCAGCGCTGCCTTGGTTTGGGTGGCCCGGCGTACGCGATATCCACCGCCTGCAGCTCTAGCTCGCATATCTTGGGTTCGGCCGCGCGAATGATCAAAGGCGGTCGAGTGGATGCTGTGTTGGCCGTGGGTGTGGATACGCTGTGTGAGCTGACACTTCAAGGCTTCCACGGGCTGGGGCTGTTGGCAAAGTCCATGTGCCATCCATTTGATAGCGCGCGCGACGGCATCAATATTGGCGAAGCGGGCGCCGCGATTCTACTGGAGAAGGGCGACGCTAACGCCGAATTCCGGCTGAGAGGCTTTGGTGCATCGTCAGACGGATATCACATGACTCGCCCGCCGGCGGATGGCGCGGGGGCCGTGATCGCCATGCGTGCGGCGCTCGAGGACGCGGGAATCACGCCGGCCGAGGTTGCCGGCATTCATACACACGGCACGGGGACGATCGAAAATGACCGCGCAGAGAGCAACGCGATCGCGGCGGTGTTTGGCGATTGGAAAAGCGTTGTTTCGACGAAAGGCGCGACCGGCCACACTTTGGGAGCGTGTGGCGCATTGAACGCGATACTCTCGGTCGAGAGTCTTAAGAGGCAATGCCTACCAGCAACCGTGGGACTCCACGACCTTGATCCCAGCATGCGCGTGCGCGCTGAGGCGAGCGCACGCTCGATCAGTGGAAATTTTGTGGCGTCGAATAGTTTTGCGTTTGGCGGCAACAACGCGACCGTCATCGTCGAGAGATGCAAATGAGTTGGATTGATTGCAGCAGCTCGTGGTGGGGGTCTCGCGGTGACCTGCCGGCCTCCACTCTATTGTCGCGCTCCGCGGCTCGTCGCGCAGATGAAATGACCAAATATTGCGCCCATGTTATCGAAGAATTAGGCGCTTTTTCTAAGACGGTGCCAATCGTGTACGGCTCTTGCCTTGGCAGCGTCTCGGTCGTCTTTTTGTTGCTCGACGAGTTGTCGAAGGATGAACTGGGCCTCTCACCGATTCAGTTTTCGGGCTCTGTTCACCATGCGCCGATCTCAGCCCTTGGCGTTTCAAATCAGCATACGGGGATAGTCACGGCGGTGTCAGCAAATCAAGATCTAAGCGCCGTAGTTATGATCGAAGCGTTGGACCTCGCGAAGAGTGTGGGTGAGGTGTTGGTGGTCATCAGCGAGGAGACGTGGCCGCGGGCGTTTGGCGCCGAACCCTTTGAGCCGTACGCTGCCGCGCTCCAGCTCACTGATAGTGACCCCCGGCAGTTGGTCGTGGAACTGTCCGACGAGCCCTTCGAGAACCCGCTAGGCGACAATTTACGCGGTAATCCAGCCGCAAACCTTCAGATCATCATCGACTGGAGCGACACGGCATCGGCGGGCGATTTTACCCAATTTGCAAGCCATACCCTTGGTGGATCATGGATCGTTCGTTGCAAATAGAGATACCGATCGGAGACCTGATTCCCCACACTGGGCCGAGCATTCTCTTGGAGCGTGTCATCGACATTTGGGACGATGGAATCCTTTGCGCGACTCGGGTGAGCGCCGGACAGCGTTTTGTTCAAGAAAACGGCGTGGGTGCGAGCATTTGCATCGAGTGGATGGCTCAGGCCATTGCTGCGTTTTCGGGGTATCAACGACTTCAGAGGGCCGAAGACATTGTTCCGGGGTTTTTGATCTCTTGCAGGCGACTGGAACTGCAGATGCCTTGGCTCGAAATCGACACTGAGGTCGAGGTTACCGCTACGACAGTGCGCGACGGAGGTACAAGTCTCGCGTCGTTTGAATGCACGGTCGCGACCCAAGGTCTAAGGGTGGCGACGGCTGTTCTGAATGTGTATCAGGGGAAGCTAAAAGGAGTTGGAGAATGAGAGCACTGATAACCGGAGCGAGCCGCGGAATTGGGGCTGCGATCGCCATTGAACTGGCTCGTGTGAGCGGCCGACATATTATTCTGAATTACCGTTCGGACGACGAGGCCGCCCAACAAGTGGCGACACAGATCGAGGCTCTAGGCAGTAGTTTCTCGTTGGCCAAATTCGACGTTGCTGACCGGGAGGCCTCCAAAGCGGCCATGGATAAAATCCTGTCGGAAGGGCCTCTTTCTATCTTGGTCAATAACGCCGGAATCGCGGCGGACGGTCTGTTTGCGTCGACAACCCCCGATAGTTGGGACGCTGTGATACAGACTTCATTGAATGGGTTTTACCATGTGACGCAACCTTCGGTGATGCCGATGGTCCAACAGCGATGGGGCCGTATCGTGACGATCTCGTCGGTGTCGGGGGTGGTAGGAAATCGCGGACAGGTCAACTATTCGGCGGCTAAAGCTGGCCTGATTGGGGCGTCGAAAGCACTGGCAAAAGAGGTTGCAAGGCGTGGCGTTACCGTCAATGTAGTTGCGCCAGGCCTGATCGAGACTGATATGACCGATGCCGTTCCACGGGACCGCGTGTTACCGATGATCCCGATGCAAAGGTTTGGGACCGCAGAAGAAGTCGCAAAAGTGGTCGCGTTTTTATGCAGCGAAGACGCAAGCTACGTGACCGGACAGGTGATCGGGGTGAACGGAGGTATGGCATGAGCAGACGAGTGGCGATAACCGGGATGGGTGTTCTATCCCCGATCGGGTCCACGGTTGCGGAGGTCTCTGCGGCCCTGCGGTCGGCGAAAACTGGCATCAAAGTACAAGAGGATTGGCGTGGAATTGAGGGCCTCCACACGTTTCTAGGCGCGTCGATCGCAGAACAAGATTTTGGTTTTTCGCTGAAGGACACCAGAACCATGGGGCGAGTCGGACAGTTGGCTGTTCGCGCGTCGCAGCTGGCGTTGGACGATTCCGGTCTGTCGCCGAACCACTGGAAATCAACGCGCTGCGGTATCTCGTACGGGTCGACACAGGGCAGCTCTTCGGCGCTCCACGACTTCACAAATCGTATGGCTGAGGCAGGCGGTGGTTTCCGCGGCATCCGTCCCACGAATTACATCAAATTTATGTCCCACACTTGCGCTGTGAATTTGGGGACCTTTTTTGGTGTTCGTGGACGGGTCATTACGACGTGTTCCGCGTGCACAAGTGGGTCTCAGGGAGTGGGGTATGGCTATGAGGCGATCAAATACGGACTGCAGGACATCATGATTACGGGCGGCGCCGAGGAACTCCACTACACCCACGCCGGCGTTTTTGATTTGCTGCGCGCCACCTCGACGCTATTCAACGATCAGCCCAACATGACCCCACGGCCGTTCGACCGCGATCGCGACGGGCTGGTGGTCGGTGAGGGCGCTGCGACATTAATCTTAGAGGAGTGGGAACACGCCAAGGCCCGCGGGGCTCGAATTCACGGCGAGGTCGTCGGGTACGGCACCACGTGCGACGGTGAGCACATGACGTCTCCTAACAAGGACGGGATGGCTTCGGCCATGACCACAGCGCTGAACGACGCAAAGCTTGATGCCGGCGCCATCGACTACATTAACGCTCACGCAACAGGCACTCATGTTGGCGACATCATGGAGAGCCACGCGACCTTGAGCTCGATGGGCAGCAAGACTCCGGTCAGCTCCACAAAAGGCATCACAGGGCACACCTTGGGAGCAGCAGGCTCGCTGGAATCCGTAATTTCACTCATCGCATTGAACGAAGGTTTTGTGCCCCAGAATTATAATCTTGAGCACGTCGACCCCGAATGCGCGGATATTAATTACGTGCTTGCGACTCAAGAGATGCCCGTCAACTTGGTGATGAACAATAATTTTGCCTTCGGTGGCGTGAGCACGTCGCTGATCTTTGGCCGTCCGTGAGCAGGGCCGCCGTGGCCCGCGGCCTGATGATCATTACCGGAGTCTCCTATCCGCTGATCGTATTTTTCGGGTCAATGTACTTCTCGGTGCAGCAGATCGCGATCGCTTTGCTCGTTGTGGTGCTCGCGCGATTTGCGCTCGGAGGCAGCTCGTCTCAAGGCTGGCTGCTCTTGGCTCTGCTCGTACCCGCAGGCCTTGCGGCGTGGTTGGACAGTGACGTCGCGCTACGCATGATGCCCACGATGATTAACTTGGGGATGTTGCTAGTTTTTGGGAGTACCCTGCGAACCGTGCCAATGATCGAGCGATTTGCACGCATGATAAATCCCAACCTCAATCCGGCTGAACAGGCTCATTGCCGCCAGTTTACATTGATTTGGTGTGGTTTTTTTATCATAAATGCCGCCGTTTCTTTCGGCTTATGTTGGGCTCCCCTGGAATGGTGGGCCCTCTACACGGGGCCGATTAATTACGGCGTGATGGGGTTCTTGTTCGTGAGTGAGTTTTTAGTGCGCCGTTACCGTTTTCAGGAATTTACCGACCGTGCCCATGATCGGTTTCTGAAGCGCCTCTTGCCCATACGGAAGAGTCATGTCACGCCTGATTAGATTTGATGTCCAAAAAGACCCCGAGGGCGCTTTCGCAAGGCGTGTTGCGGAGTTGCGCTCGGTCATACGCCGCGGTGAAAAACACGTTCTGGCGACTTCGGTCGACGCCTTCCCGACTGCCGTTCTGGCTTGGGCCGCCTGGGCGGAGGGCCGCCGATTGGTGTTCGCGCCGACCGACCAACCTGGTGTGTTGGCCGAACTTACGGAATCGCGCAACCTGTTGGCACTGTCTGGTGAAGAGCGTGACCCCGACCCGATTGAATCCCCATTCAACGTCTCGACCACGGATGTGTTGGTCGAGTTTTACACATCGGGGAGCACGGGTGAGCCCCTTCGAGTCTCGAAGAACAAACGCCAGTTATTTGGCGAAGGAAAATGTTTAACGAAACATTTTTCGATCTCCGAAGACGACGTCGTGCTTAGCGGGATCCCAGCGCGTCATGTCTACGGTTTTCTGTTTTCGGTTATGATTCCGCATCTCAGCGGCTGTTTTGTGGTCGATGAACGCCCGCAATACCCCGCGTCGATTCACGAGGTGTCTGGTCGCTCGGGCGCCACGGTCTTGGTCAGCACTCCCGGGCAACTGCATGCGCTATCTGCCGCAGAGAACATGCCCGACGTTCGAATTGTTTTTTCATCTGGCGCTCGACTCCGTCCAGATGCGCGCGTGGCCCTAGAAAAACATGGCCTTCGGGTGGCCGAAATCTTTGGCTCGACGGAAACAGGAGGAATCGCGTTTCGCGAGGACTCCGACCTATGGACACCGTTTGAGCCCGTCGTAATCGACACCAATCAGCAAGGGAATCTATTGGTGAATTCCCCATTTTTAGAAAATCCGAGCGAGTTTTGGGAGTGTCAGGATCGTGTGGAAATTGAGAACCAAAAATTCCGCGACCTTGGACGCTCAGACGATATCGTAAAGGTGGGCGCAAAGCGGGTGTCGCTGGACGCCATAGAAGAACTGCTGTTGGTCCACCCAGATGTTCGGGCTTGTGCAGTTTTTGTCGAAGAAAACCCGCGTACAAGGTTGCACGCGTTTGTGGTCGTGAGTGCAGAGACAACCGCTTCAGACCTCAGAAAGAGCCTGTTGTCGAAATTCGATCCGGTCACAATTCCGCGCATTCATTTGGTCGAACAACTGCCTTATACCGACCTGGGAAAAGTGTCGCGAAAGAGCCTTGAAGAACTGCTAACCGCCAAGGACCGTGGGATTGAGGTCCTCTCGGCTCGACAGGATTCCGACGACCACTTTGAGCTCGAGTTTCTTGTTCACGAAAGCTGTGCTTATTTTGAGGGGCATTTTGACGGGTTTCCGATCCTTGCGGGAATCGCTCAGATGAAATTTGTGGAGCAGCAGATTTCAGCGATATGGGAAGAGCTTAAACATCCCATTCGATTCGATCGGTTGAAATTCCGGGCGCCGATTTATCCCAATACAAATGGTACGACAACTATCGTGCGACAGGGTGGTATCGTCGCATTCAAAATCGAGTCAAAAGGCCAGATAAACACGAGCGGAGATATGGTTTATTTTGAGTGATAACTACCGAATCTGCTGCATCATCCCGTGTTATAACAACGTCGCGACCATCCAGCGTGTGGCTCGGCGTGCACGCGTAGACGTGGCCGATGTCTTTATCGTCGACGATGGCAGCAATCCCGAAACTGCGGCCGAGATCGCAATCTTAGAGGCCGACGAGTTTCATATCGTGACGCGCGAACAAAATGGCGGCAAAGGCGCCGCTGTGAAGTCCGGATTTAGGGCCGCATTCGCAGCGGGTTTTACTCACGCCATTCAAGTTGATGCCGATGGTCAGCATGATCTAGAACAGATCGCTCCTTTCTGCGCGGTCAGCAGGAAATCCCCACAAAGCCTGATCCTAGGACATCCCATCTTCGATGATTCGGCGCCTTTGGGCCGTCGTATTGGGCGAAATATCACGCTTTTTTGGACCCATATCGAGACGTTGGGTCGCAAAGTCGTCGACCCTATGTGTGGGTTTCGGGTGTATCCATTGAGCGATGCGATTTCGGCTGACGCCCGCGGAGATCGGATGGACTTTGACATCGAAATCGCCGTAAAAATGGTGCGAGACGGAGTGCCAGTCGTCAATTTGCCGATCAAAGTTCGGTACCTAGACGCGTCGGAAGGCGGCTTGTCTAACTTTCGCCTCTTTTGGGATAACGTCGCGATTTCAATGATTCACACCCGCTTGGTGTTTTCGATGATTCCGTGGCTACTTCGTCGCAAAAAGACGCGGGAGCTGAGCCATGACTAATACCGAGCTTGCACCCAAAGAAAACCAAGACTCTGGTTGGTTGAGCGTGCCAGAGCGCGGCGGGGCGCTTGGGATGTATTTTTTGGCGTGGGCCGCCACGGTTGGTGGGCGGTGGTTGCCGCGGCTTTTTTTGGGACCCATCGCTTTCTACTATTATGTTTTTGGCGGAAAGGCTCGGCGGGCTTCTCGGGAATTTCACCGTCGCCTTCTGGGCCGCGAACCCACTCGTTCCGAGGTGTTTCGAAATATTCTTCGGTTTGCCCAGGTCGCCCTAGATCGCTTGTTTTTTGTCGTCGGAAAAAACCAAGCTTTCGAGATTTATCGAACCGGCTCGCAGATTCTAGCGGAGCGATCTGCCAAGCAAGAAGGTGGCCTCTTGCTCGGCGCGCATCTGGGGTCTTTTGCCGCTATGAGCGGCGCGGGCGAGTTGCGGAACTACCGAATCAACGCGGTGATGTACAACGCAAACTCCAAGGTCATAAACCATGTCTTGCAGCGTTTTGGGGGAACCCAAGCGCTGCGTACCATCGATATGTCCAAAGATCGAATTTCGGCTGTTTTTGCGATCAAAGAACGTATTCAAAGTGGCGAGTTTGCGGCGCTTTTGGTGGACCGCGTGGCGCCGGGATCACAATCGGCTCAAGTCGACTTTTTAGGCGGGAAGATTAATATTTCGACCGGTGGATTTGTATTGGCGTCGGTCCTAGGATGCCCCGTCTATCTGGTGTTTGGACTTTATCGAGGCGGCAATAGATACGACGTTTTTTGTGAACAGTTCGAGGAGAAAATCCAACTTCCTGGCGGCCGCGCAAAAAAAGAAATGCTCCAGGAATTGGCTCAAAAGTATGCGGATCGACTCGCACACTACTGCCATAAAGCACCGGATAATTGGTTTAACTTTTTTGATTTTTGGGTGCCCTCGGACCCGGGGTCGCTTGAGCAAGTGGTGGACAAATGAAGTCTGTTGTATTTGGACCGTCCGCGTTGACGATCGACGATATCGTCGGAGTTGCTCAGCGGCGCTACACGCCTGTTTTGAACGATTCTGCTTCGTTTCGCGAGAGCCTGGAAAATAGTCGGTTATTATTCGAGTCATTGATCGATAAAAACGAGCGGATCTATGGGGTCACGACGGGATTTGGCGAAAATATTCGCATGAAGGTGGGTTCCGCCGAAGCTGCTGAGTTGGCGCAGAATCTGATCCGCTTTCATGGGTGCGGGACCGGGCGACTTTTTGATGCCGAGGAATCCGCGGCGATAAGCGCGTGTCGGCTTCAGTCCTTGTGTTCTCCGCGCTCTGCGGTCAGATGGGAACTCTTGGACCGGATCGTCTGGCTCCTAGCAAACGACGTCGTGCCGGCCATCCCATCGGAAGGGTCAGTGGGCGCCAGCGGTGACCTTACTCCGCTGTCGTATTTGGCGGCGGTCATTGCGGGCGACAGGGAGGTTCTCTGGAAAGGCGTCTTGCGTCCGACGGCGGAGGTGTTCGCCGAACTCGGCCTGGAGCCCTTTGCCATAGGCCCCAAAGAAAGCCTCGCGATCATGAATGGAACAAGCGCAATGACTGGGCTTGCGGCGCTAGCAATTCACCGAGCTCGTCGTTTGGGCGAGTTGACCTCGTATCTGACGGGCGTTTTATGTGATGTGTGTGATGGGAACGCGGCTCATTTTGACGCTCGGATTCACGAGGGTAAACCCCACGCTGGGCAAGTTAAAACAGCGGCCAGAATTGCCAAATGGTTGAACTACGACCCAGACAGTCATGTTAACCCCGCCCAGCTGCAGAGCGTGTATTCGATCCGTTGTGCGCCCCAGATCATCGGTGTCCTCGAGGACACCTTGGAGCCGGCGACCTTGTGGGTCGAGACCGAGCTGAACGGCTCTTCGGATAATCCACTTTTTGACAGCGAAAAAGGTGTCGTTTTGCATGGCGGCAATTTTTATGGCGGGCACATCGCGATGGCCATGGACATGCTGAAGACTAGCGTCGCAAGCGTGGCGGATTTGCTGGACCGTCAGATGCAGCTGCTGTGCGGCCCGACGATGGCCGACGGCAACCTCTTACCTCGCAACCTCATGCCGCCACTTCAGGCGGGGTCGGGTGACACGCGACATGGGTTCAAGGCCATGTCGATTGCGACCTCGGCCCTTGCCGCAGAGGCGCTTAAACTCACGATGCCGGCGACGTCTTTTAGTCGAAGCACCGAGAGCCATAACCAAGACAAAGTGTCGATGGGGACCATTGCGTCGCGCGATGCGATCCGAATCCTTCAGCTCACCGAGCAGATCACTGCCATCCTAGTCATCGCGCTCGCCCAAGCCGTGGATTTGCGCGCCGAAAACGACACGACGGCGATGTCACAGGCGTTTCGCGATGCGGTCAGAACCACGGCGGCTTTTGCGGATGTCGACCGTCGGTTTGACCTCGATATTTACAATGTTCTTGAACGCATGAATGGCGACCTACTTAAAACTCTGACTTTGGGGGTTTTATGAACGAAAAACACAGGGCGCATGTTCATTTTGAGGTGCCGTTTCACGACGTGGACCGCGCCAATATTTTGTGGCACGGGCACTATATTCGCTATTTTGAGTTTGCCCGAACAGTGCTCATGCGCCGCCATCAACTCGACGTCGATGATGTGATTAATCTGGGTTATGGCATGGTCGTTTCTGAGTCGCGCTGCCGTCACGTCGCGCCCTCACATTACGCCGACATGCTCCGTATTGAGGCTTTTTTTGAGTCCATCAACCATCAAATCGTCATTGGGTATTTGGTGACCAATGAAACGACCGGAAAAGTTGTCGCCCGCGGGAGAACCAGCTTGGTCTGTGTGGATGAAAACCTTGAATTCCTGCGACAGGTTCCTGCGGAAATTGCTGAACGAATAGGGGAGGTCTCATGAAGCTTAAAATTGTAGCTCGGTTGTTGTGTATCTTAATGGGGGTCTCGTTGCTGGGCTCCCCGGCGATGGCTCAAGACAAGCCAACTGAAGCTGAAACGCTGTTGAAGTCGTTGCGCTCCAAAGAGGTCTTGCGCGTCGAATATGACGAACTGGTGTACCTTCCGTTTCTAAAAAAGCCGCTAAAATCCAACGGCAAACTGGTTGTTCACCCCCAAAAGGGGCTGATTCGAACGGTGCGCAACCCCGTGGCATCCGTGGCCGTTTTTGACGGCAATAAAATCACCGTCAAAGACGAAGCTGGGACCTTTAGTGTCGACAAAAAAACGGCGCCGCAAGTGGTTTCGGCGATGTTGCTTTGGCGTACTTTGGTGACGGACTCGCAGAAGCTCGACCAAGACTTCGACGTGAGCGTCCGCAACGAGGACGGGTTCTGGTTTGTGACGCTCGTAAGTCGAGCACAAAATTCGATCTTCAAAAAATGCACCATTCGCGGAAAAGACAACGTCGTCCTCACGCTCGAACTCGAGGAGTCCGAAGGCGTCAGGCGTCACCTCACGTTTGCTAAACCGACCTACACCGCAGAGCTTTCGCCCGAAGAGTTG
>JBBKVQ010000518.1:0-2873 GCA_037968515.1 Bradymonadaceae bacterium
CCGGGAACTGCGATGGCCACCGCCAAGTCCCACGGATCCGAAGTCAATTGTTTGATGCCCAAGCCAAGTCGGCCGGCTTCGACGTCAAGATCGATAATCACCGCTTCGATTTCCTCGCCGGCTTTGAAGAAGTCGGACGACTTGTCGACGCGCTCGCTCCAAGACACGTCCGAAACATGGATCAATCCATCGATTCCAGGCGTGATTTCGATGAATGCGCCGAAGTCGACAACATTGACGATCTTGCCTGTTACGCGATCACCCGGTTTATGGGTTGCGGCGAAGGTCTGCCATGGGTTTTCGTGCAGTTGTTTGATGCTCAGGCTCAAACGGCGTTGAAGCAGATCGACGCTGCCGACCTTCACTTCCACTACTTGACCCACGGTCAACACATCCGAGGGATGATTCACGCGCTCGGTCCATGACAATTCAGTCACGTGCACCAAGCCTTCAAGGCCGTCGGCAACTTTCACGAATGCGCCGAAGTCGGCCAAACTGGTGACCGTTCCAGAAACGACATCGCCTTCCGAGAATTTGGCGGCTTCGTCTTTCCACGGATCATCGAGCAGTTGTTTGCGCCCCAGACCCAATCGATTGCGCTCCGGATCGTAATCCAAAACGATCACTTCGATCGCGTCGCCAGGACGGAACAAATCGGATGCTGATTCGTGTCCCCAGCCCATATTATCTTTGTGAAGCAAGCCCTCGACCCCACCGATATCGATGAACGCGCCGAACTTGGTCAAATTGCGGACGATGCCGTTGAACACCTGACCAGGCTGCAGATTCTTGAGAAGTTCGTCACGGCCCTCGGCGCGGACTTCCTCAAGAAGCGAGCGCCGGCTCATCACGACGTTTCCTTGGCGTTTGTCGAACTCGGTGACTCGAAAAAGCTCGCGCATCCCAAGGTATGAACCTGGGTTTTCGACACGGTGAAGGTCGATCTGGCTCATCGGAACAAATCCGCGCATGCCAAAATCGACGCTCAGCCCGCCGCGGTTATAACCGACGATCATGCCTTCGACGGGTTCGCCCGATTTAACGAGGCCCTCGAGGCGGTCCCACATCTCGAGCTTCTCGACCTTTTGAACCGAAGCTGCCCAGTAACCGCCCCATGGGCGCTCGACTAGGACCTTTGCGGAATCGCCGACAGTAGGCAGCCCGGTTTTCGCAAACTCGTCTTTGCTCACAAAAGCTGGCATTTCACCGCCGATATCAAAGAGAACGCCGTCTTCGGTGATCTCGGAAACTTTCGCTTCCACGATCGCGTTGAACAACATTTCTTGAGGATCGACTTCGGTCTCTGCGATTTCGTTCACTTTGAACTCCGGGTAGGCCAATAGGCGGCCGTTCTTACTATAAGCGTGCGTGAGAATCCAGACCGCGTGCAACTGCCTCTGAAAGCGAGCGTGCCGCGGCTTGGGGATCGGCCGAGGATCCGATTTCGCGGACCACTGCCACACCTGAAGCGCCAGCAGACACCACATCGAAGGCCAAGTCGGACGTGATCCCTCCGATTCCAACAAATGGGATAGAGATTTCGGCGGCTATCGACCCTATGAAGTCGAGGCCCCGTGGGGGCGAGGCGTCTGTCTTTACATCGCGCGCTTCGAAAACCGCACCGCAACCCAGATAGTGAGCCCCCTGAGTTTCCAGCTCGCGTGCACGCTCCAATGCCCCGGCCGAGCCACCGATAATCAGGTTTGGAGCCGCGGCAAGAGCCTCGGAGATCGACATATCGTGAGGGCCCAAATGAACACCGTCAGCATCAAGCGCCACAGCAATATCCACCCGATCATTGATCACAAAAAGCGCACCACCGGCATCACAGACGTCTTTGATCTGAGAACCCAACATCAACCATTCGTGCGAGGATGCATCTTTGAGTCGCAGTTGAATCGCCGTCGCCCCGCCCGACACGGCCTGTCTGGCGACCTCGACCGGATCGCCCGAAACAAAACGCGGATCCAGAACAAAGTAGACTCGTAATCGCTGAGCGAGCTTCACCTGATGCCCTTGCGCGCGACTTCTTCAGCCTGAAGGTCTGCGCGATAACTCGAACGCACCAGCGGACCAGACTCGACATGGCCAAAGCCCATGCGCTCGCCCTCTACTTTAAACATCTCGAACTCTTCTGGCGTGACCCAACGCATCACCGGCAGATGCCGTTTGCTTGGGCGAAGGTACTGCCCGAGGTTCAGCACTTGAACACCCGCGTCCACCAGATCCTTCATGGTCGCCAGAACCTGTTCGTTGTTCTCGCCCAGACCAAGCATCAAGCCTGTCTTGACCAACGATTGCCCATTTTTTGCGGCGTGTGCGAGCACAGCAAGGCTGCGATCGTAGCGCGCCTGAGGGCGGACAGTGCGATGCAACGCCTCGACGGTTTCGATATTATGCGAAAAACATTCTGGCTTGGAATCGAGCACGATCTGCAGGTCTTCAAGGTTGCCCTTAAAGTCCGGGGTCAGCACCTCGACCCCGGTTCCGGGCGAAAGTTCGTGGACACGAGTGATCGTTTCGGCCCAGATCGCTGCCCCGCCATCAGGCAAGTCATCGCGATCGACGCTGGTGATCACTACATAATTGAGTTCCAGACTCGCGAGCGTTTCAGCAACGCGCAGGGGCTCGCCCGCGTCAACACTGCCTGGGCGACCTGTCTGGACATCACAAAACCCACAACTTCTTGTGCAAATATTGCCCAAGATCATGATCGTCAGGGATTTCCGGCTCCAGCACTCCACGATGTTCGGACACTGACCTGATTCACAAATCGTATGTAGTTTTGCATCTTGAACGAGCTTCTGGGTCTCAAAGTAGGACTTGTCGAAGCTGAGGCGTTTGCGAATCCATTTTGGCCGCGGGCCTGCTTC
>JBBKVQ010000519.1:0-2928 GCA_037968515.1 Bradymonadaceae bacterium
GACAAATACGGTGCTCGGGCGTCAAATCAGCGATACGGCTGGATCTCGACGATTGGTGAAACCAGCAGTGTCTCGTGGTACGGCGAGTCAGACATGGCGATCGACGAACTTCCGTTTTCGGATGTGAATCCGTGGCTCCTCACCAAGTTTGAGCCGCAACCGCTGCCCGCTGGCGAAACCTACGCCTGGCGCAGGTGGCTCGGAATTGGCGACGGCACTTTGTTATCCACTCAATTCGCTCGCCAGCAGCGTCTTCAAGGCACCCAGCCTACTCCGCGGACGATTACGGTCACCGACGAAGCTGGGAATCCTCAGCCCGGACGTCGGATTCATATCGACTCCAAAGGCGACGGAGCCGCGCTGGCGTTTGGAATTACGGACGAAAATGGCGAGCTTGTCTCGGCGTGGGACCAAGCCGGTGCGCTGACCGTGGAGCCGATTCCGGGTTTTGAACCTGTGGTGATGATGGTCGACGGCGCGCCAAGCGGCGGCGCAATTACGGTGACCGTTCCAACGGCAGCCCGTTTGCGCGTTTTGGTGCAAGAGGCAGGTCAGCCGGGTCACGCGCTGGTTCGCGTTCGTGCTACCGGCGTAAACAGCGAGTTTTTTGCTCCACACGGTTCGGGAGAAATGCTGATTGCGCCCGGTACTTATACGGTTCAGGTGACTCGAGGTCTTGAATATGACCTGATCGAACAACAGGTTGTTGTTCCGGATGAAGGCATCGATTTGAACGTCGAACTTGTTCGGTCGGTCGATACGGCAGGTTGGATCGCCGCTGATTTTCATCAGCATATGGAGCCCAGCTCGGACAGCGCGATTAATATTCGAAAACGGGTCATCGATAATGTCTGCGAGGGAATCGAGTTTGTGGCCCCAACCGACCATGACGTCGTGACCAATCTTCAGCCCTATATCGACGAGCTCGGTTTTGCGCAGAACTTGAATTCGTTTTCGGGGCTCGAGGTCAGCCCGACCACAGGGCATATTGGCGTGTACCCGATGCCTTATGATTCACAAAAACGCGGAAACGGAACTATTGCGTTGGCGTATATGGATGGGGCGCAGGCTAAGTACCGACCTATCCCAGAGGTCCTTGCAGCTGCGCGCGCGCTGCCGACAAATCCGGTGATTCAGTTGAACCATCCTCGGGGCGGAACTTCGCTTTTTGACAGTACAGGTTACGATCCCACTGTTGACGACCCAACCACTTTCACTAAGAGAGATTGGTCGACGGATTTTGATACGATGGAAATTATTAATCGTTTTCCATCGACGTGTGCCACCTTTGGTGACCTCGCATCCTTCCTGAATGTGGGTCTTAAAAAGACGGGTTTGGGTAATTCTGATTCACATACTTTGGATGGAAATCCAGCAGGTGTTCCTCGGAATTATTTGAAAATTAATTCAGCTGAGGGCCAGATTAGCAGTGATGCGGTGACTGCCGCGATGAAGGCTGGTCAGGTGACTGTCGGCGCTCATGCCTTTATCGAATTCAGTGATGCCGTGGTGCCTGGTGATACGCTCACTGGTGCAGAACACACATTTAATGTTCGTGTTCAGACTCCTTCTTACAGCGAGGCCACGCGACTTCACGTGATTGTGAACGGTGAAATTGTTCAGACGCTGGATCGTTCTGGAAATAATGGAAACGATTTTGACGACGCAATTACTCTGACCTTTACGAAGGACTCGTGGGTCGTGTTTTTTGCCGTGGGCCCGCGTGCCAACGCCTGGGAGTACGGCGACCCCACGCTCGCCTTCACGAACGCGGTCTACGTCGATATTGATGGCTCAGGCTGGACTGCTCCCGGCATGACTCCATTGATGTTGGACGCACTGAACGAGACCGGTTTCTGCGAGTGATACGATTGGATACCTGCCAAACCGCAGGAATCACAAGAATGAAGCCACGGCCGACGTGATTCTGGCCATCCGTGGGTAGTCCAACGTCTCGGGCGTATCGGTATCGCGGTGGTAGTGTGGATTTCTGAAAAACGCCGTGTCGGTCACCATTACTGCGGGAATCGAGCGTTGCCAGTATGACCAATGGTCCGAAAATCCCACCGCAGGCATGAACTTCGGAGTTGAAAACCCAAAGGTCTTCATGTCTGCGCCGCGTAAATGAGCGGTCAGATCCTCGACGATGCCGCGGTCTTCGAGTGGGCCAACGACGGCCACAAAATCAGCGACATCTGGATAGTAGAAGTTGAGTGGTGCTGGGTATTTTTGACTGTTCGGCTCTGTCGAATAAAAGCCCAGCATTTCTAGGGAAATCATTAAATCAACGTCTTTGATTGAGTTTGCGTGAACGACGCTTCCCATGGTTTCTGTTTGGAAATGAGGCGGTTCCTCGTTGGCGTAGAAAGCCAATATCACGTCGTTTTCCGGAGGGTTTTCGGAAAGTAATCGGGCGATTTCTAGTAAGGCAGCCGTTCCGGACGCGTTGTCATCCGCGCCCGGGGTCGCGCCGTGGGAATCGTAGTGCGCGCCCACAATGATGGTTTTGGTCTTTTTAATCCCTGAAATTCGCACCAATATATTCTGTTCTTCCCGGGCAAATGAAGTGAACTTTTGGAAGGTCGGTTGCAGTTTAAAGCTGCGCAGCGTCGCTGCGATATAGTCGCCGGCCGCCTTATATTCTTCGGGGTGATATTCGTTGCGCGGTCCAGCGAGTTTTCGAACGTGGACTTCGAGTGATCCGGCAAGAATATTATCCTGTGCGGTTGGCAAAAAATCGGGCGCTTGTTGGCTTGGCATCGAAGTCATGTAGCCGAAAGCCAGTACCAACATCGCCAACAAAGCCGCCACAATCAGCAGGGGCCGTCGAAAGTATTTGCAGAAGATGGTCTGTGTTTTTTGCATTTATCGATCATGAATGATGCATGTGAATCTGAAGTGAATCGAAAATGAATTCGTCAAGAATCT
>JBBKVQ010000520.1:0-6296 GCA_037968515.1 Bradymonadaceae bacterium
CCAGGAGCCTCTTGGGTCGCCCCTGGAAAAGATCGTTTAGTGACGATCTGCTCAGGCTACGACGCAGAGGCGAATCTGGCGCCGGGCTCCCACACCGTAAAAATGGAGGCTCGACTTCCGGGGACAGACATCGTTTACGCAGCCGAGACGCTTACCGTCGAACTCTTGTGCCCAGGCGCAACGCTACCTGGTTTAGAGGATGCAGGAACCGACAGCGGGACTGACGGTGCTGACGACACGGGCGAGTCCGACGCGGGAACTAACACGTTGGAAAGAGGTGAGGATTCCGATGGATGTGGCGGATGTGGATCAACGCAAGGGTCTGAAGCCACCCCATTTTTGGTACTTTTGGGTCTATTGGGTTGGAGACGATGTTTCAGGCGAGATGGTGGCAAATGAGCATCAAACAAATCTTATTGGTGATAGGTTGCGCGGCAATCGGTTTAGTCCCTACTGCCGCTTTGGCCTGTTCGTGCCCGACTCACCAATATAATTATTTTCAGGTTGGATCATCCGGTGTTTTGCCGGCAAACGCATACGGTGTGCCGTGGCTGAAGTCCTATGACTCCGTTTTATCGGTTGTACAGGTGATCGGTTCCACCGAAACGCCCGTGGACTATACCGTAGAACAACTTGATAACTCTTTTATTAATCTTGTTCGTCCGACAAATTGGGCGCAGGGAAATCAATATCGCATTCAAGCTCGTGCGGCAAAAGCCGACATTAAGGTGGGCGACAACGTCGAACTTAGAAGTCCGAAACTTTCTGCGTCTTCGACTGTAGTGGATTCACTTTGGGTTACTTCGTCCTCATGCTCTATGGAGGTAAAGGCCGCATATGTCGATGTCGCGATGAACCTGGGTCTGGACCCTGATGACTATTTCTTTAAAACCTATGTCGACGGCAGACAGTGGAACACATCCTCGGATTCTTGCACGAGAGTTCCTCCGGGCGAATCCTGGGTAGGGCGCGGAACCGACCGCATCATGGCCCTATGCGTTGAGGACGAAGGCTTTGGTGGGCTATCCACTGGGCCGCATACGGTGCGTATGGAAGCGTATTTACCCAACACCGAAATCATACATAAAAGCAACACGATCGACATCGACTTAGATTGCGAGCCCGATGATGGATGCCAGTCGGTCCACGGTTCAAACGCCACTCCGTTGGTTTTTGTTGTCGGACTTTTGGGCTGGCGACGCAGGCGACCTGCATAACGGCTGAAGGCTACGCTCGACGACGTCGGAAAAAAGCGAGCAGTCCGAAAAGCATGAGCATCGACCCGCCCGAATTCACGGTCGAACAACCATCATCATCGCCTCCAGACGTCTCCTCGCCGCCGCCGGTCGTTTCATCGCCACATGAGATGGTCACGTTATAGGTCGCCGTGGTCAGCGTCTCAGTGGTGCCCATGATTCCTATCTCGATCTGAACCTCGTGGTCGCCCGGTTCAAGCAGTTGGTGCACAGGTTCGAATTCCCCACACATTGCTGTCAGCCGATCTTTCGCAGGCCCATAAGCCGTCTGCCCTAATTCAAGACTATTGGGGAGGCAGCCTCCGGAAGAAAACCACTCAGCCCCATCGACGAAGGTCTTGTAGGTGTAGAAACTGCTGTAGGAAGGCAGAGTCGCGGAAATGTCCACATATGCGCCGTCGAGTTGGTTGGTTTCATTGTCCACAACCTTAGCGACGGTTGACCCTGAGACATCAAAGTCTGTCTCTTGAGTTGGTAACGGAAGTTCGGCACCGACCGTTAGCAAGACATCCAGATTCGCCAAATCGGGGCGCGGTTGTCCAAACTCATCAAAGACTCCGTCAGACTCGATTTTTACGCGGTATTTGTTGCCTTCCGCCCAATCCGAAGGCTTGATCAGAAACGCGTAATCTAGACCGAGGGCATCACGGTCGATCGTGAATTCGACGGCTGTACCTGCATCGTCCTCAAGTGTGACCTGGAAATCCACGCGATTGCGATTTACCGCCCACGGAATACCACCCACATTGACGGGAACCTCCGCCCCATCTGAGACGATATGGTTAATCGGCTCAATGGTGCAGGACGCAAAAGCCGGCGCGGCAAAGGTTGTTGAGATCACGAGAATCGATGCTGCAATTATTTTCTTATTCATATTTCCTCCCCATGGGGTGCACGGTATATGGCGACGTTAAGAACTAACCAAAGATGGATCAAATAATCCGAATTGACACATAAAATTAGACAATTAGTCGATCACCGAAATAACCAATATGTGTTGTTTCCAAGGGCCCATTGCTTGGCTTGATAAGCACAAGATCGCCGTTCATCGTATAAACCATTGTGGATTCCACGATGACCAGCTCCTCCCGATGTTCTACTCAGTCGCTAGTGAAATGCAGTGAGGACACTTCGGGGGATTATTGGGATGGAGACGACGCCCCAACGGACAAGATTCCGAAAAAAAGCGGGCCCAGGCTGGGTGTGAACCGTTTACTCCGGCAGCAACCAGGTCGCATCGATGGCTTCAAGATGGCGCTTTGTAAGCTCCAGGTATTTAGCGGAGCTCAAATCGAATTTACCGCCATCTTTGAGCACTTCATCAAATCCCGAACGCGAGATTGTTTCGTGCATGGAATTCATCTTGGCCACATCAAAAGTCGGCGCGTCCGACGCTCCAAGCTGTGGCAACGGCCGACGTAAGGTCGCTTGCTCCCAAGCGTAGGCGGCCTCGATTAACGTGTCTTCATCAAAAGAACGTGCGGTAAACATCATTCCAATCGGCATTTTTGTGGTCGGGTGAACCCCGCCGACCACTGTGATTGACGGCAAACCCGTGACGCTCGAGATATAGCAATTGGGCTGTTTTGTGTTGGGCTGCGCACTGCCTAATCCGTCCACGGGATAAACCAAAAAATCCAGATTCAGCCGATCCATCACCTTCTCGGTGTATTCGCGATTGGCCAAATAATAGTCAGCACTCGCCGCCGGATCTTTGCCCCGTCCGCGGGACGCTGCCTCCAGGCAGGCATCGACCGACCCATAGACCCACTTGGAAAATCCGCCTGTTCGGCAAAACTGATCAAAATCACGGATGGGTCCATTGGTGTTGGCCAAGAAGGCATCCATATCGTCCACGACTCCCCCACCGGGTCGATTAGTCGACAGTGACGGGAAGCTGACATTATCAATCAAGATTGCGCCTTGGTCCTGCATTTCACGAAAAACCTTTTGGAACACGGCCTGGACCGGCGCCGAGCCGCCTTCGAACATAAACCGAAACTGATTAATCTCGCCCTCTGGCGCCATCCATCGCGCGATACCCACTCGTTTGCCTTTAAGACCGTTTAGATTCAAATGTGAGGCATAGGTCTCGTCCCTAGTTGCACCCTTTTGGCTCTGCCACTTGTAGCCTGTGTCGGGTTTAACAATCACGTCCAAGACCGTGGCCATGTCTGCAACAGAAACGGTCATAGGGCCAATCACAGCGCTCATATGACCGCTGGGGAAAATGCCGTTGGTGCTCACTAATCCTAACGTGGAGCGCATCGTCACCAGACCGTGCAAAGCCGCGGGCAAGGTCAGCGACGCACAGTTATCCGAGCCCATCGAAAACGTTGCAAAACTCGAAGCGACGGATGCGGCGCTGCCCGCGCTTGACCCACCGGAGTTGTAGGCTGGATTAAACGCGTTCCCTGTGCGGCCGCCGTCGGAGCTGATTCCAAACACACCAAAAGCCATCTCGTCCATATTCGCGGTGGCCAGCACAATCGCGCCGGCCTCCTTCATTCGTGTCACCACAAAAGCGTCTGTTTTAGAAACGGTATTGGTCAGCCCGACCGTGCCGTTCGAGACCGCCAACTCGGTCGTGGCGTGATTGGCTTTCACGATAAAGGGGATGCAGTGAAGTGCCCCAGTCAACTTGCCGCTCATCGCAAAGACAGCGTCAACGGCCTTCGCGGCGTTCAATGCGTCCTTGTTGACCTCGATCAACGAATTCATGACGGAGTTACGCCGCGTGTCCAAGTCGTACGCCCACATGCGCTGAAGGTAGTGCGTGGTAATTTCTTCACACGTCGTGGTGCCGTTATTCAGGGCGATATGAAGCTGTGGGATTCCGGCACCCTCGACAGTAAAGGGAACGTCGTCATCACAGGCATCCCCAATGCCGTCGCCATCCAGATCCCATTGATTTCCGTTAACGTCATTGGGACAGGAATCACAAGCATCACCAACCCCATCTTTATCGGCATCGGCCTGCTCTGGGTCAGCGATCGTGGGGCAAAGATCCAGTGAGTCAGGTACGCCATCGGCGTCTGTGTCCGCATCGCCTGCGGGGGTCAAATCGCACATATCCCCCTGTCCATCTTCGTCCGTATCCCATTGGTTGGGATTGAAGAGCAGCGGGCAGTTGTCCTGAGCATCAAGAATCAGGTCACCGTCATCGTCATCGCTGCACGCATCGCCCACCCCATCATGATCGGCGTCCGCTTGATCTGGATTTGCAAGGTCAGGGCAGGTGTCACACTCGTCGATTGTGCCGTCACCGTCGGTGTCGGGCCCAGATTCCACGTTGCACTGACCCGGAGGTAGAATCTGGTTAAACGGCTCATCGGCACAGCCAAGAGCACTCAACATCATGATCAACACAAATTGGCGTTTCATTCGGACTCTCAAAACAACTGGCGCACATGCTCGTTAAGTGGCGTTTGCAAATCAAGTAAGATCGGGAGTTCCTCAGGATCCAAGTCAATATTCCGTTGCCAATCCCGAAAAACGACACTTCGGCCAAAATAAAGAAGAAAAAAATTTTAGGAAGGCATCGAAAAAAGGCCTATTAAATAACAATTTGGAGGGATATTTGACTGGCAAGTTAGGTTTGACGACTTTCCAATTGGCCCAGCGGATAGAGATGTCCTTTGAAGAAATCTGTATTGATAATGATGACCCTCACGTTCAGCGCCTGCGCAGAACCCTCTTTACCAACAATACATGAACCCGATGTCATTACAGACTTTACACCCTGTGAAGTGACGTACGCTAAAGATACGCCATCGGATATTCTGAGCTGGCCAGAAGAGGGACATTATGAGGCTCGC
This sequence comes from Bradymonadaceae bacterium, assembly GCA_037968515.1. Classification (GTDB taxonomy): domain Bacteria; phylum Myxococcota_A; class Bradymonadia; order Bradymonadales; family Bradymonadaceae; genus JBFFMO01. Next base: position 5,075 of record JBBKVQ010000520.1, read on the forward strand.
GGCGCCTATGCGGTGTGGAATACGGCCCCCGCGGAGGACTGCGAAATCAACCCAACTCTATCGGATGGAGAATCGGCGGGCACGCAGATGTATATTACCTATCCGAGTGCCAGTGATTCTTTGAAAACCGGCCATGGGAGGGTCGCCGATGGGGTTTTCCCGGTGATTATTTTTGCACATGCTAAAAATGACCGAACACCTGTCATATTTGATTCCTATAAAGAACTGCACAATCATTGGGCGAGCTACGGATTTATAGTGGTATCCGTTGATCAAAGCGCTGCAATAGGCGCTGCTTCAGCCAGCGCAGATTTTCAAATGAGGTCTGAGCTGCAAATCGCGGGTTTAGACCAAATCAGGCGGCTTAATGAAGACCCATCTAGCATTTTCTTTAAAAAGGTCGACCCAGAAAAATTTGTTTTTGCCGGCCATAGCCGTGGCGGTACAGCCAGTCGCCTCTCTGCCACTAGTGTTTCGGGCACAGATGGTTTGATCTTACTTCAGTCTGTGACATCCGACGCGGCCGGAACTGAATCAGCAAGTTTCCCGTCCTTAGTCGTCACCGCCGGAAACGATACCGACTTAGACTATCCTGTCTGTGAGCCGATCGAGGACTTTTTAGAAGGGCCCTATAGTTGGGTGAATTTAAATGGAGGCATCCATGCGTATACGACGGATCTTATTTTAGAGAGGGTAGGAGACATGCCTGAAGTATCCAGAAAAGAACAGCAAACCATCACAGCCTTCTTTTCGACAGCCTTTCTGCACAAAACGTTTGGGCTCAATAGTGATTGGTCTGTTTCCAGCGCAGCAGAAATTCTGTTTACGCATGCCGGGGCCGAATTCGTTGAAAATCAGAACCTATCAACTGCCGGCGTTTTTACGCGATGGCGAAGAATGCTCAATAGCGAATGGGTGGATACTTTCGATGGGTTGGACCCAGACACAAATCTGCTGGGCGGCCAAAACCAAGCAATCGGATTAACTGCCGTCGAAAGCGCCACCTATCAACCAGATACGAATCCAACGGTGGGAACCTTCAGTTTTTCGTATTCCCTGCGACTGATTGCAGAATCAACAGGTACCTACCGGACCGAGATCGACGAGCTTAAAGTATCTTCTTCTTGGGCCCTCGAAGCTCGGATAAAGGGACCGGATTCTGGGGCAAATCTATCCACATTCTTTATCACACTGAAACTTGATGAAGACCGCAGCCGACGAG
>JBBKVQ010000521.1:0-5958 GCA_037968515.1 Bradymonadaceae bacterium
AGCAGCACCGCCTTTAAGGAGGCAGCCTTGACGGAAAAGAAGCCCGATTTGTCAGATCTGAAGGCGCGTCTTGGTCTTACCAAGCCAGTCGCCGCCCCACCTGGTGCAGCACCTCCTCCCGGAGCGCGGCCAGCAGCCACAGCAGGCGAAACAGCGCCTGCGCCTGTGTCGCCTGGCGCTTTTGCTCCTCCGGGTCAGTTCACCCCTCCAGGTGCGCCTAGGCAGGGCAGTACTCCAACAGGCCCGCCGGTTTCGAGCGGTCCCCCAGCCGCACAACAGCCTGCACCAAGCTTTGCTCCGCCTCAGGCAGCGCAACAAGCTGCGCCGCAGATGCAAGCGCCTCCGCGCTCGGCAACACCCGGCCCCGCACCGTCGGCTTCAAAAGGCAGGCGCGCTGACGTCATGGCAACCGCCCCGACAGAGATCGACATTCACGAAATGGATCGCGCTCCCGCTTTTTCAAAGGGCGTGCTTATCATTTTCGCAATTTGTTTGATTTTCGGCATGGTGATTGGCTACGCGGGGTCCACCACCGTGTTCCAAAACGAGATCAACAGTGCACGAATCGCGGACGCGACTGAATTGAAAGAAACTTTCGGCAAAAAGATTGCCGCCTTCAACCAAGAGCTCCCCAAGATCATGGCGCTCAAAGACACGACGGTCGACTTTGCGACAGCGGAATCGCTGACCAAGGCAGATTTTGTCGTCGGCGGCAATTTGCTCGCCAATAACCGCCTTCTGATCGGACAGGTAGCGATCGACCAGATCACTTCCTACACCACGGATTCGCAGTTACTCGGTGCCATGTTGATGGAGCATAATCGGTTGACCAATACCGTGGACAAAGAAGAGTTGGAGAAGCTCAAAGAGGACAACAAAATCCTCGAAGCAGACTTCTTCGGCGTCGTTTTTGACTACAAACACGCACTCAAATCAGGCGGTGATGAAGGTTATCTTCCCAAAGAAGGCACCCTGGTCATCAGCCGCGGTCCCGCCGACGACGAGCCGGGTAAACTCAAAGTGGAGTATCCCGGTTCAGGCAATGAAGCCACCGTCGAGATGGTCGGATATATTCCGATCGGGAAAACTCAGATTCTCAAGTCAGGCGGCGCAAACGCCACAACCCGCTATCAATGGCGAGTTCGTCAGATCAAGTTTCAGGCCGACAAAATCTCGAAATACACCGAGAACGTAATCGGTTCACTTGACGCCGTGATCGCTGAGTAGACCGCTAAAGAAGTTTCGTCTCCCCCACAGGCCCACGTACATCGTGGGTCTTTTTGTTTAAATGACTCAAACGCTCATCGACATTTTCGAAGAACGAGTCAACGCATCCGGCGCAGACGTCGCGCTGCGTGGCTCCGTTGTGGCTCATGGGATCTCCTGGCGCGAATGGTTCGATATTTCCGAGCGGCTGGCGGCCGGTCTGATGATGTGGGGCGTCAAATCGGGGGATCGAATTGCGCTCGTGTCACAAACTCGGCCGGAATGGGCGTTCGTAGATATTGCCATCATGATGTGTGGCGCGGTTAGTGTGCCGTTCTACGCTTCAAGTCCAGCTGAGTCATTTGCGACAATCCTTCACGACTGCGAACCGGTTGCGGTGTTTGTCGAAGATCCCGTGCAGCTGCAAAAGATCGTCGAAGCTAGCGAACACTTCCCATCGCTGACTCGGGTGGCGATCTTCGATCCAGAGGTGGTGTTTCGCCACCCCGATCCTGACGGCAAACGGCAACTCCACTTGCGTGACGTCGCTTGCGGACGGCTCGAGGTCAAATCATTGCCTGAACTCGAAGGGGAAGGGCGGCGGGCCATTGTGGACAACCCCAGACTGGTCTCAGCGAAGCGCCGGGCGATCCTGCCGACAGATATCGCCAGCATTGTTTACACCTCGGGAACCAGCCGTGAACCGCTCGGAGTCATCCTCACTCACGATAACTTTGTTGCCGAAATCACAGCCGTAAACGCTCTTCGAATCCTACGTCCCTCGGATTCCCAGCTTCTGTTTCTGCCGCTGGCCCATATTTTTGCGCGAGTTCTGTACCTAACGGCCATCGGCTACGGAATCGAAACCACGCTTGTCAGCGAACTCCACAGACTCAAGGAATTCTGGCAGACGTTTCGGCCGACGTTTTTTGCCGCGGTGCCGCACGTTTTGGAAAAGATCCAAGAGCAGATCATGGCCGACGTCGAGAAACACGAGTGGACGTCGTCGGTTTATAAAATTCGAAACGACGTTAAAAATTTGTCCGGTAACTCTTTGACTGGGCCTATTGCACGTTTCGTCAGCGACCAGCTGATTGACCCGATCGTCCATGCCCAAACCAAGGAAGTCTTTGGGGGAAAGATTCGTTTCCTGATTTCGGGTGGCGCGCCGCTACCACTGCGTGTGGGCCAGTTTTTTGACGACCTCGGCATCCTGATTCTCGAAGGCTACGGCCTGACAGAAGTCACGGCCGTGGCAACCGTAAATCTACCGGATGAATATCGGCTAGGTTCGGTGGGCCGCCCGCTTCCGGGCGTCGAAGTCGCCATCGATGAAGATGGTGAGATATTAATCCGCGGTCGGTCGGTCATGCAGGGTTACCGAAACCGGCCGACCGAGACCGCAGCCAGTATTCAATCGGACGGCTGGTTTCGTTCTGGAGATCTGGGCGAGTACGACCGTGATGGGTTCTTGCACATCACGGGTCGAAAGAAGGACCTGATCATCACTTCCGGTGGGAAAAATATCGCTCCTTCGCCGTTGGAAGAAGCCCTGCGAAACCACCGACTGGTCGAGTCCGCGTTAGTGTTTGGCGACGAACGTCCCTATCTGGTCGGACTGTTTTCGCTGGCAACTGAACCGGTGGAAAAATGGCTTGCCGCGGCGTCAGGAACTGACGAAGAGCGCCGACAATCACTGTACGATGAAATCTCGCGACATGTGCAGGAAGTGAACGAAAAACTCGCATCGTTTGAGGCCATCCGAAAGTTTGACTTCCTGACGACACCGTTTGCGATCGATGACGAGTTGACGCCCACAAATAAGGTTCGGCGGCGCCGGGTTTTTGAGAAGTACCGCAGCAAGATCGATGCCCTCTATCAGCCCGAAGACCCTCGCCGTTCGTCACCTCGGGCCTGAAGTCTAGACTTGGCCAAACTGGATTACGCGGCGGGCCTCAAAAAAAGAAAGTTATTTTTTGACGTGATCCACGGTGGATGTACGGTGGGTGTAGGTGGAACACGGCGGTTAGCTGTCGTGGGACACCATCCGACTGCACGAGGGCGCAGTACGGGACACGTATCGGACGGTAGACCAAGAGGTCACAGTGCACATGGATGTGCCACCGGACGGTACATTGAGCCCATGAGGAACACGACGTTCTTCAGATTGCCAGGAGGCATTGAGCATGAATCAAAGCACAGTCATTCGTCGCTCCCCCAAGAACCGCCCTGTATTTGCAGGTTTTCGACGCTATGCGCGGCAAGACCTGCGGACAGATGTAGTGATTCAAGACCAAGAGGGCTGGGAAGTGCCGCTGGAGTGCGTGAACCTGAGCCCAACCGGCATGTTCATTGAATCCCAATACTTGTTCGAGATTGGCGATCGCCACGTGCTTATCTTCAAGTCGCCAGAGACCGAAGAGTGGCTTCGGATCGAGGCCAAAGTCGTCCGCATTGATACCGGTGAAGCCGATGTCCGCGTCGAACCTGCGGAGCCAGCGGCTCCAGGTATGGCTTACGAGTTTGAAGCCACTGACGATCGAACTTGGTCCGAACTTTGTGCCTTACTGGCGCGCTGAAATGGTCGATCGACCACATATCTTTCAGAAGCTTCATGGTCTCGGGAACGATTTCATCGTCTTAGAACGTCGCTTCGATCCCACAGATATTGATTTTGTACCCCGCCTTTGCGACCGCCATTTTGGCGTAGGAGCAGACGGGGTTCTTTTTGTGGATTTGAACGCCGGCGATGGCTTTGACGCGCGTCTGACGATCATCAACCAAGACGGAAGCCGGCCACAAATGTGCGGAAACGGCGTCCGTTGTGTCGCAAGGTACATGGTTGAAACGCTTGATTTTGCCACCACAATTCGACTTTTGACAGATGCTGGTGTTCGCACCTGCCACGTGGACCCGACTCAGTGGAGCGTTCAAGTGGATATGGGAGCGGCGCGACATGACGGCACAGCTGTGTTTAACGGGGCGGAATGGGACCTCGTGAACATGGGGAATCCCCACGCGGTGCGCTTTTTCGACAACCTTCCGCCTTTGAATGAAATCGACACACTCGGGGCTCAGGCCAACCAAAACCGACAGATTTTCCCAGAAGGTGTGAATCTAGAATTCGTGGTTTTGCACGACGGCCAACTAAAAGCCGTTGTTTACGAACGCGGTGTAGGTCGAACGATGGCTTGTGGGACCGGGGCATGTGCGGTTGCAGTCAGCGCCTGGAAAAAAAATCGGGTCGAATTGGGGCCGACACAAGTCGAATTGCCCGGCGGAACACTCGAAATTGAAGAACGAGACGGCATCATCTGGATGACAGGTGGGGCTACTTTGGTATATCAAGGCGCGCTTTCCTTGGAAGGCAGCCGCTCTTAGACACAGAGGTCAGTAATGAGAATGATGCAGTTCGTACCCTTCATGGCACTTCTCGCGAGCGGCTGTAACTCCACCTTTTTTTACACAGGCAACCTCGCGGTTGCGACGGTTCCGTGCATCCTTTTGTACTTAACCCTTAATCTGAAGCGCGAACGTCAATGAGCGACTATAAAAAGCTTTTCTCCGCCGGCATTACGGTCGACAAGGTTTTTACCGACGTTCTTCCCATCATTCACGACGAGCAGCGTGGTGAATTTGCCGATTACATCTCGGGGGTCGACATCGTGATCGCGGTTCGGCTGACGGATGCGCGAAAGATGTGGACCGTTCGGTTTAATGCCGACGAGATTGAGATCGAAGACGATGAACTCGTCGATTTCCCGATTCTCACGGTCGAAGGCACTCAGAAACAATGGCCAGCCCTGCTGCCTTACTTGACTGAGTTGCTGTCCACTCTTGAGTCACGCCGAAAAGAGTTGAAGCCAAAAAAACGCTTCGACACCAAACTTCGAGCTGCCCTCGAACGAATTGATGGAGTCGTGGACATCTGCATTACCGGTGACGATCCCACCGACAACCTGCGCTTTCGGCTGATTTTGAATAATTACGCCGAGCACGGGTCTTTCAGACGATTTTCGATCACGATTCCTCGGTCGGTCGTTTTCGACGTGGCTGAAGGCAGAACCCCCATCGAGTCTGCCGCACGAGGGCTTTCCGTGCAGGGTGACGTTGGTCTGGCGGTCGATCTGGGCGGAACAATCCTCGAGCATTTTCAACCTTAAGCGCTCTGCAATCCCGTTTTGGTCCTTGCGGCCACGGGTGTTCGCCGATAAAACACCGGCATCCAGAACGAAACGCCGGGTCGCGAATGTTCATTCAGCCCAAGGATACAGGGTGGATCGAAGTTGTCTGTGGACCAATGTTTTCGGGTAAGACCGAAGAATTGATCCGCCGAGTACGACGTGCGACTTATGCAAAGCAGCGCGTCCAAGTCTTCAAACCACGTATCGACGACCGCTACGACGCCGAAGCCGTAGTCAGTCATAATCAAGACAAGCTTCCAGGAATCCCGGTTGCCGACGTCGCTGAAATGCGCGCGCAACTTGACCCTCATGTGGAAGTTGTCGGTATTGACGAGATTCAGTTTTTTGATGCCTCAGTCATTGATTTTTGTGATGAGTTGGCCAACAAAGGCGTCCGCGTCGTGGTTGCAGGACTCGACCTCGACTACCTAGGACAGCCTTTTGGACCCATCCCCCGTCTGTTATGTGTCGCAGAGTTTGTGACCAAACTGTTGAGTATCTGCGTCCGTTGCGGAAACCCAGCCCACTACAGTTATCGAATTTCAACCGATCCTCAGCAGGTGCTCGT
>JBBKVQ010000522.1:0-4389 GCA_037968515.1 Bradymonadaceae bacterium
AGGCCGTGAGGGTCTATATCGATGCGGCCGCAGACGTCTGGATTGATGGACTCCCGGTCAAGACCTGGATGCTCCAAAGCCGAGTCCGCGAGCTCGTCGAAAGTGGCGGCGCCCCCTCAGTACTGGTCGTTGTTGACCGACGTGTACCTGCCGAAAAACTGCTCGAAGTCGTGGACCAATGCCGCCTAGCCGGCGTCGCCGACGTGGGAGTCGCTACCGAGTTGGAGGCAGGATGAAACGCCACCTCGTCGCTCTAATCGTGATGATCTCGGGAAGCGCCACGGTCTTCGGGGCCGCCGTGGTGATGAATCTCGACAAGACACCACCAGCGCGTGAGGTCTCCGGGACAACCACGTCATTCGAGGTCGCACCCAAACCACCACCCAAGAAGAAAGCCGAAAAACGCGTCCCTCCCAAGAACCGGAAGACCTCGTCCAAGAATCCTCCACCACCGATGCCCAACCTCGCGGCGTCACTCGGCACGGTCTCTTTGGGACTCCCAAACGTTGATGTCGGAGCGGTCAATTCCAACGCCGGCGCCCTACTGGGAGAAGTCCGCGCATCGGTCATGACCGAAGACTCGGTCGATTCACAACCCAAGGTGCGACGAAGAGCAAGCGCTGCATACCCGCCACGCGCTCGCGCACAAGGCATCACCGGTCAGGTCACCCTGAACGTGCTGATCTCGGAGGACGGTCGGGTCGAACGCGTCAAAGTTCTAGAGGCCACGCCGAAAGGGGTCTTTGACCAGACCGCGATCGAAGCGATTCAGCGATGGGAATTTGAACCCGCAACCTACCAGGGCGAAGCCGTCAAGGTATGGGCGCGCCAAACCATCAGGTTCGACCTCACATGAAAAGACTCATTCAAATCACGGCGTTGTTACTCGGGCTGGTCGGTGGCTCGTATGTCGCTGGCGTACCCGCCGGGGATGGCGTGGACCATGTCGCGTTGGCCTCACGCCTGTATCAAGACGGACATTTCGACCGGGCGCGCAGCGTGCTTTCATCGGTCGACACAAAAACCCTTGGCGATCAGGCCGCGGATTTCCATACGCTCCAAGCCCTTCTGGCGCTCAAGGATGGTCAGCATCAGGTCGCATTGGACGCGTTGCATGGGGCACTCGGTGCCGGCAAAACCGACCGGATGATCTACGTTTATTTCGCTCAAGCTTATTGGGGCCTTGAGAACTGGAAGATGGTCGTGCAGTCGGTCAAGAACGCGGGTGCTTCGGCCGACACCATCCCTGAACTGCATGTGATGAAATCTCAGGCGCTTTGGCGGATGGATCGTAAGTCCGATGCCTTAGATGCGCTGGTCGAAGGCGCCAAGCTCTTCCCCGAAAACCTGGATTTCGAGCGTCAGCAGGTGTTCATTTTGCTCGAACTCGGGCTGAATCAAGAGGCCATCGAGCGTGCCAACGCGTACATCTCCCGGACCCAACCTCTGGCCACGGATTACTTGGCTTTGGGCCAAGGACTGCGGCGAAACGGACAACACGAGCAGGCCATACATTACCTGGAGACTGCACGTTTGTTGTTTCCAGAAGATCTGGAAGTCATCGGTCAGCTCTCGCGGGCTTGGAGCGATGCTGGCAAACCACTTGTTGCCGCGGATCTGCTCCAACGAGCCGCAGACTCCGAACCGCGGTTCATCCTTGAGGCGGCCGAACTCTACCGCCGTGCGGGCGCTTACGAACGCGCCCTTTTTATGAACGCGCAGGTTGACGATCAAGCCGCAAAATTCCGCCAACGTATCGGCATCATGGTTGATATGGAGCAATTCGAAGACGTCGCAGCATTGCATGGACGGGCCGCACGGCTCGGGTTGCTCGAAGACGACGCCGTACGATATGCGATGGCATTTTCGCTCTTTAAGACCTCTGACTACGCCCGATGCGAGACCCTTCTGAAGGGAATCAAGGACCCTCAGCTCTTCAAAGCAGCGACGCAGCTACGAGCCGCGATCGCCCATTGCGAGGCGGACCCATCAGCATGTTAAGCCCCATCAAAACCTGCGTGATCGTGATTTGCAGCGCACTTGCGTGGGGCACGTCTGCGTCCGCACAAGATGGAGGCACGGTTCACGGCATGGTCTTTGGGGAAGATGGACTCCCGGTCTCAGGGCAGACCGTTGCGGTGTGTGGGGTCGAGGTCATCACTGATGCCGAGGGATCCTTCAAAACCTCGGCTTCTCCGGGAGTCTGTGAAATCGATATTGGACCGTCGAAGGCGACCTTTGATGTGGTTTCTGGAAAAGACATCGAAGTGCTTATCAACCTGGGCGAAAACCCGAGGATTGATGTCGAGGGCGCCGAAACAAAAGCAGAGGTGGTCGAAGAACCGGAAGACGTCGTCATCGACATGATCGAAATCACCGGGACGGTTGTGGATCTTGGGGGCCGCCCTATCAGCAATGCCCGGATCTTCGTCCGGGGTGTCGACGTCGAGGCGACGACGGATTCGAAAGGAATCTTCAAGCTCGAAGTCCCGATCGGCCCTCAGGATATCTCGGTCGTGCATCAAGACTTCAGCGCACAGGATGTGGCGACGGAGGTCTCCCAGTCATCGAGCACCATCACCATCGAACTGACACCAAGCTCGGTTCAACTCGATGATTACACCGTGACCGCACCGCGTATCGAAGGCTCGCAGGCCGACGTTTTATCCGAGCGAAAAGCCTCGGCTCAGGTGACAGAAGTCCTTGGTGCCGAGGAAATGGCCAAGTCCGGCGCTTCGGATGCAGCCGACGCCCTGAGTCGAGTGACCGGTATTACACTTGTCGGTGGTAAATATGTTTATGTACGAGGACTCGGAGACCGATACTCAAGCACACTTCTTAATCGCTCCAGCCTGCCAAGTCCTGAGCCTGAAAAGCGCGTCGTCCCCTTGGACATGTTTCCAACGGATGTTCTTGAGAGTGTCCTTGTTCAGAAGAATTTTTCTCCAGACATGCCAGGAGACTTCGGGGGAGGAGTCGTTGAGCTCCGAACACGACGATACCCCAGCGAATTCGAGGCGAGTGTAGGCATCTCGGCGGGAATCAGGACGGGATCGACGTTCGAGACTGTGCCATGGAACGAAGGCGGAAGTCTCGATTTCCTTGGGATCGACGACGGAACACGAAGTCTCCCGGATAATGTCGCGAAGGCATCCGAAGACTCACCGTTGCTTCCGGGAGACCGCTTCTCTGAGTTTGGGTACAGCGAATCGGAGTTGGAGGAGCTTGGCGAATCGTTTCCAAACACCTGGGAGCAGACGACCAGAACCTTGCCGCCCAATTCAGGGTTGGAACTCTCGCTTGGCGATCGCTTCCAATTTGATGGCCTGACGACCGGTTACCGCGCGGCCCTTACATGGTCACAAGATTTCTCGCTCGAACAGAGCCGGGAGACCTATTACGTGGTGGGAGCCAATGGCCTGGAGCCACGTAATTCCTACGACTTCACGACCGCATCCAGGGAAGTCGTGCTTGGCGGGATCTTCACGACTGGTCTTGAGATCGGCAAACACAAGCTCACCCTGACCTCGTTGCTCGACCATATCACCAGCGACGAAACTCGCCTTTACGAGGGTTTCAACCGGGATGCTGGCGCCGACATCCGTGTGACACGATTCAGATGGATCGAACGCACGCTGATGTTCGAACAACTTCTGGGCGAACACGATTTCGACGATTTTCTGTTTGAGTGGCATTACAGTTTCGCTCAGGCGTTACGCGCCGAACCGGATCGACGGGAGTATCGCTACGACGATCGCGACGGCCGCTATCGACTGTCGGATAGACCCGAGGGGAACTCCCGCGTCTACAGTGATCTCGTAGATCGCACCCCCGATATCGCCGTGGATTTCACCGTGCCGTTCTCGGTTTGGTCGGAATTGGAGGCCAAAGCCAAGACCGGTCTTTCGGCGGTGCTAAAAGATCGACAGGTCGACACTCGTCGTTACAAATACCAAGGCGACGCACTCGGAGATCTTGCCTACCAGGAACCGGAAGACCTCTTCGTGCCCGAAAACATTGGGCCTGACGCAGCTCTTCAGTTCAGGGAGGCCACTCGATCGACCGACAACTACACCGCCAACCAGGCGCTTCTGGCGGCTTACGGAATGATCGACTTGCCACTTTCGAACTCGGTTTTGGTGTCCGGTGGTGTTCGAGCCGAATACTCAAAACAATCGGTCGAGACCTTTGATTTGTTCAACCCCACTGGGGAACGTGTTCCGGCAGAACTAGAGACGTTCGACCCACTTCCCGCAACGTCTGTGACCTTGACTCTTACGCCGAAACATATCGTTCGGGGTGCTGCGAGCCGCACGGTTTCGCGGCCAGACTTCCGGGAGTTGTCGCCGTTGCTTTTCAGTGATGTCGCTGGCGGACGTGCCATCCAGG
>JBBKVQ010000523.1:0-3051 GCA_037968515.1 Bradymonadaceae bacterium
CGCCGGCATCCTGCCGGCACTGCGATTTGGTCTATCGTTGTTAATTAGGCGAATCATTCACAGGCCCGAAACCCCGAAACCCCGAAACCCGCCGACCCGAAACCCGCCGACCCGAAACCCGACCTACTCGGCGTCGAAGATCTCTGCCAGAAACTTACCGGTATGCGAACCTGCGACCTTGGCCACGTCTTCCGGCGTGCCGGCAGCAACCAAATGGCCACCAGCGTCTCCGCCCTCGGGCCCAAGATCCACAACCCAGTCAGCGGCTTTGATGATGTCCAGGTTATGCTCGATCATCACGACTGTGTTGCCGGCATCCACCAATTGGTCGATCACGTGCAAGAGTCGTCGGATATCGTCAAAATGCAGGCCGGTAGAGGGCTCGTCCAGAATGTACAGCGTTCGGCCGGTCGCGATCTTCGCCAGCTCCCGGGACAACTTCACTCGCTGAGCCTCGCCGCCAGAAAGAGTGGTCGAGGATTGCCCCAATTTGACATAGTCCAGCCCGACATCCAGCAGGGTTCGTAAAACCCGGGCGATCTTCGGTTGAGCCTTAAAGAACTCATAGGCATCAGCGATCGTCATGTTCAGGACTTCCGAGATATTCTTGCCCTTATAGCGGACCATCAACGTCGTGTGATTGAAACGCTGGCCGTGGCACAGGTCGCATTGCACAAAGACATCGGCCAGAAAACCCATCTCCACTTTTTTGACGCCGCCGCCTTGGCACTCCTCGCACCTTCCGCCGGCGACGTTAAAGCTGAAGCGGCCTTGATTGAACCCGTACATTTTTGACTCGGGCATATTCGAAAACAGGCCTCGAATCTGGTCAAAAACTTTGGTGTACGTTGCCGGATTTGACCGCGGAGTGCGGCCGATCGGCGATTGGTCGATCTCGATAACTTTGTCGAACGCTTCAAGACCAAGGATTGCGTCGTTTTCGCCGACGCTACGGTGTTTGAAAAATACGTTACGTCGGACGGCAGGTAAAAAGATGTCGTTGACGACTGTGCTTTTGCCCGCGCCCGACACACCGGTGAAACACGTGAAGGTGTTGATCGGGATCTGCACGTCGATATTCTTGAGGTTATGGTGTCGCGCACCTTTGACCTCAAGGAATTCTCCGTTTCCTGGCCGTCGAGTCTTCGGCGTTTCCAGAACCCGTCGACCTGCAAGGTAGTCGCCTGTGATTGACCCAGTGGCGGCGATCACGTCTGCAGGCGTTCCTTGAGCGACGACGATGCCTCCAAGGGTGCCAGCGCCTGGGCCGAAGTCCACCAGCCAGTCGGCCAGCTCCATGGTCTCGCGGTCGTGCTCGACCACGATGATCGAATTGCCACGATCGCGCAGGTTTTCAAGCGTGTTCAAAAGCTTGCGATTATCTCGTTGATGCAGGCCGATCGACGGTTCGTCCAACACATAGAGCACGCCCGAAAGCTCGCTCCCAAGCTGGCTTGCCAGCCGCATACGTTGGTTTTCGCCGCCCGAGAGACTTTCGGCGCTGCGATTCAGCGACAGATATCCTAGGCCCACATCTACCAGGAATTTCAGTCGCGAAACGATCTCTTGGACGACCTCGGTGCCGATCACAGCGTCGCGCCCACGGAGCTTCAACGCCCCGAACCACGCGTGTGAGTCAGTAATATTCATCTGGCAAACTTCCGAGATCGTCGCTCGTTGAAACTCAAAACTACGCGACACAGGATTTAGTCGTTGACCATCGCAATCCGAACACACCGACGGCTCGAAGAACTCGTCGAAAAAGTCCCTTGCGCCTTGTCTGTGCGCGGTTTTTCGGGCCGCGTTAATCTGAGAAACGACTCCCGGGAATCCCCCGCGTCGTCCTTTGAGCAATTCGTCAGTTTCGGACTTCGTGAGCTTCGAAAACGGCGTGTCGAGTGAGGGGCCGCCTTCTTCAGACCACGTGATGAGAGTCTTCCAAATCGAGGCGACCTCTTTGGTAACGGCAAAATTCTTAGCTTCTTTGTCAGGGTGGCGGCCGATGGCAGCGATCGCGCCCTCATGAATACTCAGCGACGAGTTGATGATCAGCAGGTCGATGGCCACTTGCGGCGTGGCCCCAAGGCCTCTGCAGGTCGGACACCAGCCTACGGGGCTGTTGAATGAAAACGTCTGATGCGACACATCACGGGCAGCGGCGTGGCGCACATATGGGGTTTCTTCTGGCTTTCCCCCTGGGATCAGGACGATCAATCGGCCTTCGCCTGCGATCAACGCACGGCTCACACTCTCGGAAAGCCGGTCGGTGGCGTCGGGCTTGGCGATCAGACGATCGATGACAACGTCGATATCGTGCTTTTTTCGGAGCTCAACGTTTTCGAGGCCTTCCAACTCTACGATTTCCCCGTCCACACGAGCGCGTGCAAATCCGCCCTTGCGGAGGTTCTCGAACACATCCTTGAATGCGCCTTTTCGATTTCGCACCAAGGGCGCCAGCAACATGAACCGGGTTCCGTCAGGAAGCGCCGAGATATCTTCGACGATCTGCGCCTCAGACATCGTTCCAGCGGAATCATCGGACGCTCGCGGGTTTGCCAGTTGCGCCCACATGATCCGAACGTGATCGTAGATTTCGGTCACGGTCCCAACGGTTGAGCGTGGATTATTGACCGTGGTCTGTTGTTCGATCGAGATCGCCGGGGATAAGCCGGCCAGCATCTCGACGTCAGGTTTGTCGATCGAGCCAAGAAACTGCCGTGCGTAGATCGACATGCTCTCGACGTAGCGTCGTCGGCCTTCGGCGAAGATCGTATCAAAGGCCATGGACGATTTCCCCGATCCACTGGGCCCGGTGAATACAACCAGGCTCCTTTTGGGCAGATCAAGGTCGACTCCCTGCAGATTATGCTCGCGAGCACCACGCACGATCAGGATATCTTCCTGAGCAGCGCGGGCTGAAAGTGCGGCGAGAGAGAGGACCTGGGAATGTTCTGGTTGAGACATGGTTCTTCGCTGGGGACGGGGGACCGATTCGGGTCGGATCACCTGAATCGAATACCAAATTTCGATCTAGACGCACACCACGCGTTG
>JBBKVQ010000524.1:0-15771 GCA_037968515.1 Bradymonadaceae bacterium
GGGCAAATGGCAAAACGACAAGCGATTACAAACGCTCGCCACACCGTCTACGCATCGAAGCGTTTGATTGGGCGGAAATGGGGATCGCCGGCGGTCGCCCATTGCATCGAAACATGCCCCTATGAAATCGTGACCGGCCCGCATGAAGATGTGCGCATCAAGCTGCGCGAGAAAGAATACAGCCTCCCCGAAGTTTCCAGCATTATTCTCCAAGAGATGAAGCTCATCGCCGAAGAGTCGCTTGGAGAAACCGTCGAACTCGCAGTTGTGACCGTTCCAGCATACTTCAACGATTTGCAGCGCCAGGCCACCAAAGACGCTGGCCGAATTGCTGGACTCGAGATTCTGCGAATCATCAACGAGCCGACAGCAGCAGCGCTGGCCTACGGGTACGGAAAAGATCTTGAGCGTCGAATCGCGATCTACGACCTGGGCGGCGGAACGTTCGATATCTCCGTGCTGGAAATCAGCGGCGGCGTGTTCGATGTGTTGTCCACAGCCGGGGACACGTTCCTCGGTGGCGAGGATTTTGATGCTCGAATCATCGAACATCTCGCATACGAGTTCGCCCGCGAACACCACGTCGATCTTCGCAAAGACGAAATGTCACTTCAGCGACTGCGTGACGCCGCCGAAAGGGCAAAGATTGAATTGACGAGCAAACAAGAGACCGAAATCAGCTTGCCTTTCATTTACACACGCGAAGGCGGCGAAGCCCTTCACCTTCAGACCTCGCTGTCTCGGACGACGTTCGAAGAGCTTGTTGCGGACTTGATTCAGCGAACCGTCAAGATTTGTCAGGCCACGCTTCAAGAAGCTGGTCTAGAGATTGGCGAAATCGACGACGTAGTACTGGTGGGCGGGATGACTCGCATGCCCAAGATTCAATCTGCGGTCAAAGACTTTTTTGGTCGCGAACCAGGCAAGAGCGTTCATCCTGACGAGGCCGTCGCGATCGGTGCTGCGATTCAAGGTGCTGCGCTCGTGGAGCCAGACAACGATGTGCTTTTGCTCGACGTGACCCCACACAGCCTTGGACTCATGGTTCACGGCGGTGGATTCGAGAAGATTATTGAAGCTCAGTCCACCGTTCCGACCAGTCACAGCCACGTGTTTACGACCATCCGAGACAATCAACCTTCGGTTAAGATCGTTGTGTTTCAAGGTGAGTCGTTTCGTGCCGAAGAAAACGAGCTACTGGGCGAATTTGTTCTGACTGGACTTCGTTCGGCACGCGCCGGGGAAGTCGAAGTCGAGGTGACCTTTGATATCAGCGCAGACGGGATCGTCAGCGTGGCTGCCAAGGACCTGGACACAGGTAAAGAGCAGTCCATCACAGTGACTGCGACGAGCGGTCTGACTGAGGACGAGATCAAGGACATGATTTCTGAGAACCAAGGTTACTTGGTGCAACTCAAAGAGGGCGAGGATCTTGAGCGCCACCGTGCTCAAGTGCGAAAAACAATCCGCGAAATTGAGAAATTGGCATCGCAGGTTGACGACGACGCAAGCTCCACCGTTATGGAAGCGAAGAGGGTGGCCGAGGCTGCTGTTGATGGCGGTCGGGAAGCGCTGGAACACGATGATATTGCTGAGATTCAAGCGGCCGAAGCGCAGCTTGAATCGGCTTATCAGACGTTCCGTGGAGCGGCTGAGGCCATCTG
Source organism: Bradymonadaceae bacterium (assembly GCA_037968515.1). Taxonomy (GTDB): domain Bacteria; phylum Myxococcota_A; class Bradymonadia; order Bradymonadales; family Bradymonadaceae; genus JBFFMO01. Next base: position 1,665 of record JBBKVQ010000524.1, read on the forward strand.
ATTGAAGAGACGTTCTGAATGACGCAGAGAACACCACTTGCTGAGCTGCTAACGTTGGTTTCGGAATACCTTTCCGAAGGCGACTCTAAAAACGCAGTCGAACAGCTGATTGCAATCCGTGAAGCGGGTTTTGCAACCTCGGGACTTGAGCGTCACGTGGCATTGCTGAACGCGTCTCCCGGAGACATCACGGCGACACGGGCTTGGGTCGACAAGGTGTTGGCTCGCGTTGAAGCCGAGGGGGATTCTTCTTTTTCGCATGAAGGGCTGGCCGAAGGGTCGATTATGGATTTCATCGGTGCTGCGGCCGATGACCTTTTTGGGTCGGACGATCTCTTTGGGGACGACTCGTCGAGCTCCCGGTCGAATTCGTTTGCAGCTGAGGCTTCTACGCGAAGGGTGGCGCCAGAGGACACTCAGCGGTTGCGGGAGTCTTCCGAAGGTTCAGACGACGTTCCCTCTTTGAAAGACCGACTCCGAATTACTGCGAATAAGTTTCGAATTCCAAAGGTCTCAAAGGCGAGTCCAATGGAGGCCGCGCCCGAGAATCTCCGCGAGACTCGTCCGACCGGAGAGACCGTCCCAGCCGACAAACAGACCAAACCTTTTGGTGCACCGTCATATCCGGATGCCAGGCTAGACCAGCCAACAATGTCTTCTCGCAGCGTGACACCGCTTCAGGCTGTGCCTGTGGCACAACGTCAGTCGGGCGACGAACGTGATTTGGACCCTGACGACGACATTGGGTCGGCGGGCATTCCAGAAGTGACGCCCAATGTCTTCAATCGCGGCCAGGAAACACGCATCGCTCCATCCGCCATGCCACCCGCATCTGCCGATGATGACGATTTTGACTTCGACCTAGGCTTTGAAAGTAAACCCGCTACGTTTGGACCATCCACGGCGGCGGCCGAGAAAGACGAGTTTACCTTCGACTTGGGACTTTCGCCGCCTAAACAGGAAACTCTGAAAGCCTCAGATTCCGAGTTCGAACTCGAGTTCACGGCCTCCCCGCCCACCAAACAGGTGAACACGGCACGGTCGAGCGATGGATTCGATTTTGATTTTACGGGCGGAGGCGAGCTGGAGGACACCGCGGTTAAAACCAAACCGACCGGGAGTGACAAGGGAGGATCGGCCCAGACTGCAATTCCACATCCTGGACGGAATCATCAGCCGACGCCGCTAGCCACCACCAAAGATGCGCTCGGAGAAGACGAGTTTTTTGAGTTGGCTGACTCGATGTCATCCGAAGTAAATAATCCATATCGAGGGGAGCCCATTACTCGTGGTGCTCCGTCGCGCACGAACCCCTTTAATCGCGACAACCCCACTGGTGTTCTTCCGAGTGAAGCCTCGTTTGTTTTGGAAGATCTAGGCTCTCCGGAATCGTCGGTCGTTGGCCCGTCAACAAACATGAGTGCAATCCTGCTTGAGGCACGACGCATGTACGAGCGGGGCGAGTTTTCCGCGGCGTTGGATATCTGCAACAAGGTGATGTCGCGACACGAAGGCCACGACGAAGCCAATCAACTCCGTCTGAACATCGAGGGCGAGTTGGTCAGGTCCTATATCGAAAGGCTGGGGTCTTTGAACAGGATTCCTCGTGTCATCATCGATATGAGCGACGTCGGTACGATGAATTTGGACCACCGAGCGGGCTTCATTCTAAGCCAAATCGACGGCATGAGTTCCTACGAAGATTTGCTTGAACTGGCCTCGATGGCCCGCCACGAGGCGCTCAAGCTATTTGTGCGATTGCTCGATGTTGGAGCGACTTCTCACGAGTAGTTGGTCAGCTGAGCAGGAACACTTTCGACACCGTGATTTCTGACGGGTCGATTTCAACCGAACCGACAATTTCAATATTTGCATACCGTGGATCGGCGAGGTCGATTGTAGCGGGATTTTGAGTGTTCAGAATTCGCACCACAGGTCGGCGCGAGTCTTTGGTGGGATCCGGAGTCTTGATGACCACCGCCTTCTCACCGCTGGTTAGCTGCACAGTGGTCCCGATGGGAAACACACCCAACGTCGACACCATTAAATCCACCAGAGCCTCGTCAAAAGTCGTGCCTTTACGTGACTGCAGGTATTCAATTGCAAGGTCGGGCCGCCGGGCCTTGTAGCCTTCGAGCCCTTGAATCAGAAGGTCATAACTGCGGCACATGTCGATGATTCGCGGAGCAAGATGAAGTGAGCGGTCACGACGATAGAACGGAGCGTTCAGTGGTTGGTCGTAAGGACAGCCACGCTCATATGCGTTCAAAACGCGAAGGGTCGAGATCACGTCACCTTTGACGCGTGGCAGCATTCGCGCGACATCGCGAAGGTTTTGACCAAACTGCGTGGCGGAGTCTAGCGTCTCGTCCCGATCACGATGACCCACTGGGACGCCCACCAGGCGGTCGATATCCTGATAAATGATGGCCATACCGATCGCCGAGGTGGTCTGAGCGGGCAGGCCAAGCCTGTCGGCGATAATCATCGCGTAGATCGACGAGTTCATCGAATGTGACGAAAGATCGGGCGGAACCATCCGCAACGGCAAAAGGCCAAGAATCGTGAAGTCGTCATCCCCGATGAGTTCCGAAATACTCTGCATGATGCGCTTCACAACCCCCGTGGCAAGGTCGGCATCCTGACTTCGACGAACGTGTTCCTGGGCGTTTCGAAGTTTCACCAAGCCACGGATATACACGTGGGCCACATACATCGCCTTGTTCACGTTCATAACGGCTTCGATGATATTTCGCGTCGGAGGACCGTGTTGAATTTCGATCGTCTGCAGCACAACGTGCTCCATCCCCGTTCGATTTTTGCCGGCGATTCGAAGTTCGTGCAAAAACTCCAAGAATTCGTCTACGCTCAAGTTTCGCTTGAGAAGCAGGCCCTTGATGGACGCGGTGGCAAAGATGTCGCGCAGCTCGTTGAGGCGCTGTTGTGCTTTGCGCTTGAGCCGAAGTGACTGGCCGTTAACCACACCCAATTCGTCCCGAACAAGGACCGAGATTCCGTCATCTTCGTAACCGACCATCGCGCGCTGAAAGAAGTCCATGAACTCCTCGGCGGTCAGGCGAGTCTGGTTATGAGTGACCTCGTAAATGCTACCAATTTTCAGAATTTTGTAGAGAAACTGGATGAAGGTTCGGCCAAAAAGCTGGGCGTCAGCCGGGTCAAATGAGACCTCCTCGTCGTGATAATCGCTACGAGAATTTTCAGCCGAGCTCAGGGCCGAAAGCCCCGTATCGGTGGCCTCTGAGCGTTCAAAATCATTCGACATCATGTCCTCACTTTTGCATCAATGACGCGAGTTCTTTGCACGTAGACCGAATCTTTCCGGCAACCAACCAGTCGCCACCAACTTCGGACAATAACTCTACAACCCCAGGCTGCGGATTTCGGGCGATAATTTTCGCAAGCAGAGCCGCGAGGTCGATATCAGCGCTGCTGACGATCCCACGTTTGTGAATCAAATCGCGGAACTGTTCCACGGCAGGGGGGCCACCGTGGCGAAGGTATAACGACGCCATCTCGCGGATCTCTTCTTCGGGTCTCGACGCGACAGAGGCTGAAAACAAGGGCCCCAAATGCTTCGGCAGAACAGAAGGGGCCGCGTCTGCGAGGCCGCGAAGTGCGGCCAAGCGAAGGCCCGCATGACTGGCCTTCAAAAATGGCACCAAAACGGCCTCGGCTTCTTCGGGTTTCCAATGCCCAGAGATCGCGTTAACAGACCTGAGCTTTAAGGTCGGCTCTGAGGGTTGCTCAAGAATCGATAACAAGATGCTTTTCGACTTAGGCATCCGACTCAGCAGAATATCCAAAATCGGTCCGACCTTATCGGCAGGCAAATCAAAGGCGGCTTCTCGTAGGAACTCTACGGAGTGTTTCGAGCGTTCGTTGAGGTAGCGCAGCACGTCCTTACGAACCTCCTCGTTCAGGTCCCAAGATAACGTTTTGGCAAGCTCTCCACTGGCCTGACTGAGATTCAAAGCATTGAACATTTGCAAAATCGCTCGCCGGACCCCAGGTTCGGCCGTGGCGACCATTTTGATCATGCCCGCCAGACGGCGCTGCGAAAAACATTCCGAGACTTCGCGTTTCAATTCCTCGGTCACGCTTTGATCGAAGTTTGTTCGCCACTCATGAATGAGCTTCAAAAACTCCAGTGACTCCCACGGTTGTTGAGTCTCAAGCAGTGTTCCCATCACTTCACCAATCTGTTCGACCGATTGCCCACGGAGTTCGGGTTTAGGTTTGGCGCCCAAGATCGCAGCCAGGATCTCACCTTCGCGATGCTCCAATTCCGCATGTTCGGTGAACCCGCGTTTTAGGTCGAAAAGGTGCTTCTGTTGGTCCTTGTTCAAGAGCAGAAACTGGCGCGAGCCAACTTCCATGCGCTCCTGACGCTCAGATCGCTTCTGCATGCGCAATTGGAATTCTTGCTGCTGTTTTTGAGAAGCTTGTTCGGGAGACATCTTTTTATTGGCTTCCTGATCGAACGCATTATCGAACAGGTCTTCGATCGCCTCTTGTTCCTCTTTGGTGTCGCGGTCTCGAATATCGAGATCGAGGCCCGCCAATTGGGCAAGAGACTCATCAAGTGCGTCATAAGAGACGTAGCGAAAGCCGGCTTCAAACAGGATCGTCACAGCGTTTTGTGTCAGATCTCGTTCATCGACGAGCTCGTTCAGAATGTCGACAAAATGCCGAATTTCGCGCTCATCAATGCCAGCGAGCAGATGCAAAAGGTAAACGCCGTCGCGGCTCAATACCCAGCAGTAGTCTCGTGGATCTTCGGTTTCCCAGACTTTTTCTTCGGTGCCGAGGAACTTCAAGCTGTGAGCATCGACGAGTACGGAAAGGCGGTCCGAGAGTTCGAAGTATTCCTTGAACGCCGCCACACACATCGTTGCCGCTTCCTCGACAATGGGATGACCAGGCGGGTAAGTCATCATGAGGCTGGTTAATCGGTCGACCTGAACGAAGCAGCGCCGCGCTAATTTGATTTCTTGCCGCTGATCGCGTGTTGGTTCTGCCACGGATGGCTCTGAGGTGCCTTGCATTTGGAGTTATCCTCGAAAGAATCAAATCGTTGAAAGTTCAGGGTCGAATTGAACGGACTCAGCCCGGCTCCTCAAGGAACAGGTAGACTAACATGCCCTTGCCGGTCTCTCTTCCATAGAACTCAATTTTAAAATTTTGAGACACCTTCAAGAGTACGTCGTTGTTTGGGTAATCGGCCTTCGTGCCTGTCGGATCGACCAAAAAATACCATCGAGCTTCCGGCAGCCCTGCAGACCTTCGATCTTGATAGGTGGATTCGCCCAGCGGCGTTCGCGAAATGTTCGCGAATTTTCGACTCGTGCAATCCAGAGTGCGTACGACCTGGGTCGTGGCATCAAAATAGTGAAGGGCCAGTGTTGGTGCCAAGCAAGGCGACGTGCTTTTGATGGGCTCTTCCTGTTCGGGCGCCTGTTCGACAGCTGGGTCAGTTTTCAGCTCGACCACTCGAGTGTCCTGCTCCCGTCTGGGCTCGGAACGTACCTTCCCCTCTTTACCTGCGTAGCTGTAAGCACAACTCGCCTGCAAAAGAACAAAAAGACACGCTGTTCGGCGGAACGACATCAATTGCCTCAAACCTTCGGACACAGTAGTAAGGGCGGCAGTCACAGAGTTTCCGTACCTTATTGAACCCGACCGCGTTCGCCAAGGACCCATGCGCCGTTTGGAAAGAAAAATCCTCAGCGGAGTTGTCATCGCCGTCCTTGTTTATGGCGGCGTCGCTTTGTGGGCTGACGCGCGCGCAGTCATCAAGAGTGTGACGGATGTACCATACCTTGTATTCATGGCGGCTATCGGCATGACTTTGGTAAACTACGCCCTGCGTTTCGCAAAATGGACGGTGCTCTTGCGCCGGCTCAAAGTCATTTTGCCACATACACTTTCGCTGATCGTGTTTGTTGCCGGCATGTCGATGTCGATCACCCCCGGGAAAGTGGGTGAAGTGCTCAAAAGCCTACTGATTCGCGATGCATGCGGTGTTCCGGTCGCGCGCACGGCCCCGGTGGTCTTTGTCGAAAGACTCACCGACCTGATCGCACTTGTGATCATCGCAGCGGCCGGAATTGGTGCTTTTGAGTATGGGCGACTTCCTCTAGTGGTCGTGACCGTGATTTTGGTTTTGGTAGTAGCGGTTCTTCAAAAACCAAAGCTTGTGCACCGGGCTATTGGGTTGACCGAGCGCCACCCAAGACTGGCAGTCCTTAGGCCAAAAATCGAAGAGCTCTACGATTCCACAGCCACGATGTTGAATTGGCGAGTACTCGCGGGCACGACGGTGCTGAGCGTTTTGTCGTGGAGCATGGAGGCCGGGGCTTTCTATTTACTGGTTCAGGCTCTTGGTGGTCAGTCGGACCTTTTGTTATCGAGCTTCATTTATTCAATGAGCACGATCCTTGGTGCGGTCAGTTTTTTGCCGGGCGGCCTTGGTGTCACCGAAGGCAGCATGATCGGCGTACTGAAGCTTTTTAATGTATTTGATTCGGTTGCGACGGCCACGGCCGTGACCTATTTGATCAGATTCGCCACACTCTGGTTTGGCGTTGCAGTGGGTTTTGTCGCACTCGTTGTGTTCAGAACGAAGTATCCAAACAACTCGTCGCTTGACCAGTGAATCTCGGTGTCATTAGTGTCGCGCTGAGTTTCAGAACAGTCCACGGATGGCCATATGAGCGCTCTGAAGAAGTGCAATGTTTGCAGCAACGAGTTTTTTGTAAAATACCGTTGGCAGATCGACCAACACGACGGCCAGATGCGGTACTTTTGCTCGCAAGAGTGTGAGAAAGACGCACGCAATCAAGCGGCTGAAGTCCAGTGCAGCGTTTGCGACACAAGGTTTCTGCCAAAATACGCATTCCAAGCAGCCACGATCAACGGCAAGACCACATACTTTTGTACGATGGAGTGCCGAAATCCCACCGTGCAAGAGGTGCGTCGGAGCACCATTCAGGCTGTGGACGGTCCGATGCGTATCGCCGTGTTGAATCAGAAGGGCGGCACGGGCAAAACAACCACAACCGTATCCGCCGCAGCGGGATTGGCCGAAGCTGGGTATAAAGTCCTGGTTATCGACGTGGATTCTCAGGGCCACGTTGCCATCAGTTTGGGCGTGGAAGGTACGGGGACCCTGTTTAATCTGATGGTCGAAGACGCGCCGATTCGCGATATCGTTATTCCTGCGCGGCCAAATCTCGACATTTTGGCGGGCAACGAGACACTCGCGTCTGCTGAAATCGTACTCGCCCGCATGAATGACGGTCGTGATCGAGTGCTCCGGGACAAACTCACCGACATCAATGATTACGACTTTGTTTTGCTCGATTGTGGGCCAAGTCTATCCTTGATGAACATGAATGCGTTGACCTTCGCCGACCACCTTATCGTGCCGGTATCATGCGATTATTTGAGCCTCGTGGGCGTGAAGCAAGTTATGAAAACGCTTAAGAATGTGAACCAAGTCTTGATGCATCCGATCAGTATTTTGGGCATTCTTCCGACGTTTTACGACATGCGAAATAATATCAGCGACGAGTCTGTCAGGACCCTCAAGGGATATTTTCATGACAAAGTCCTGCCGCCAGTTCGAGTCAACACAAGGCTAAAAGAGGCTCCGAGTTATCAGAAAACTATTTTTGAATTCGCCCCTGAAAGTCGCGGAGCGGCCGATTACCAAAAACTGGTAGATTGGCTTATCAAAGAAAAAGAAGAACGGGCCCGCAAGATCGCATAGTTCTGCGTAATTGACGTGTTCTGATGCCCGTTCTAACATCGCCGAACTGCGATTTATGGCGCGGCCCTGAGGGGGGCTGTCTCATTACGCGGCTTAACGGCGAGGAGAGATATGATTCGCACGAAAGTCACGCTTGTTTATTTTGTTATTGTGCTCCTACTCGGAGCCATGACGGTGAGTTTGATTCAACTCGATATGGGTGAGACCACGCGCGAAGACGTGCGGACTTCCTTGCGTCGATCGGCCAACGTTGCCGAGCAAAGCATCCGACTCGATGAGGCAAGCCTTCTTGCCAAGGCCGAGTTCATCGGTGGTGCCGAGGCGCTCCACGGGGCCATGGTAGGCGGTGAGCCGACCGCGGACGAAGAAGGCCAAGAGGCCGAAGACTTGAGTTTCGTAGAACGCCGTCACTTGGCAGCCCGCGAAAAGCTCGATGTTCAGCGTTATCGTTTGGACGATATCGCTAAGGCCGTAGTCGGTAGGCGAAATCTGGCGCTCGCTCCGCTAGAGCGCAAACCCAATGATTATGATTTGTTTGTCACGCTCGATGTGAAAGGTCAGGGCGTCGCGGCGCTCGGAAAGGACCTCTATTCGTGGTTTGGCGAAGATGTGTCCAAGACCCATCCAGGCGTCAGGGAAGTCGCAAAGAGCGGCGTTGCCCGAATCGAATACTGGATGTGGTCGTTCAGTCCGACTCAAGAGAAACGGCCTTATCGAGTTGCCATCGCCCCGATTCGCAGGTCGGAAACAGACTCGACAGCTGGTGTTGTGATCCTCGGAACGATGCTCAACGACGGCATTGCTTTGACCAAACAGAAGATCGCTGCTGGTTTGAATGACGACTCGACCGATACAACTGCGCTCATAAATGCGCCGCAATTTGTGATGTATCGTGGAAAAAACGTGATTGCTTCGACGTTTGATAGCGCCGAACAAAAGGCCGTTTCCGTGGAATTGGATCGTGTTGGCGGATTTACCGCGGACTCTTCGGCTATACTTGACGTCACCGTCAGCAGTACGCCGTATTTCGCGATGGTTCGACCCATCTCGGGCGAGGGCGATGCAGCCGTGGGTTTAGCCGTTCTGGCAAATACTGATGCGGCGCTGGCGCCACTTAAACAAATGACGACCAGTCTGATCCTGGTCTTCTTGGTCTTCGGAGTCCTGGGCGGCGGCCTGCTGTTTATCTTGATTTTGCGTTGGGTACAGCCTGTCGAACAAGTTGAAGCCGGCATCCAAGAGGTGCTTGCAGGCAATCGAGACTATGTCTGGACCGCGCTACCAAACCACGCCATTCAGACTTCTTTGGCGCAGTCTTTGAATCTGATGAGTGCGTTTCTGCAAGGAAAAGCCTCACCAGATGATGATGCTGCCTCTGGCTCTTGGGGCGATATGGATGACATGGATGCGCCCCAGGGGCCCACCAAAATCCAAGGAGTCGCACTGCCGATGATGCAGGCCGCTCCTCCCAAAAAAGACGACTAACCGCCTATCCAAGGTAGGAAATGGCCCGCGTACTCACTGGACTTGATCGCCTTCTCGCTGACCCAGCTTTGCTAAAAGAACTCGAGGGCAAATCCCTCGGGTTGCTGGTTAATCCTACAAGTGTCACAGCTGACCTGACTCATGCGATCGACGCCCTGCTGGCAAAGAACGTGCGAATCGTCAGGTTGTTTGGTCCAGAACACGGTGTTCGCGGTGAAGCGCAGGACATGGAATCTGTGGTTGAAGATCGTGACCCCATCACCGGAATCCCCACGGTCAGTCTTTACGGGCACACACTCGAAAGTCTACAGCCGACGGCCGCTGAGCTTCGCGGACTCGACCTTGTCATTGCCGATATTCAGGATATCGGCTCTCGGTATTACACGTACGTGTATTCGATCGGCCTCATGATGGAAGCGTGTGGGCGGGTCGACATCCCAGTGTGGGTCCTCGATCGGCCAAACCCGATCGGTGGCTTAGCGGTCGAAGGCAACACGGTTCTGGACGGCTATCGCTCATTTGTCGGCATGCAGCCTATCGCTGTTCGGCACGGCATGACCGCTGGTGAATTGGCAAAATATTTCTCGAAGTATTGCGGCTGGTCATGTGAACTCAAAGTCATCGAGATGGCGGGATGGAGCCGCGACATGTGGTTTGAGGCCACCGGACTGCCGTGGGTGATGCCAAGCCCCAATATGCCCACCAACGACACTGCGGCTGTCTACCCTGGTCAATGCCTACTCGAGGGGACAAACGTCAGCGAAGGACGCGGCACGACGCGCCCCTTCGAGATTTTTGGTGCGCCGTGGGTCGACGCCAGGGAACTAAAAGGTTCGCTCAAACAACACCGCCTTCCGGGCGTGGCGTTTCGCGAAATCTCGTTCCGCCCCAAGTTTCAAAAACACGCGGACACGACCTGTGCTGGGCTTCAAATTCACGTTACCGACCGTGAAATATACGATAATTTGGGAACCTCGTTCGCCATCATGGTGGAGTTACGACGCCTGTATCCCGAAGACTTTGCTTGGCGTGCCGAAGCATACGAGTTTGTGAAGGACCGCTTGGCGATCGACCTTCTGCTAGGCGACCCAGTCTTGCGCAAGGGGATCGAAGACGCTCAAGATCCGGTCGAGTTAGCGCATACCGTGAATGCAGGTCGGACGGAGTTCGACGGTTTACGTGCCGAGTGCCTGATCTACTCATGACAGAACGCGCTTATATTCCATGGGTGGTTTTGGGTGCGGGCCGCATGGGCGCCACTATTGCCCAGCTCGCACCGCGACTCGGGGTGGAGCTGCGAGCTGTCTGGTCGCGCTCAGGTTGTCCAAAAGGGCTTCCCAAAACCACGGAATTGGACGGTTCAATTGAGTCGACTTTCGAGCATCTTGGAGGCTCGATCGTATGGATCACCGTGGCTGACGAGGCGATTCCCGAGGTTGCCGCGGCCATCGCCAATCGACTGCGTCCGGCCGATATCGTGGTGCATTGTTCAGGCTTACTTGATTCACGAGTGCTTCAAACGGCGGGGATTCGGGGACCTGTGGCTTCGATCCACCCGCTTTTGTCGATTGCCGATCCGCGAAATGCCATCAATCGGCTCTCCGGCTGTGCTTGGACCGTGGAAGGGGATTTTCCAGCGCTGGCTTTCGCGAAGTGGATGTTGGGTAAAATCGGCGTGGACCCGTTCGAAATCGAGCCCGAGGACAAGGTCCTGTACCACGCCAGCGCAGTGACGGCGTCGGGTTTGCTTGATGCACTTATGGATGTCGCGTTTTCGTTCGCCGACGCGAGTGGCTTCTCGCAGGAACAGTCCAGAACACTCTTGCTGCCACTGGCGCGTTCGATTCTCGAGAATCTGGAGACTCGAAACACATCTTCTTCGCTGACAGGCCCGGTCGCCCGTGGCGATGAAGCCGTTATCACTCGTCATATCGCCGCTATTGCCGAGACAGGCGACGAGTCGGCCCTAGCGGTCTACAAAGTCCTGACCGAGCGAGCCCGTTTACTGCTCGATAATCCCCACTAAGCCTCAGGCTTCATCACTAGCTCTCCGGCTTCCACATCGACGAATATTCGGTCGCCTCGTGTGGCATCACCCATGAGAATCATGCGTGCTACGGCAGCTTCGATACGGCGTTCGATGGTTTGCCGCATCGGACGTGCGCCGAACTCAGGGTCGTACCCGCCGTTTTCAACCAGCCAGGGGATGATGCCGTCGCCGAACACAAGGTCGATTTCGCTCTCTTCCCTGAGGCGGAGGGCCGAGCTTCGAAGTTGAAGCGAAGCGATACGTGCGACCTCAGATTTGGACAAAGGCTGAAACACAAGCCGTTCGTCAATTCGGTTCCAAAGTTCAGCCGGGAAATGGTCTCTCGCCCTTGCAATCACGGTGTCTGTGACGTCTTGCGGATTGGCGGTTTGCCCAAACCCTATGCGTGGCCCAGCACCTTCGGTGAAGGCCGAGGCCCCAAGGTTACTGGTCATCACGACGACGCAATTCGAGAAATCAACGGCTCTTCCTCGGCCGTCGGTTAGGCGACCCTCATCCAAGAATTGCAGCAAGATATTGAGCACATCGGGATGGGCTTTTTCGATCTCGTCGAGCAAAACGACTTGATAGGGCCTGCGTCTCACGGCCTCGGTAAGTTGTCCGCCTTTTTCAAAACCAATGTATCCGGGGGGAGGGCCAATCAGACGGCTCACCGAATGGGATTCCATGAATTCGGACATGTCGAAACGTACCAGGGCATCGCGGTCGAAGAAGAGAAAGTCGGCCAGCGCCTTGACGAGCTCGGTTTTTCCCACGCCGGTGGGCCCCAAGAAAAGCAAGCTGCCAATGGGACGGTTGGAATGAAACCCCGCATAATTACGACGGATGATTTCGCTGAGCCGATGAATCACTTCAGCGTGACCAATCACTTGCTCACCGATGATTTCTTCCATGTTGATGAAGCGTTCGCGGTCTGTTTGTGTCAGTCGCTCAGCCGGGATTCCTGCGAGTTCGGCGACAATCGTTGCAATATCTACCGACGAAATCTGATCGGCGCCCGTGCGTGCAGCGCGGCTGCCAGCAAGGTCCATGACACCAATCGCTTTGTCCGGAAGGCGACGTTCGTGGATGAAACGCTGGGCAAGTCGCACGACGGTTTGAAGTGCATCGTCAGCGTAGGTGACGCGGTGATGGTCTTCATAATGCGCTCTGATACCGTTCAGAATATGAAGGGTCGTCGCGGTGTCGGGCTCTTCGACAAAAACGGGTTGGAATCGCCGTTCGAAAGCGGGGTCGGTCTCGACGAACTTTCGAAACTCATCATGAGTCGTCGCACCGACACACGGAAATTCGCCGCGGGCCAAGGCTGTCTTGAGCTCGCCTGCCGCGTCGGTTCCGTCTCCGCCCGCGCCAGCATTCATCCACATGTGAATTTCGTCCAGAAAGACAATCACATCTCCGTTGGCTCGTTTGACCTCGTCCTTAATCCCAATGAGTCGCTCCGAGAGCGAACCTCGGAGGTGGGTCCCACCTAGAATTCGTCCGACTTCAATTTCGATAATGGCCCGACGTCCAAGTCGGCTTCCCTGCCGCGCAAGTTTCACGAATTCAAGCGCGAGGCCTTCCACGATTGCGGTCTTGCCCACACCTGCATCGCCAAGCAGCAGGGGGTTATTGCTGCGTCGTTTACCCACGATATCGATGAGTTGGTTGATTTCTTTGTCGCGTCCTACGACCGAATCGATGTTTCCAAGTGCGGCTTCTTCGGTCAGGTTTCGACCAAAACGAGTGAGGTTCGGAAAGTCGTCTGGATCGAGTGCATACAACCTTGCCATGCGGATATCAGGCTCGTTTGTCGGATGCTCGGCCATGCGAGCAGGAGCCAGTGTTTCGGGCGGGACCGTCACGTGTATTGGCTCAACCTCAGCTTGTTCCGATTTGGCTTCGACGACCGGGATGGCCGCTGCGGTGACTTCTTCCGGGGGAGCCTCAGTGGCCGTGGTTGGCACCTGCGTTATAGGTGGCGGCGTGTTGAGCGCCTCGAACGCGGCTTCGCTCATCGGCCCCGTCGTGGAGCGTTCGCGTGGCGCTTCTGGAGACTTCTTTAAAGCCTTGCCTTTGAAGAGCAAATCCGCCAACCGTTTTGCAGTTCGTTGAGCTTCTTTCAGTGCGTCTTCGGGTTTGGCTTCTGGTTTTGGTGCGGCTTTGGTTGCCGGTGGCTCAGTTTGTGGCCGTCCGGGCGGTTCTGTCGTTGGCGGAAGTGTCTCGGTTTGCGTGGCTCGGACTTCTGAGCGCATCAACGATGGATGAATCAGAATCGGACTTGGCGCGTGTTCCGTGGCAGCTTGACGAGCCACAGCGGGGGAACTGCCAGTTTGAGGGCGGCTCGACGGGCTGCGCATGGCGCGAGACCCGGTCGCATAGCTCATGACTGACGCGCGAATCGCGCTGACATTGGCCCCCGCGGATTCGAGCAAATGATAGGCTTGACCGGTGTTTTCGCGAATCAGCGCTGCAAGCAGATGGAGCGAGTCGATTCGGTCTGCGTTCGAACCCTGAGCGAGTCGTTTTGCGCGCGCCTCCACGCGTTCAAGGACCCGTGGATCTTCCGCGGGAAGACCTTTGAGCGCACTCAACAGCGCATCAACGGTGATGTGACGGTCTTCCAAAAAGGAAGCGGCATTATTAGGTACGGTGTACAGCGCAAGCAGCAGATGCGCGGACGACAAAACTTGAGAAGTTTGCCGCGCGATATCTTTCGCTTGAGTGTAGATGGATTGCAGTTCGCGGTCGCGAGTCGTGGGCATCCAAATCCTCCGTGAATTGCCTCTAACCGTCCA
>JBBKVQ010000525.1:0-5664 GCA_037968515.1 Bradymonadaceae bacterium
TGCTCTTGACCTGGTGAATGCATGAAAACGATGGACCCCTCTAGCAAAGTACGCTGCTCCTTCTGTGGGAAGGAAGCCCGTGACGTGCGAAAGCTCATCGCTGGACCAAAGGTCCATATTTGCGACGAGTGCGTCTCGTTGTGTCGCGAAATTATCGAAGAAGATAAACAGCGCGAACCCGACCGCACTCACGGAATCGAGGATATGCGCCCCAAGAAAATCAAGGGCTTCCTCGACGAACACATCATTGGTCAAACGCGCGCCAAGCGTGCGCTCTCTGTTGCGGTTTACAACCATTACAAACGAATCATGGCCGACGACATCGACATGGAAGGCCAAGAGCCCGACGAAGATGACGACGTCGAACTGACCAAGGGAAATATCCTGCTCATCGGTCCTACCGGCAGCGGAAAGACCCTCATGGCCCAGACGCTCGCCAAGATGCTCGATGTGCCTTTCACTATCGCTGATGCGACTTCGTTGACCGAGGCTGGTTACGTCGGTGAAGATGTCGAGAACGTGATCAAGAATCTTTGGCTCGCTGCCGACCGTGATGTCGAACGCGCAAGCCGCGGGATCATCTGCGTCGACGAAATCGACAAGCTCGCCAAAAAGAGCGATGGCCCCTCGTCAACCCGCGACGTCGGTGGGGAAGGCGTTCAGCAAGCCTTGTTGAAAATCGTCGAGTCGAGCAAGGTGATGATCACTCCCGAAGGCTCGCGAAACCGCCCTCAGCAAGAGTTCATTCAGGTCGATACGACCAATATCTTGTTCATTTGCAGTGGTTCGTTCCAGGGGTTGACCGACATCATTGGTCGACGAATGGGCGAGTCCCGCATGGGCTTTGGCGCCGACGTAACCGTCAAAAAAGAGACCGACAACGCGATCTTGCACAGGGTGAAACCTGCTGACCTCACCAAGTTCGGCCTCATCCCCGAGTTCGTGGGTCGATTCCCTGTGATCGTAACCTTCGACGAACTCGACGAAGAAATGCTCGTCAACATCTTGTGGCAACCCAAGAACAGTCTGATCAAACAATACCAAAAGTTGTTTGAACTCGAGAACGTCAAACTACGCGTCAACCCGGAAGCTATGCTTGCGATTGTCCGCGAAGCCATCAAACGCAAGACCGGTGCTCGTGGCCTGCTCGCCATCATCGAAGAGGTCATGCTCGACATCATGTACGAGATCCCAAGCCTCGAGAACGTTCGTGAGTGCGTGATCACCGAAGACGTCGTCATCAAACGCGAAAAACCAATGCTTGTGTACGAGAAGCAGAGCGCATGAAATTTGGTTTCCTGGTGTGCTTGGTGGGGATCGTGGTGCTCGGGTCGGGATGCCTATCGACCGCCACGTTCTACTCCGAACCACCTCGTGCCCGGGTCACCTTGGACGACCGAAAAATCCTAGGTGAGACGCCTCTCCAAGTCGAAGAACAGGTCTACCTGTGGACCGAACACACGATCACGATCGAAAAAGAGGGCTTTAAGCCACAAACCGTTCGTCTGCAGACCGAGCTCTATAATACGCGCTCAGCTTTGTTGTGTATCTGCAGCCTCACCGTGCTTTGGCCCCTAGCTATGACTTCCGATTTCGTCACATCCGAATTCAATTTGAATCTCGAACCTGTGGCACCCCTTCCGTCGAGTGAGTTATCACCGACCTCCAAAATACAGTTCTACGGACTGAACACGGCCCCCTGATGCAACCAACTTGTCGCCATCGTCCAGATTGCGATGGATGTCCTCGTTTCGAACAAACACCCGAAAAGCGTGCTGCTGAAACCCTTGCAGGTTTACACCGCCTCGCTGGTCTTTTCGAATTGAAGCCTCCATCCTCGATTATCCACTCCGAAATTGATCTTGGTTACCGTAACCGGGCGCGGATGGTCGTCCGAAACGGCCGGTATCCGTTGGGTTTTTTTCGCGCCAAAAGCCGAGAGTTTATCGGCATTCAACAGTGCGTGGTCCACACAGATGCAGTGGAAGAAGTTCTAGGCACCGTGCGGCTTCTTGGCAAACATGACGTCATGCAGGCGGCAAAATATGTCGACGTGCGGGCTGGCGAAAACGCTATCCTGACCGTATCGCTCAAAGATGACGTGACTGCCGAGGCCGTCGCTGATTTCAAGCAGCAGTTCCTTTCGATGCAACCTGAAATCGGTCTGCAACTCAACCACGGCAAACGTGGTGGTGTGCTCGCTGGCACGCAGGAAGTTGTAAGCGGTCCCGAGACCGTAAAGTTTGTCGTTCGCGGCCAATCCTTCGAAGTACCCCCGACCGCCTTCTTTCAGCTGAACACGGCCATGCTGGAGTCGATGCATGAGCTGATGGCAAAATGGATCGAAGATGAAAATATTGTCGATACCTACTGCGGTGTGGGAGTCCACGGACTGGCTCTAGGCAAATCCCATGTCTACGGCATGGATAATGTCGAAGATGCAGTGAAATGGGCGCGGGCGAACGCGGCGGCCAATAACCGCGAAGCGACCTACGAGGTCGTCGAAGACGCTACGGCCGAATCCTGGACTCCGCCTTTCGACCAAGCCACAGTGATCCTCAATCCGACACGCGCGGGAGTCGCTGAGGACTTCCTCAGTCGTATCGCGACCTCCGAGTGCAAACAGATTCTGTACGTGTCGTGCAACCCGCTCTCGTTTTTCCGCGACGCCGAGCGTTTGGCGCGCCACGGCTGGCAGATCGCTGAAACTCACGCGTTCGAGATGATGCCTCGCACCGACCAGATCGAACTCGTCGTTCGATTTGCACGGGGTAAAACGCTCGCTGTGGCCCCTAAATCCACTGAGCACGCGTCGATTTGGGTCGCTCTTGCTGACGGTGTTGTTCCTCATGGCGAACTGCCAGGTGGAAATAAGGTACAGGTTCGCCGAATTCGAAACTACGAAGGTGCGTCTGTCATCCGTATTACGTCGGTTGAACCGATCGATGCCGACAGCCTCGCTAAGAGCCTGCGAGCGTGGAAACACCCGCTGGTCGGGGATTCTCAGTTTGGTTCACGTCAGGTCAATTCGCGATGGCTACGAGAAGCCTATGTGGACATGCCAATGCTGGCCTGTATTCGCGACGGCAGAACGACTTTCAAGGTGCCTGGTTTCTTTTGCGCCACCGTGCAACTGCCGGCCCGAACTCTGGAACGTGACTAGTCACAAATTGAAATTGCGCAATAACGGCGCACTTTAGTTCGATGGTTTTGCTTCGGTTTTCCGGTACCATCGGCACCGGTTATGACGCTCGACGGGGATATTTATGTCGCAAAAAATCATCGTACTCCTAGTTCTTCTTGGTTTTACTGCCGCGTGCAGTGACGACTCGTCGGGTCCAGGAACAGACGTGGGCCTCGATGTTCAGGTCGAGACCGACCTCGGAACGGATTCCGCCGATGCCGCTGATGCTGCCGTAGATCTCATTCAAACACCCGACCTGGTCGAAGACGTCACCGTCGTTCCTGACATGACGCCTGATTTGCCAGTCGATCCCGACATGGCGATGGTCGACATGGGGCCCGACGTCCCAGCCCCCATCGATCCGCTTCAAGTGTGTTTAGCCGACTGCAATTATTCTGGCCCGCGCTGGTGTGAAGTCGACTGCGATTACGATGGCCTGTCCAATTGCGAGGAAGTCCAGCAACTTGGCACAAACCCGTGTGACAACGACTCAGACGGCGATGGCCTCAGCGAGCTCGAAGAACTGCAGCTTGGAACCGACCCGCTGCTTACAGACACTGATGGCGATGGCCTCAGCGATTTTGATGAGGTGCTCTTCGGATTCAGTCCGACCAACCCATCGACCCTCAATGATAATATTTTGGATGGCGACCGCTGGATTGTGGGGGCCTGCAACAGCCCCGCGGGAGAACCCGTCGACTACTACACAAGCCCGGTTGGCGATTGGATTATCGGGCTTCCGCCAGCCTTCGCGGATTATGTCGAGCTGCAGATTGCGACCGCAAATTCCACCAACAAGTTTGCCGCAGCAGTTTTTGATGATCCGGCAAACGAGGTGACCGGCCTGCTCCTATCCAAAACGCCGGCCGCCAATCAGGCCACTCCGATCGATGTATTGCGCAGCATGCCGACACGAGTCGCCCAAGTGGGAACGATTCGACAAGACAATACCAGCGGTGAGTTCAATACCCACGATTTCTTCCAAGCTGCGAGCTCGCGGTTTTTGATTCGCACCAACACAGCCCAATCGGCCCGCGCGGTCCGCGATAACCTCTTGCTGAAACTCTCAGCAATCGCTTCTTCGGACGTCACCGGCCTGCCCGTGGCTGCAGGAAACACCTATAACGACTTCCGTATCTTCATCTCGGTGACCTATCGCCCGGATCCCATCGATGGTGATCGAATACTGATCTCCGCGTCGGTTGCTCCAGCTGAAAAGTACGACACGCGCGAAAAGGTCAAATTCCGAATGGACGACCTTATCAACACCACCAACGTCTCTCGCGCTCAAGACACAAGCAAAGCCAAATGCAACGCATTTCGTGCCGGCGAAGGTAATCCTCAAGCCGACTTCTACTGGGTACTCGATCAGTCTGGCTCGATGTTCGATGACTACGTGCGCGTCAAAGCGGTCGCGAACCTCTTTTTCACAGAACTTCAAAACACCGCGCTCGATTACAGAATTGGCGTCACCAACATGGACGAGCAAATCGATGGGCGCCTGCGGTCTCCGCCAGGATGGCACACCGACCGGGTCACGTTTATTAACGAGATCAATGTTTACGTCGAAGCATGCGCAGGCTGCGGGCCAACCTCTGGCGGTGCCGAATGGGGCCTCTCTTCAGCCCAAGAGGGCATCACCTGGATGAGGTCCTCCAACGCGCCGCAGGTCGTTCGAATCCGACCCGACGCTCAGTTGATCACTATTTTTATGAGTGATGAAGAAGACCAGTCGATCCAAAACTCTCCGCTCTCAGGTGCTACCGGACAGATGCTGCTGGCCAACTTCAAACAGTTTTTTGCGGGCAACACGATCGCGTTTTCGATCGTCGGGAATTCCACCAGCGCCAATTCGAACGGCGAAGCTTATCGGCAGGTTGCGCTCGAAACAGGCGGCGGGTTTGCTGACCTTCTCGCCCAAGATATCTCGGAGACGATCCAAGACATCATCTACGCTGCGACCGGTCTGGCGTCGAATTACGTCCTGCCTGCGGTCCCGATTTCGAGCACCCTGAGAGTCTACAAGAACGCCGAGTGGGTTCCGCGAAGTCGCATCAACGGCTTCGACTACTTCGCTAACACCAATTCGATTGCGTTTTTCGGCAGCTATCGGCCGATCCCAGCTGACCCAACAATCGGGCGCTACGGAGACGACGTGGCTGTGAGCTACGAGACCTTCCTGAATCGCACCAAAAACCCCTGAACTACTTAAAACGCCGCGCGTAAAGTGATGGGTCCAATCCCTTGGACCAGCGCACCAGCACTTGCACAGCGCCTTGGTAGGCTGGTTCGGCATCTAGGTTCACGTGGGTCCAGAGGTCTTCAACCTCACAGACTTTGGTTTCACCCTGCCATTTCACTAAGATGTGTTCCCCGATTCCGGGGACGCGATAGGTGTGCTCGCCCTTCGAGTCGGGAAGGCTTATGCTGGCGTTCTTGTCGACGAGTAGAATCTGATACATGTTGGTATTCGTGGTCTG
>JBBKVQ010000526.1:0-4681 GCA_037968515.1 Bradymonadaceae bacterium
TTTGCGACCTCCATGAAATAATCCATGCCGATTGCAAAAAAGAACGAAAGTCGCGGTGCAAATTCGTCGATCGCCAAACCAACGTTTAGTCCCGCTCGGATATATTCCACGCCGTCAGCAAGGGTGTATGCAAGCTCTAGGTCGGCGGTCGCACCGGCCTCTTGCATGTGGTAGCCCGAAATACTTATGGAATTAAATTTGGGCATATTTTTGGCGGTATAATCGAAAATATCCGCAATAATACGCATCGAAGGTTTGGGTGGATAAATATAAGTATTTCGCACCATGAATTCTTTCAAAACGTCGTTCTGAATGGTGCCGCTCAGTTTTTCAGCCGGGACGCCTTGCTCTTCGGCGGCCACGATAAAGAGCGCCATAATCGGCAAAACCGCGCCATTCATGGTCATGGACACGCTCATTTGGTCCAAGGGGATGCCGTCAAAAAGAATGCGCATATCCTTGATCGAATCGATCGCAACACCCGCCATCCCGACGTCCCCAGTCACCCGCGGGTGGTCCGAGTCGTAACCTCGATGGGTGGCAAGATCGAAAGCGATGCTCAACCCGCGTTGGCCCTGCGCCAGGTTGCGCCGGTAAAAAGCATTGCTTTGTTCTGCGGTAGAAAACCCCGCGTATTGCCGCACGGTCCAAGGCCGCGTCACGAACATGGTCGAATACGGCCCGCGGGTGTAGGGCGGAATTCCCGGCAGAGAGCCCAGGTGTTGGATCGACTTGATATCCTGTTTTCCGTAGGTCTGCTTGACGTCGATACCCTCTGGAGTTGCAGTGGTCGCATCGTCAATTTTTATGCGGGCAGGAGGAGTTGCGTCGTCGTAGGGTACGTCTAAAAAGCGATTCATGAGCGGGCCTCCAGCAACGATTCCAACACGGACAGAATATCGGCGCCCATAAACACAAAATCCTTCACTCCGGCGGCCGTCCAGGACTCCTGAAGGTCTCCCGGTCGTCCCGCGACAACTGTTTTGGTATCGACCAGTGACTTCGCCGCCTGAATCCCAAGGGTCGGGTAGTCGTCGTCGTGCCCACAAATAAATACGATCTTGGGCATGGCGTCTGAATCGGCTTCAATAGGAGTAAACCCGCCTGCACACAGCAGTCGTTCGACGTATTCACGCCGAGCCTTAAATCGCTTGGCCTCACCCACACACAGGATGCCGACCTTGGTGCCGTTGGAACGTCGCGCGACATTTTCCCATTCGTCAGCGTCAAACGCGATGTACGTCAGGCTGTCCGGGGCGCCAAACGTGCGTGCCGGCTGGATCTGAAGTCCATCCGCAAAATCGTTGATGCCCACCAAGACTGCCTTTCGCGTGCGCAAATCGCCGATTCGTGCTGCGCGGGATGCCTCAATTCTGGGCCGAATCAGCGTCGCAAATCCTTTCGCGAGGCCTTGGTTTGATTCCAGTTCCAGAACCAATTCCCAAGTCGCGCGAGCAAACTTTTCGGTCAGTGCGTCGATATAGCCTGAGCCTCCTGCGGCATCAAAAGTCCGCAGCAGATGGGCTTCTTTGGCCAGCACATGCGGGATATTGAGCGCGATTCGAAAACCATCGCTGGTGTCCTGACAGCGCCAGTCGTGGGGCAAGCAGGTCAGCGTATCGACGCCGGCGACCAAGCCGGCAAAAGTTGAGCAACCGATTCGAATCAGATTGGTATGAGCATCAAAAAGACTGAAGGTTCGAGCCGAGGTCACGCCGTGAACAGTCAGCGTCAGTGCTTGGCCTGACCATGCCTGAATACGTCCAAAAACTTCGGCTAAGGCCCGGCGTTTTGCGATGGTTTCGAACACCATCGGCGTTAGGGCGAGCGTGACGTGGAAGTCGGTCGCGCCCGTCCGCAGGGCGTCTAGGATTCCGCCGGCCAAAATCGCCAGCTCCACCACCGAATCCGCGCCGGCTTGCTCCCAAGCGGCCCCGTCGATCTGGGCTGAACCAGCCACGTGTTCATGAAAGGCGACACTCTTCCAGCCGATCGTTTTGTCCAGCGTTGCGGCCGTCGCAATATCGGTATGAATTCGCACGGAATCATCAGCCGTGAAGCCAGCCGCTTGAATCTGCGCCAACGTCCATTCTGGCCCGATATAAAACGAGTCTGCTCGCTCTCGAGCCAGCGTTAGTGAGTCTCCGACACGCAGTGGCGCAACAAACGATGCCGCGGCAGCGATGGCCGGACTGGCGTGTTCGGACACGTCGTAGAGAGGCTCAAAAACCTGCCCCGCGAGCGTGTGATTCAAGGTCTCGAGAGGCTTTCCTGCCAACGTCTTGGCGACGAGGTTTTGCCACGTCGAAAGATCGGGGCGGGGAAAGTCGATTTCTAGTTTTTGCGCGGTCATGTTGGCCCTTGTGCAACTCCGCTGTTTGTACGGTGTTGCGCACCCGACTTCAACCCCGGCGAATCTCAGAAACCAGCGAACTTAGAATTTCGCCTGCGCTTCCTCGAAGAACGAGGTCAAAACTGGTCGAAAGTGGGGTGGGGTCGCGATTGAGTTCCACTGTGAGCGCTCCATGGCGCCGAGCCGCCTCGGACCACCCGGCCGCGGGGTAGACGAGTCCACTGGTGCCCATGGCGATGAACAAGTCTGTCTTTTCGATCGCGGATTCAACCCGGCTGACGGCATCTTCAGGCAAATGTTCGCCAAACCACACGACGCCTGGGCGCAAAAATCCACCACCGGCGGACTTCATGGGGTAGGTCGGGAAGGGCATCGGAAGGTTTGGCGCGTCGGCGTTTGTCTTGGTGCACCGCCACTTCAGCAGCGATCCATGAACCTCAACCACGTCTTTTGAGCCAGCACGTTGGTGCAGTCCGTCGACATTCTGGGTCAAAATCACGAATGATTTCCCAGCGTCGATAAGCCAGTTTTCTAGTTCGACCAGCGCCAGGTGTGCTGCGTTGGGTTGGCATGCCGAAACCTTTTGGCGGCGTTCGTCGTACCAACGAGTGACTAGTTCCGGGTCCCGTGCAAACGCCTCGGGCGTGGCCAATTGTTCGGGATCATATTTTGACCAGTACCCTTCGAGCGCGTCGCGAAATGTGGGGATGCCACTTTCCGCAGAAACCCCTGCGCCCGAGAGCACAGCAACGTGTTTTGATTGGCGAAGGGCTTCAGCCAGCGTGTTGAGGTCAGTCATGGCTCTTAGGGTTTTTCGAGGAGTTGCATATGGGCGTTGAGCCCACCTAGATCAACTTGGAACGACTGCCGAATCTTAAACCCGAGCTTACGTGCTTCTGGGTCGGTATCTCTGATGAAACGCGTGGTCCAAGCGATTCGACCACCGGGTTTGAGTACTCGCCACGCATTTCGCAAGAACGCTGCGTTCAAGTCTTTGAGGTCGCTCAACTCATGGACTCGCCAGCCCAGCGGGGGATTGGTGATGATGGCCGAAACGCCTCGGGGCGAGAAATTCTTGGCATCAGCGTTATGAACTTCGATTTCGGCATCGACGTTGGCAAAGTTTAGGTTTGCCGCGTCGATCGCGTCTTGGTCGATGTCGGAACCAATCAGCTTTTCAAACGGGCCGATGTGCGCGCGCTCGGCGAGCTCAAGGCCAGAGCCCATGAACGGGTCCCAGACGATGTCATCTTTGCGAGGTTCCGACAGCCAAACGAGCGCGGCTGCGACGGTCGGGTGAGACGCTGCAGGAACATCAGCAACACGCCAAGGGAATCGCGGGTCATCAAGGCGAGGTTCGCAGGTGACAAAAAGGCGTCCGTTCCGAATTTCGACGCCGATTTCCCAGTCGCGCTCAACCGGATCGTTGACCAACCACGGCACTTCTGCGGCGATGCGTTTGGCGACTTCTCGCGTGTCTGCGCGTCGTTTGCCGCTTGCCCAGCTTAAGCGAAAACGGGCTCCGCCTGGTGAAATGGTTTTGAGCAGGTCGCTAACTTTGCCCGTCGACAACGCTTTGACGACATCGTCGACGTCGTTGCCTGTGGCTCTGAGCGAATAGACAAAGCGGTAGGACATCATCGAGCGGCTGGCATAGGGCAGCAGCAAGGGGCCGCTGAATTTGGCGGTGAGCCGTCCTGGACCGGGTTTGCATTCGAATGCGCCGGCAAGCTGGGCTTCGACGATGCCTTCCAAGCCTGGCTTGCAGGTAATCTGGATATCGACGGGCGATTCCAAAGTGGCTTCTAGGTCGAGTCGTTGCTCGCCGGTCCTGGTAAGGCGCCGTTCGATCAAAACGTCTGCCATCCCGGTTGTGTCTTTTTTGGCCAGCCAGTCCCGAGTGGCTTCGGCGCCGATTCGCCCAAGGGTTTTTTCGATCGTCTTGCGCGTGGCGTCGTCTGCATCGGCGACCACAGCGAGCAGGTCGGCTTCGAGCTTCAGCGCGACCGCGGGGTCGATATCTTTCCATTGACCGACTGCGCTTATCGCCATTCGTCGTGCGTGTTCGTCGGAATCGTTGATCATCGAGATCAGCTGCGTGCGAGCGGTTTCGTCGCCGGCGGTTCCAAACTTCTGCAGCGCGCGCGTGAGGCGGCCGCGGTTTGGAGTTTCAGACGTTTCGATCCGCGCGATTAAAGCAGCTGAGCCAGCCTCGGCTGCGCGAAGCAGCGCCCGAACGACGTCCTTGTCCATTTCTTGACGCTCAAGCATCTCGAAAAGTTCATTAAAGTCGCGTGAACCGGGGGTCCAGGACGGGCGCAGGATTTT
>JBBKVQ010000527.1:0-3097 GCA_037968515.1 Bradymonadaceae bacterium
GGCGACAAAATCTCGGTCAAAGCGGGAAACGTCGGTGCTCGCCTGATGATGCTGGGCGGCGAGACCCTAAACGGACCACGCTATATTTTCTGGAATTTTGTCGCGTCGTCCAAAGAAAAGCTGGAAGCCGCAAAGGCCGCGTGGAAAGAAGCCGACTTCGACCACGGACCCTTCAAACTGCCGCCGGACGACAACCAAGAATTCATTCCGCTTTGACCGCGTAGCTATCGTCGAATCACGAGCTTCAGAAGGACGCACCTTGAGAGACCGCGGCCCTGGTTACCCGCCCATTCAACAAAAAAGCCGCACGTGAGTGCGGCTTTTTTTGAATGTAAGGACTTTCAGTCGGCTAAAAGATCACTCGCAGCCAGCGCCAGTGGTCGTATCAGTAATCAGCGCAACAAATTCACCATTTGCGCCGGTGGTACTGACCGTGATCTCGCCCGATCCGTCGCCGAGGTCCACGGTACAACTTGCCAAATTTTGGTCGTTGATGACAGCATCGGTGTCGGTGCAAATCGACACCGAGTACGCGTCGGCATCTGATCCTGACGGGCATTGTTGACCAAATTCAAACACGCGAATCTGCATGTTGTCCTCGATCGCAATCGGTGCGCCCGCCAAGTCTAGAAATCTAACCGCAATAGCCCCGCCACATCCGAGTGCGGTCACAGTTGTGTCGAGGAACTCTGGGCAAATCGACAAGGAAGCGGGCTCGGTACCGTCGAGATTGATACCCGAATCGTAACCGTTATCTAGGCTGATGATCCCGTCGTATTCGAGCATCGCATAGCCGAGTATTGTGCCGTCGTCTTGTTCGAGGCTGACGTAGACGATATCACTGCCTGGGTTGCCAGTACCGGTGTTCGTCGAATTGTTCGTCGTGTTATTCGTCGTGTTATTCGTCGAATTGTTCGTCGTGTTGTTCGTCGAATTGTTCGTCGAATTGTTCGTCGTGTTGTTCGTCGAATTGTTCGTCGTGTTGCTCGTCGAATTGTTCGTCGTGTTATTCGCCGTGTTATTCGTCGACTCGTCGTCATCGCCGCATGCGACGGCAGTTCCAGCGATCGCGAATGTAAGCACAAGAATTTTTAGCATTTGAAGATCGTTCTTCATTTCTTTCTCCCAAATAGACAATTTGCGATCAGTGGATTACTGCGGCGTCCTCGAAACGGCAAGTTCGAAAGAGGCAAAAATCGCCGTCCTCCCGCATCTTGCTCGCCATCGCCTGATGAAAAAATCTAAAACATTAATCAACAACGCATTCTAACACATCCATTTTAGTTACATGGACGGCACGCATTGTTTAGGCTTTTGCCACGTCGCCGGCATGGGCTTTGGCAAACTCCAGGTAGACCGGATCTTCGTCTTCGAAGATTTCGTCGCCCATGCTGCGGTACGCATCGCCCAACAGTTTGCCGGCCTTCGCGAGCGCATCAGCGTTGTCGTCGCGATCACCGATATCGTGATGGCATTGGCCCGCACGCAGCAACAGGAAGGGTTCGAAATGTCCTTGAAGCTCACCGTAAATACGCTGGGCTTCCTCGAAGTGGGTCAATGCTTCTTCAAGCCGATGAAGGAAGAAAAACGCGTCGCCAATCGAGGCGTACACTACAGACGAGATTTCGTAGTTGTCGTGTGGTTTTGGGATCGGCTCCAACGCACGTTGAAACGTGTCCAAGGCGCGCTCGTTCTTGTCCTTATCGATCAACTCGTTTCCGGCGTCGATCAACCTGACAACCTGGTCATAGAATGGTTTTGCGAGTCGTTTAGCTGTCTTGGGCATGATGTTTCACCGGTACGTAGGGAAGTCTGACACATATTCGGCGACACACTCGCCGATTCCGGGCCCGAGCGAAATAGCCGTCTGCCACTTTTCACGAAAAATGGGGGTTTCTCGCCTTTTTGGGGTTGTCCGCATCGCAAATCTGCGTAATACAGTCGGCCCTCGCTTCGGCGAGCACTCCGGCTTAGCTCAGTGGTAGAGCAATCGGCTGTTAACCGATCGGTCGCAAGTTCGAGCCTTGCAGCCGGAGCTTCAAAGGCCCAGTTCATCAGAACTGGGCCTTTTTTGTTTTGGACGCTCGGCATCACCAGCTCAGGTCTTGCGAATAATCAGCCGCGACCAACAAGCGCTGCTTCAGCGGAGGCAACACCACGAACTCAGTTTCCACGTGGAGGTCGGGCCATCTTGCGATGTCGATATGAAGCCCCACCGTCCAATAAAGTTTGTGGCTGTTCAGCTCGAGTGAGTAAAAAGGAGGGACTTCGAATCGACCCGTGAAAGGCTGACTCGCGCCGTACGACAGCGCCTCCTCACGGCGAAAGACGACTTCCGTCGATGATCTCTTGTTTTTGCCATGCCCTTTGGTGACGATTTCGCGGCATTGAAAAATGACGGTGGCTTTGTTGATCACCACGCCTGGCTTGGCCTTGAAGCTCGTATTCCAATCCACCTGCATGCCGGAGCGTACCTCTTTCGGATCAAAGGTCAGCTGGACTTTGTCGATCGGCTTCTTGGCAAAGAGCGGCACCGCAAAGCCCAGACCAACCACCATTGAACCGACGCCGAACGCAACACTCACCGAGAATAAACCGAGCCCCGTTAGGAACATGACAAGGCCTATGACCGCCAAAATCATGTTCGATCCCGCATCCTCCTTGAGCGCCTCGTCAACCGAGCCGACAACGATCGGAAAATCCTCGCCGTTATCAACCTCGCCGGGGTTGAGCTTGAAAACCGCGGTGGCTTTCGGATCGATCTTCCAGGGGATATCGGCGCGCGCCTTCACGAACCATTCAAGCTTCATAAGGGTGCCCTCATAAGTGAATGGCCCATCCGGGGCGTCGAACTCAAACACGAACGAATGCTCGCCGGCCTGAAGCTCGCCGGTGAAGACATCTTGTGTCCCGATATTTCCCCCAGCGTCGTTGCCTTTACTTGTGATTCCCCACCCCGACTCTACCTGAATGGTGCAGGTGTAGGCCTTCTTAAGACGAAGAATCACTCGCCCTGAAATGATGCTCTTGGAGTCATATTCCTTGCGGTCTAGCTCTATTCTCAGCGCGTCGTCATTGAACATAAGTGCCAGACCTC
>JBBKVQ010000528.1:0-9617 GCA_037968515.1 Bradymonadaceae bacterium
CCGCCCCCGCCCCGTCATCCAAACCACTCTCGACACGCGTCCCACCGGTGGGGCAGGTGAGATCACCGGTCGGAATTGGTGTCTGACGCACGAGCGATGAGTGCGGAAGTGGTGGGCCGAATCGCAACTCTCCAAGGATGAGTCCAGCCCCTTGCGCTGCAATAACCCCCGCGCGGATCGTCAATCCATCGATATCGGCAGCGTCGCCCGCACTGAGATGAACGGATAGGTTGTTGGGGTCAACAAACTCACTCAGCGGCACAATCACCAACCCTGGCTGTGTCGGCTGGAGAGTCATTCGAAACGTCTTGTTTCCAGAATGCAGGAATATGGCGAGTTCCGAGCCGACAGGTGGTGCGTTTATCACGGCAACCCGAAAGGTGTCGTTTTCCGAGAGCGCAAGATTGAGGCTCGGGCCTGCTGCGGTGGGACTGCCCCCGGCACTCCCAATTCCCGAACCGTAATAAAGTGCGTGGGAGGGATTACTACCTCCCCAGAATTCAGCAGTCTCAGTCGTTGTTGCGTCCACATCCAAGTGGCTGGCTGAGGTTGCGCAACCGTCAGAATCAATCGCCGAGAGCTCCCTTATTCCCCCCAAAATACTAGGGTCCGCCGTCGACGTGAAGATGCGGGTTCCACAGCCTGTGACCGAGGAGTTCCCAGCCTCAAAAGAATCAATCACCTGCGCTGAACTGAGTGTTGGCGCAAGAACGCACGAAAGACCGAACAAGTATTGAACTACCACTTGTTTCAAAACGAACTCCAAGGAATTGGGGATTTGTTCAGACATCATAAAAGTGGCGTCTTTACTTGTCAAAGTGAGATCCCCCCTCGGTTTAGATGCCAGGCTCTTAGGCCTTGCGTACGAATTCGAGAATCTGCCCATGGTACCCTTCGGGCATGTCTTCGCGCGAAGCGGGCCGAGTCCGCTCGTGTGAGAATCCGTGAGTGACCATGTGTTGCGAGAAACGCGAACGATGTTCGCGGCCTGGATCGAGGATGATGACGGTGCATGCTGGTTTGGCGTGACGCGAAATGAAGTCCGACAGGTCAAGGGCATGCCCGCGTTCGTAAAGGACTTCGCTGCCAATAATCACGTCAAAAAGTCCCAATTCAGGCTGCATTTCTGCCCAACCCGTGCGGAAAAATGGGATTTTTTTGTCCCCGTTTAGCGTCGCGTTGTACTCCAAGAACCGTCCGGCTTCGGGATGGTAGTCGGTGGCGACGATATCGGCGTTGCGGAGACTCAGCACCAAAGACGCCAACGCAATGCCGCAGCCGACCTCTAATATGCGTTTTCCTTCGATTTCGTAGTCGATCATTAGCTCGGCAAGGACTCGCGACGAGTCCCATAAGACGCCAAAAAGCGGCCAAGTCGCAGACGAAATTCCGTACTCGGCGGCGATGCCGTCGTCGTCCTGGAACTGATTCGTGTCGCGCAACGTCCGTACATGGATGTCTAGGTCGCCGAATTCAACGGTTTGATAACGGTAGCGCAGTGAATCCATGAAAAGCTCGCGATGATAGTTGCGATGACGGTAGCCCAATCCATCATAACGCGCGAGGTCCAACCATTGGACAAGCATTTGCGCTTCTGCTAATCCTGCGCCACACAGTCGGAGAGTCCGACTGGCTCCTCGGAGAGACCCGTATTTGCGGTCTCTTGCATTCCTGGAAATACGTTGACGACTTTTGAATCTTTGAATTTGATCGAGCCCCTGAATCAGGCGCTCGCAGCGAACAATTACATCAACCCCACACCTATTCAAGCGCAGGCTATCCCCGCGCTGCTCGCAGGCCGAGATGTGGTGGGTTGTGCCCAAACGGGCACCGGAAAAACGGCAGCGTTCGCTTTGCCGATTCTCCAAAAAATTGCGGGTTCCCCCCAAACCGGGAAGCCACAAATCCGTGCTCTAGTCCTGTCGCCTACCCGTGAGCTTGCCTCGCAGATCAGCGCAAGTTTCGAGAACTACGGTCGAAACCTGAAAATCTACCAAGTGGTGATTTTTGGAGGCGTAAGTGAGCGCCCACAAAAAGAGGAACTTCGTCGCGGCGTCGACATTGTTGTCGCCACGCCAGGTCGTCTTTTGGACCTCATGAATCAGGGCGTCGTGGATCTTTCGCACGTCGAGTATTTTGTGCTCGATGAGGCTGACCGCATGTTGGACATGGGGTTTGTGCCCGACGTTCGTCGTATTTTAAAAGCGATTCCGGACAGGCGCCAGAACCTGCTTTTTTCGGCGACAATGCCTCGAGCCGTGGTCGAACTCGCCAACTCGATGTTGGTCGATCCGCTGAAGATCGAGATCACGCCAGAAGCGCCCACGGTCGATAAGATTGACCAGAGTGTGATGTTTGTCGCCAAAAGCGATAAATCGCGTCTATTGGCCGAAATGCTCGAGCGTGAAGACTTCGACCAGGCCATCGTGTTCACACGCACCAAACATGGCGCTGACCGCGTTCACCGTCGTTTGGACAAACAAGGGTTTTCGGCCGCTGTGATTCACGGTGACCGCAGCCAGGGCCAGCGCGAGCGAGCACTTGATGCTTTCCGCGCCGGCAAATGCGATATCTTAATCGCGACCGATATCGCTGCACGCGGAATCGACGTCGATACCATCACGCATGTGTTCAACCTCGACCTGCCAAACGAGCCGGAGAACTACGTTCACCGTATCGGACGAACAGGGCGAGCCGGACGTAGCGGAGTTGCCATTTCGTTTTGTGATGAGACCGAAGGTTCGCACCTTCGCAGCATCGAAAAGACGATTGGAATGCCGATCTCGATGCGCGTGGACCACGACTTCCATTTGGAAGCAGCGATTCCACCTCAGTCGGCTCCAAAGGGTCGTTCGGGCGGTGGCGGTAATCGTGGGGGCGGTCGTTCACGTCGCGGTGGTGGTCGCCGTTAGGTCGGCCCCTTGCGCCAGAGTTTAAAACGCCGGTTAGTGCACATGCATTGACCGGCTTTTTTTTGCCTACTGATTGCTTAAGCGACTTCAAGGATTCGGACGATGCCGCTGGTGCCGTCGGCGCGTTAGTGTTGGTGCAAATACCAACGAATTTGAAGCGCTATATTGGATTGGGCACTTCCGATTTAAGGTGGGCTCCAGCATGATTTTTCATGTGTTCAAGTAGGTTGGTGTGTGAATGCCGCAGTTACGTGCGGTCAGGTACTCCAATGGTAAAATCTGCGTTTACGCCACAACACGCGGATTTGATCTAAGTTGTTAAATTTGTTCGCTTTTATGTATTCATTTTTCGGTGGCACGAAACTGGCTTTGGTATGACGCGAATGTCTGAGAGGCAACGCGCCTTAGGAGCTTTTAATGAAACGAATGAAATTTCTACTTCCCTTGCTGACCGCCTTCATTGGCACAAACGCTGCGGCGCAGACTGAATCCTACGAATACAGCGCCGCGAAGACTGGCCGCGCCATGCAAGTGGTGTTGAACAAGGCCATCGTGGGTGAATCAGCGATGCCTTGCCGGGCCAAGACGGTTTTTCGCTACGACGCTTCGCGCATCGTTGCGACGTGCGTCGACAAGCCGGGACTGCTTGTGGTCGACGTCAGTGAGCCGACCAAACCACAACCGATCGAAATCTGGGGATATGAGGGCAAGCTTTTGGACGTTTACCTTGTCGGTGACAAGGTGTGGATGGACATCAAAGGGCAGGGTTCGAGCCCGCTCGTTTTGCAGACTGAGGCTCCGGTCGAGCCGCCCCGCGAGGAGGCCGTCGTTGTGGTCGAGGCGCCGCGGGTCATTGAAACTCCAACCGAGCCAAAGACACCGGAGGCAACCCTTGAAGTGGAGGTCGAGGCCGCCGCGCCCATCCGAATCGGAAAGGTCCTCAAGGTCGATAATCGGGATATCGTTGTGGATTTTGGAACCGAAGACGGTTTCAAGAAGGGCGACGACGTCGAGTTCTACTCAACCCGCGAGATTCAGCTCGAAGGTGAGCGTGTCAAACGTGACGACACGGTGGCAGTCGGGCGAATCAAGAGCATCGATGTAAACCGCGCGGTTATTGAAGTTGGCATGAACGAAGACGTGAGCATCGGTACGCCGGCGAGGTACACGGCGACCGATTATAAGGCGAATCATTTGGCGCCTCCTCGTAACGGTGATTCCGACGAGATCTCGGTGACCGTGCGTCCTTATTTGGCCCTTGGGTCGCTTGGTGGTGGGGCGATTATGGATGCCTCGTGGATGC
This sequence comes from Bradymonadaceae bacterium, assembly GCA_037968515.1. Lineage (GTDB taxonomy): Bacteria > Myxococcota_A > Bradymonadia > Bradymonadales > Bradymonadaceae > JBFFMO01. Next base: position 4,216 of record JBBKVQ010000528.1, read on the forward strand.
ATCGATTCGAGAGCCCTATAGCGGTCGAGTTGAGTATCTCGCCAGGGGGTTTTGCCATCACTGACCAAGGCAGCGCTGCGGCTTTTGCAGGGCATGGCTTTGTGACCTATGACGCTCGCGTGTTTCAGGTGGGCCTTGGCTTGGGCGTTGCCCGATTTAAGGCCAAAGATCTTCCGTATGAGCTTGGGTCGGGGGACACCATGCCCGAGACCATGGAGTTTGGTGTATCGGCCGGGCAATACGTGCGATTGGGCGCACGCGACGGGTTCAGTTTGACGATGACGACTAATTTCGTGGTTCGTGACAAGCAGTGGGACTTTGGCGGCATTACCAGTGAATTGCAGGTGCCATTGGGTAAGTTGCTGCCCGACACGTGGATGATTCTGCGCGGCGGCGGAGGGCTTCCGGGCCATATTTTTGGAGAGATGGGTTTGCGGACAATGGTTCGTGGCAATGGAAATACGGGGAGTGTTTTTGTCACTCCGCTGCTTGGATTTGGAAGTATCACGACTCCGGAATACGAGGACTGTGGCTACCGGTCTGGATCACAATGCTTGGTCGACAACGATTATGGCGGCCCGATGGTTGGCGTGACGGTGGAGTGGCGGCCGTGACGAGTGGCGCTTAACTACGCGGCTTTTTGCGGCTTCCATGTTTCTCATGGACTCGGGCGTTTTTCGGACCTCCCACACACGATCACGGGCCGTTTTGTGATCTACGATTGGGTCTGGGTAATGCTTTCCAATCACACATTCGAACTCTAGTTGGGTGAGTCCTGGCATGGTCTCGGGGTTTGCCAAGTATGCCTTCGGCACGCTTTCGAGCTCGGGCCCATTTGCGGATGAAAAAGCCTTCGGGGTCTTCTTCGTTCAGTCCAACTTCAATAGCTGCGGTTTACATCGATGCTCTTGATTCGCCCGACTGGCACCGAAAATGTGTCGTTTTTGGCGAAACCGTTTCGCGAACTTCTCATCTGACAGACCTAGGTGAATTAATTTTCACCTATGAGGTTTAGTTTTCACCTCAAAGAGTGAGCTTGTCAGATGGAAGAACCAGAAATAGCGTTACCGGCCCAGCAATCCAGCCCAGGCCATGTATATGACCGTAAAGAAACGACTCTCGAGCGGCGAGGCTCAGGACCGGATAATTCTGGCAGCAGCACGCGCGTTTCGCGCCCACGGAACGGGGACGACCGTCGAGCAGATTGCGGCGGAAGCGAACTACTCGACCTCGGCTCTGTACAAACATTTTGCGAACCGGGACGCGATTCTGGAAGCGCTGGGGGAACGGGCCCACGGAAAGATGTTCGCCCTGTTTTGCGAGGAGCCCCCGGGCGAAATGAACTTCGAGCAGCACTTGCGTTGGCTGGTTCATCGAATCATGGAGTTCGCGCTGGCAGATTCGGATTTCTATCTGGCGGTTCTTTCAGCGGCTCCGGCGATTCGGGCGAGTGGCGATCCACGGCGATTTGCGCGCGAGCAACAGCATCTGAACTTCTTCAAGGGCTTGATGGAGCAGGGCATTGCGGACGGGGCAATGTGTCCCCAGTTTTCACCACTCCAGCTGGCGTTGGCATTTCGGAGCATGCTGGATTCGGTGGGGGCGATGTGGGTGCAATCACCCGACGCCGACCTCAAGAAGATGGCGACGGACGCGTTAGATCTGCTCTTATACGGCGCGGTCAAGCGCTCCTAGGTCTGGCAGCCACCCTTGCGTTGACCCTAATGTCTTTGCCAGCGGCCGCCGAGACCCTCTCGTTGGCCGACTCACTAGTCCGGGCGACCGCCAACCATCCAGATATTCAATCCACGCAAACCGACGTGGTCAGTGCGCAGGCGCGTGAGCGTCAGGTGACAGCTGGATACGGGCCAAAACTTGATGCTGCGGCGAATATTCAGGTGTGGACTGACGCCAACGAGTTCGACCTTGGTGCCGTGGGGGCGAATCTCCCGGCGCCCGAGACTCCCTACGAGGAGCTGATTTCCGGACTGCTTTCTCAAGGGACGGTGTCTCTTCGGGACCAAGTGACCTGGGATGCTTCATTGACGCTGACTCAGCCGTTGACGCCGCTTTGGGATATTCATCTGGCTTCCAAGATTTCGCAGATTTCGACGCAAGTTGCCAAGACAAGCGTCTCGGCCTCTGAGCGTCGGGTGCGCCGAGACGTTGCTTCAGCCTTCCTTCGTGTGAATCAAGCTCGAAAGGCTGTTTCGAACTCAAGCGATGAGGTCACGCAGTTGAAGGCGCAGTCGGACCGATTGCAAATCTTGGTCGAAGCCGGGGCGGCACAGACTGCCGATAAACTGCGAATTGACGTCGCGTTGGCTGCCGCTCAACAGCGCGCGTTTCGTGCCGAGGCAGACTTGAAGCTTGCGACCTCGGCGTTTGCCGTGGCCTTGGGTGAAAATGACGGCACCGACTTGGATGCCGCTGAGCTGGAAGTCGGCTCGTTGGGCCAGCCCACAACGTCGCTTGAAGCCCTGATCGAAGTGGCGATGACGGAGCGCGACGAGATTCAAAACTTGGACGGTCAGTATAATCAGGCCGACCTGCAAGTGGACCTCAAAAAGTCGGCATATAAACCCGATGTGGTCGCACTCGCACAATACCAGCACACCGAAGGGCAGGGCCTGTCGAACGCGGATTCGTTTTTTGTCGGCGCGTCGTTGCGTTGGAATCTGTTCGAGTGGGGCAAGACACAATCCGCAGTTGATGAAGCGAATTCGTCGGTGGTGAGGGTGAAGCTTGCGAAAGAGCAAGTTCGGCGTCAAATCGGCCTTCAGGTCCGCAAATCTTGGTACGACTACGAGGCATCCAGGAAGATGCAAGAGGTCGCTTCGAGCGCCGTGTCACAGGCCGAAGAGGCTTTTCGAGTGGAAAACGAACGATTCGAGGCCGGGCAATCGACTTCGACCGACCTATTGGCCGCGCAGACTGCGCTGACCGAAGCAAAAAACAATAGCGACGCAGCCTACTACCAAGGCTTGGTCAATCGTGCCGAGTTGACGTGGGCCGTTGGGCGCACTGTCACCGCCGAAAATTTGATTCAGGGAGACATTTAATGAAGTACAAAATGTTCACGACTGTAGCCCTAGTGGCTGCGCTAACAGGCTGTAGCGGGGGCGAAGCGAAAGTGACGTTGCCATCGGCGGCACCAGACGCGCCCATTGAAACGATGAAGCCGGCCAACGAAGATTCTGCGAAGGCAAAGCTCGCGTCGGGCGCGTTGAATTCCGCGATTTTTACCGGCTCGATCGAGACCTACCGATCCACAGACGTCGCTACGAATGTCGGTGGCTTGATTCGTAAGGTCTATGTCGAAGAAGGCCAAATCGTGGCCGAAGGCGATCCGCTGGTCGATATTGATCCGGCCGAATATCGGCTCAGGGTGCAATCGGCCGAGGCCGCTCAAGGCCGCGCTAAGGCGCAGGTTCAGATGCTTGAAAGCCAGTATAATCGCGTGAAGCGACTGCTGGACAAGAAGGCCGCCACAGACAGTGATTATGACATGATTGCTGGACAGCTTGCGGTGGCCCGAGCAGCCGTAGCCGAGACCAATGTTGGCGTTTCAATGGCGCGCAAGATGCTGTCGGATTCTAAGATTCGCGCTCCCTACGACTCGGTGGTCACGAAGGTGAACACCGCCGAAGGTGAATTTGCAGGAGTCGGCCCAGCACCGCTCGTGATGGTGACCGAAATCGGTCATTTGCGCGCCCGCATTCAGCTGCCTGAGCATTATATTTCCCAAGTGGCGGTCGGCGACAAACTGAAGATGCGAATTCCGTCTACCGGACAGGCCTTTGAAGGTGTAGTTGAGCGCGTAAACCCCTCAGTTCAACAGGGCTCGCGGTCGTTTGCAGTACTGACCAGCATCGACAACACCGAGTTGAAGTTACGCCCTGGCATGTTTGTCGAAGCGCAGCTTGAGACGGCTGCGCAAGGCGTAAATCCATGAAACTCGCGGAAGTTAGTATTCGCAGGCCGGTATTCACCATCGTCATGATGTTGATGCTCATCGTGTTCGGTATCTGGTCGTATCCTCGCATTGGTGTGGGGCTGTTTCCCGAGATCGACTTGCCCGTTGTGACGATCACCACCGTCTATCCAGGCGCCGACCCTTCGACCATCGAATCGCGCGTGGTGGACCCCATCGAGGAAGCCATCGGCGGCATTTCCGGCATTGATGAGCTTCGATCCACAAGCGCCGAGAACGTCGGTTTGGTGGTGGTTCGTTTTGTCCTTGAAAAAGACGCCGACGAAGCTGCTCAGGACGTGCGTGACAAGGTCGCAGGTATTCTCGGGTCGCTTCCTCAAGACGTGGAAGCGCCTATCGTTCAAAAAGTGGACATCGGAGCAGCCCCGATTTTGTCGATTGTTTTGTCGGGTCCAGCGTCCACGCGTGAACTTACGGCTTACGCTGACGACAACCTCAAACAGAAGTTCCAGAACATCCAAGGCGTCGGCAATATCGACATCATCGGCGGGCAGGAGCGCGAGTTTCAGGTCAAGGTTGACCCCTTCAGCTTGGACGCATTTGGGCTTTCCGTGACGGACGTCGTTCAGACACTGGCTTCGCAGAATATCAAAATTCCTGGCGGTCGCTTGGACACCGGCGACGTAGAATTCACCCTCAACACGGTGGGCGAGGTCTATTCAGCCGAGGAAGTCGGTCAGATCATTATCAGTGCCAGCTCAGGCCGCGCCGTTCGTATTTCGGACATTGCCGAGGTTCTCGATGCGCAAGAGGAAAAACGTTCGCATGCGTCGCTAAGCGGCGTAGATGCTGTGTCTTTGACCATTCAAAAACAATCTGGAGCCAACTCAGTTTCTGTCTCTCATGGGGTTTTGGACGCGATTGAACAGGCTCGCACGAAGCTTCCGCCAGGCTGGGAAATCTCGGTTCCCGTCAACACAGCTACATTTGTCGAGCACACCATTAATGACGTGAAGTTCGACTTAGCGTTTGGCGCGATTCTGGCGATTTTGATTATTCTGATGTTCTTGCGCGACTGGAGAGCAACGTTCATCTCGGCCTTGGCGCTGCCGACGAGTGTGATCGCCACCTTCGCCTTCATTCAGGCCATGGGATTCACCTTCAATAACATGACGATGCTCGCCCTAACGCTGTCGATCGGTATCTTGATCGACGATGCCATCGTGGTTATCGAGAATATCCACAGGCATCTCGAGATGGGCAAGACGCCCATGCAAGCGGCCAGCGACGGAACTGCAGAAATTGGGCTAGCGGTCATGGCGATTACGGCTTCGATCATCGCTGTGTTCATTCCGGTGGCCACAATGAAGGGCATCGTGGGTCGGTTCTTCTATGAGTTCGGACTTACTGTGGCGTTTGCTGTGGCGGTATCGCTCTTTGTGGCCTTCACATTGACGCCGATGCTTTC
>JBBKVQ010000529.1:0-3139 GCA_037968515.1 Bradymonadaceae bacterium
GAATCGGCCATGGTGGGCACAGGCTTCTTCCCCTACGGCAAAGAAGACACCTACAACTTGGTCAAAGACGAGAAGTATTTGATCGGGACCAGTGAGGTCTTCCTCGTCAGCATGAACGCTAACGAGATCATCGACGAAAGTCGCCTGCCGATTCGAATCTGTGGGATGTCGCCCTGTTTCCGTCGTGAAGCGGGCAGCGCCGGTAAAGACACACGCGGTGTTTATCGGGTGCATCAATTCACGAAGGTCGAACAGGTGGTCATTTGTAAAAACGATCCTTTGGAATCACGCTCTCACCACGAATTCATCCTTGGGAACGCGGAAAAACTCCTCGACCGGCTTGAAATCCCTTACCGCGTCGCGCTCGCATGCACCGGCGAGATCGGCTTGGGCCAGGTGCTCAAGCACGAAGTGGAAAGCTGGATGCCGAGTCGACAAGGCTACTTCGAGACGCACTCGTGCTCGAGCCTCTACGAGTATCAGGCTCGACGTTCGCAAATCCGTTGGCGTGATAGCGAGGGCAAGATTCACTTCTGCTACACGCTCAACAACACGATGGTGGCGAGCCCACGTATCCTGATTCCGTTGCTTGAGAACTATCAGAATGCTGATGGCAGCGTGACGATTCCGACAGCCCTTCGCCCGTACATGTACGGAATGGAGCGCATCGAGCCCGTCGCTTGACCTGAGCACGCGCTTTGTCCATCGTTATCGACGCTGTGAACAATGCACCGTAAGGAGTTCCATGCGATGGATTGTGGTTCTAGTTTCGCTCTTCGCCATCGGTTGTGCGTCTGATGACGGTCCGACTGGCACAACCAACGACCGAGTCACGATTCCACTGATCATCAATTTTGATCAGGATGTCGTTGTGGCCACGAGCGTCCTCACGTTTGAGTTACCGGGCACCGAAAGGGTCGTCGCGAACTCAGCGGAAGTCGTCTTTCTAGGGGCAGATGGATTGGGTGGCACGGTAAACGTCACCGAGTTCATCGCGAAGACCGAACGCGACGGAGACCAAGGCTCCTTGCTGGTGAAGACTCCTGTCGACCAGTTGTGGAGCGTGCTGCAGCCGTCCCCAAACGCTGTGTTTTCGGGCGATATCCAGATTCGATTGATCGACGAAATCGGTGTGTTGGGTGAGGGGTCGCTTTCCGGTCAAAGAATCGACTTCAAGAGCCAGTTTCCACCAACCGTCAGCCCAATTGCCGGTGGCGCCGTGTTTGTAAACCAACGACTCGAAGTCGCAGGAGAGAACTTCCTGCGCCCCGAGGAGGGACAAACGCTAGCCAAAGTCACCGGGACTCTTACCTTGGATGACGGCAACACCCGTGAGATCACCGAGGAAGAGATCGTGATTGAATGGGACGGAAAGCGAACACGCGCGCGGCTTCCGCTTGATCCCGGCTTGTTCGGAGTACAAGTTGGCTCATTTGATGGCGCGCTGGTCTTCGAAAACGTACTCAGTTCGGGCGCCCGATTTGCCGGCAATTCGCAAAGCGCGTTCAGCTTCGATATTCAGCCGACATTCTTGGCGTCTTTGACCCCAAGCGCGGGCTCGCGTGGACAACGCATCGGATTTAATGGACGTGGATTTGTGGCAAACGCAGATAATTCTCGGTACTTCGGGATGATTTTCCGCTTCGAAGGCGAACTCGTTTTAGAGAGTGGTACCCGAATCGACCTGACCGGAGACAACGCGCTGGAGAGAGCGCCCGACCAGGTCTTTTCGGAAGAAGAAGCCGGCATGGCCGTTTGGTACGAGATCGACAGTGGAAAACTCACGGGTCTTGGCGCAGAGCCCGGCTCATTCGATGGGACCATTACTCCGATTTTATTCGATGCCTGGGGTGAACAAATCGGCCTTTCCTACGGTGGCGCATTTCGAGTGCTGCCCACTAAACAAATCGTTCACATCAAGTACCTTCCGGCGTTCTCCAAAGCCCTCGAGAAATTTGGTGTCCAAAACGTTGAAGTCGATATCCGACGCCGTGTTCAGGAGGTCGTCAGCTTGGCCTACGAAGGTATTCATGTGGAGTACCGGGAAACAAAACCAACGGATTTCGTCGATTTTGCGACCATTGAGATCGGAGGACCCGACCCGTCCGGCGGTGGGAAATTTGGCTACGACAACACCTGCAACAACTCGCTTCGGCGCTGCAAGGACACAGATAATCTGTTCCTGAGCGACTATCTTGGCGGCATCAACGCAGCCAGCGCCAACGAGTTCGAGACGCCCTACGGCGGTGTGTTCATCGAGTCGTTTGACTACTTCTCAAAGATTTTGAATCCCTCCAACCAAGACGCGTCGGATAGCTTCGATAATACCCTCAAGCCGTTCATGCCTAAGCTTGGCGGCGATCCAGTTCGGGGCACGGAGTGGCCTGACGGGCCGCGCTCCGAGCAGATTGCGCAGGCGATCCACATGGTCGGCAGCGTGATTGGAAACACGATTGCCCACGAAATTGGCCACTCTCTTGGGTTGGCGTTTTTTGTTTTGGATCGGTGTACCAATCCCGATAACTGCGAGCCCGGCCCGTTCCATAATACCGTAGACCGTGAAAACGCGATGATGGACTCAGGTGGTGATCGTCCCTTCGAGGAACGCGCCGAGTTGGACGGTCTTGGGCCAGCCCGATTTGTTGAGCAAAATCGGAATTACCTGCTCGATATCCTGCCAGTGCCATGAAATCTGGCCTTCTGACATGGTTGACCTTGCTCTCTTTTGGCTGTGTTTCGTGCGCGTCCAGCGACGATATTGACGTCGAAGAGCGCAGTGTTCGGGAATTCGTGGTGACGATCGACCGAGACGTCGTGGTCCCGAGTTCCACCCTCAATTTTCAGGTTCTAAACTCCGCTGATCGCTCGGCCAGCGGAGCCCAGATTCGCTTTGCTGGCGTATTAGAAGGCGGCGAGACGATCGACGAGAGTTTTTACGTCGGTGTCGACCGCATTGGCGAGCGTGGGGACCTGATTGTGCAGGTTCGCGTTTTTGAGGGGCTCTTTTCAGCCGTCGCTCCGCAAGGAAGTCGGCGGTTCACCGGGTCGATAGCCATTGAACTCGACGATGCCATCGGAACCTTTGGTCGTGCTTACCTCGAGGACACTCGCCTACTTTTTGTGTCGGAACTTCAGCCTG
>JBBKVQ010000530.1:0-4037 GCA_037968515.1 Bradymonadaceae bacterium
GAAGCCTGGCGAGTCCTAAGAACCGAAAGAGCATCCGACGGGTCACTTGTGATTCACGTGAAAGGTGTGTCGGAACTGGTGCGTGACCGCGAGGCCATCTTTGTCAAAGAGCTCGAAGAACGGCGCGGCAAAATCACGGTCCTTGCCCCCGAGGCCACCACATTGGTCCAAGACAGCTCGCCGGGTTTCCGCGCCAGCCTGCTGCAAATGGAAAGCCTGCTTCGCCAGATTCCGCCGACCGATGACCGCCTTCATATCGGGCATCGGGCCGCGATGGATGTGCTCGACTACCAACTTGAACCCGCACAAATCGCGCTCAACAAACCTCGTCAGCGCATCCTGATTGCCGATGCCGTGGGTCTGGGCAAAACGCTTGAATGCGGCATCTTGCTTTCAGAACTCATGCAGCGCGGGCGCGGAAAACGCATCCTTGTGGTCGCTATCAGCTCGATGCTGACGCAATTTCAAAAAGAAATGTGGACTCGTTTTTCGATCCCGCTGGTGCGACGACAACGCAATCAGGGGTAACGCAACCCGCGTTAGCCTAATGAGTTTTGGTCTAGAAGATCTAGTTTTTAGGGCTATTTCGAACCGTCTCCGAATCAATGGTGACATCAGCTGATGAAACCTCGAACTCGAGACCATCGTCATAACACTGATGTATGCCTACGCGAGCTGAGCCCGTGGGATGCAAAAAATACACGTGGTAGACATTGCAATCACCACGCCCTTCTTGGGTCTCTGGCGCAAACTTCTGGGTGTAATCAACCCTAAGTTGGCTCTTGTCGACCTTCGCAAGCGCGCCTGGCAACCAACGTTTATAACTCATAGGGCCCCTATACACCTTAAAGGCCTCATTTGGGTTCGATGAGAGTTGTTCAAGCCAGCCTACGGCATATGCGGATGCTCGCTCAGGCTCAGCCTCTGGAACCACCACACGGGTGGCGTACGCCACAGCAGAAACGGCAATAATCACGGTTATCAGATAGGCTCGAAGATAGCGTTTTTCGTCAAACCAGATCCCGACGATTAGCGGCACGCCGGTCAAGACAAGAATCAAGAACAGGTTGAATCCCCAGTGCAACCCGAGTTCCAAATTCATGAACGTGTAATTGCCAATAGTCCCGAGGAACCCTACGTAAATCACGTACAACACCCCGTCGAGACGGGACCCAAAAATATTGGAATTTTGCATCAATTCAATTCCACCGGTGCCGGTATCGTTTTTTCTGTCGACAACTTGACTAGCTTTTCCGCCCAGATGTTGACTGTACTTAACCATCGATCATCTGTAGGGTTGGGACAAGCTAAATTCTTTTGAGGGGAAATCGATGCGTTCACGATTATTGATGGTTCTGATGTTTACAGGCGTTCTCGCGAGTTGCGCAGGCGAGGACAATTCACCTAATAATTGCGACCTGTCGTTCGAAGACCGAATCTACCAACCATTTGAGCGAGTCTACTTCACAAGTTCCGCGGATCTTGGAGACCTAGAAATCAGTATTGGCGAAGATACGCCTCTTTTGGTCTATCGCGATGAAAATGGACCTTTTTTCTTTGTCCCGGCTGTTGGATCAAACGCTTCAACAATCGAAGTTCAAAACCTTTCACAATGCACTCTCAGTTTAAGGATCGGGGCCTTAGAAGACGCACCGGACGCAGTGGCCCCGTTGGTTGACGACTTGATTGCTTTGAATCAAATTTTGGCATTGAACATTGGCGCCAACAGTCTTCTCGACGCTTCTGAACTTGGAGGTGATGTCTCGCAAGCTGACTATGCTATGGGCGTAATGACCATTCGGCAAAATGAATTCGAAGCCATGATCTTGGCGCTCACTCCCATTGAACGCGGCAGACTGGGGGGCTTAATCAAAAAATCTGGATTGGATCAGATCGTCGCTGATATGACCCCCGATTTGCCTCCGATAAACGCCCTCTGGATTCCCACCGAATTTAAGCAGATTGATAACGCCCAGGACCTATCTACACGAATGTCTACCGGCGCTCATTTTTGCACAGTGACTCGGTCGAATGGACCAGCGATGGCGAATATGATTTCAACGATCGCAGCTGGCAGTTTGAATGAATACACCGCGGCAGCAAATACTGCCTTTAGCACCGCTACATTTTTGGCGTTTTCAAACGCCGCTCTGATGTGTGCAACACATCCAGAAACACTTTCGAATCCAGTCGTTAAACCATCTCTGGATGCGGAAGAAGATTTGGAAATTTGGGCCGCCAAAACGTTTTCCGTGGACGCAAAAGCCGGCCCACCGGTCAATCTGGCGCAACTCGCAACCGGATTGGCATTCGTCTTTAACTCAGTGTTTAGCGGTGTTTCCGTAGGTATCGACGTGGTCTCGAACTTTCGGCGAATCGAGCGTGTAGCAGCAGCCCTTGGCGAAACCGTGACGCTGTCGGCCATCAAAGAAAACACTGGAGAAACGGATTTTGGCGGTTGGGAATGGAAAAACATCGATATTGCTGGCGAGGAGTGGGTGACCGTCATCCCGACAGGCGATATATTTGTCCAAAAGCCATGCGAAACACTCTGCCTAAAACCACTTAAAGTGGGTTCTGAACGGGTCGTTTTTGTGCCCAAAATCGGCAAATTTCCGTACTCGACCCCCGAACTCGATATCATTGGCAGCGTCCATCCCATTGCGATCAACATTGGGCCGCCCGCCATTCCCGTCGAACCCAATCAAAACCTGGTCTTTGACTATGGAATCGACTGGGCCCTCGACCGCAACATGGAGTGGATCGAGAGCACGCAGGCGACACTAGAGGCCATTATCGACTCCACCGATTTGAAGGCCGGTTTTCTGGGCTATCTTACACCCGCGGACAGGACAAAATACCCGGTCGCGATTAAGGCAACGGCCCTTTCAATCGGAGGGCTTCGTGCTCCCGAGAATTCTCCTGAACCGCGTTATGACCGCACGCTCTTGGTGCTCGAAGAACTCATCGCTGGTCCCGATGGCACGTGCATCTCGCCTGGTGAAAAAAAGGAGCTTTTTGCGATCGCGAGTTCCAAAGCGGGTGAGAAGGCGACCATCGATTGGGCTCCGGCCACGATGGTACAAAACGGTATATTCACGGCGCCCGCGACTCCCGGCGATTACACGCTAACTGCGACCGCAAAATATACGACTCAGCCAAGTATTTCCAAAGAGGTGGTGGTCACCGTCGGAGATTGCGGCTGCTGGGTTTCAGTCAACGGCAGCTTCTTAAACATGCGCCAAGATTTCGAAATGAGGAGCACCTACAATCAGGTCCTAGAAATCGGGATTATTGGCGTGAACCCTGTCGGCCTGATGATCCAATTCCCGATGGACTCAGACGATATCCCCGAAGGCTCTTTCATGAGTGATGTGAGTATCAGCGATAATGGAATCTGGACCAGTGAAGGCATCAATACGCGAATCACCTACGAAGCTGATGGCTTGCATTATCAGGGGCTGATTGCTGGCGTGTTCGAAAGCAACACGGACGCCATTGGATACGCATCGATTTCATTCCGCGGCGTTCGCGACCTTAATGCTCAGGCGTGCATCAGCAAGTTCATGTATGACGCAATCGTCCGCGGTGACTACTCAACACCTTTTTAACCCTCCGTTTTCGTTGGATGCTTGCCACCAACTAGCCTTCGCGAGCCGCGACCAACCAAAAAAAACGCCGAAATAATAAAATAATTAATTTAAAATGCGTAATTCACACCCATCATCACCAATCTAGGACGGACCGGTCGTGCCCCAAATGGGCGACGTGACGCCAACGCTTGGCTTCCGGTTAGGTTTTCGGCCTTGGCCATCGCCTTCCAGCCTTGCGCGAAGGTGTACGCAAGATTCGCATCCAAAAGAAACTGAGCATCAGTCTGAAGACTCAAGTCGTCCTGGCCCGCTTGGTCCCTCATCGACGCGACGTAGGTGCCCGTAAGGTAGCCCTCGAAATCATACACTTGGGCTCCCAACTGCAGCGAAACTTGGTGGGTCGGCACATAGGGAAGCTCGTCGCCGTCAACGACATCACCAAAT
>JBBKVQ010000531.1:0-2822 GCA_037968515.1 Bradymonadaceae bacterium
TCGAGATGAGAATACCCTGCCACGTACGATTCATTCTATGTCCATCAAACGGCCTGAAAGCGGCCTTTTAAGCGGGCGGGACGCTAGCACGGCCAAAATTGGGGCGTCAAGGCGGGCTATGGCGAGATCAATTGCCTGACCCGCTCGGCGTCAAATGGCTCGATACCCGTTTCGGCGAGTTTCTGCCGGAGGCCGGCGCGATCGACTACGAACTCAACCTGGGACAGTCCATTAGCGACCTCACGATCAAAATCGGCGTGTTCAAAATAGTCTACCAGAAGGTCCGAGACTGGACAGATCTGCGCAGCGTGAAACCACGGGGCCGCGTCCTTGTTGCCTTCTTCATGCACCAAATTCCATAGGAACGCCCAAGAGGCTGCACCCACATTTGACTGGGTTTGCGGCAAGACGTCCCGGCAAGCCGCCAGAAAGAGTCCCTGCACGCGGGGGTCAAAATAATAGAATTCTTCGCTGTAAAAAAACGAGTTATGAAAATAGGACGGCACGGTAACTAAACCATCAAGCTTCAGGCGTTTGGCTGTGTTTCGCAGAATCTCCATAACCTGTTTGCCAATCCCAAGCCCTGGGAATGTCTGGCCCGGCAGCGGAGGGCGCCTGTCGCCGAAACCAACGGAGGGGTTTTGCAGCAGAAGCCACTCAATTTGAAGCAGGTTGATATACTGACTCTTGACCCGCGAACGCAGCTCGCCCGTAGGTTCTAACGTGCCTCGGCGCACCACGAGTTCGAGTAAGGGCTCCTGGATTTCGGGCGTTCGCGAAAAAATGCGAAGGCTGTGCGCCTCGGGGTCGTCGGTGCGGATTTCGATCTCCGCATGTTCAAAGCCCATCTGAGCCAGGTCTGCAAAAAGTCCGTATCGATCAAGCGCGGTACGGATACCTTCAGCCGTATAAAATCCCAGCCATTTTTCGTCGCCTCGGCCAAAGAGGTCTTCTAAGCCGATTTCTGACAGGCCGTGGGCGCCGTCTTGAAGTTCAATGCGACTCAGGCTGTCAAAAACTCGGGTGTATTTGTCACGATACTCAGTCACGGACCCTCCGGGATCGTGATGTAGGTCTCGGCGCTCGGCTCGGAAAAGCGCGGGAACCCGTGGCTCAAATCCGAGGTTGCTACTCGGTAGCTGTATACGCCAGAGGGATGCACGCTGGTATCCAGAAACACTCCATCACAAGATGTCTTCATGCGTGCCAGAACGCTGGGTCTCTCGCCAGTTATAAGGTCGCGCCGAAATACCACACAACCGTTTTGGACGGGTTGATTCCAGCGCAAACGAACAGCGTGGGTGCTCAGTGGTTCCAAGACCAGATTTGGAGCTTCGGGAGTCTCGGTCCATTGCACTTCCAAAGGCTGGGTCGACTGAGTCATTTCACCCTTGGCGCGGAAAACCGTCATATAAACCGAGGCCCCAAGCGGAGGCTGAGGATCGACGAGCAAAACACCCGTAGTGGCCATCATTTGCTCGGTCTGGGCATCAAGAGGTGTGCTTTGCAAAAGAATCAGGTCCTCGCCATTGCTGGAGCGCCAGAGTTCGATCGTATCGGCGCCAGATCCTTGGGCAACCAGTTGCAGCACAAGGCTGGTGGGACGGCCCTCGTGGATGCTTAGTATCGTTGTGGTTGGCGCGACCGCAGCTAACCCGGGGACCGCAGGTGTGATGGCGGCACAACTGCTAGTGAAGACCACCAGAAAACACATTTGGCACAGCCATTTTGTTAGGGGCGTGTTCATCCAACTGAGGATGGAGAGTCTGGCTGGCACGGTCAACCGCTCAAATAAAGATGGCGGTGAACAACGAGTACAGGATCATCGTGAGAACTGCGGTAAACGGAATCGTGTAGATCCACGACTTCAGAATATCGACGATGATTCTGAGGTTCAGGGCGTTCATCCCGCGAGCAAACCCAACGCCGATAACCGCGCCCACGACCGTGTGTGTCGTGGAAAGCGGGATGCCGAGTTTACTGCCAATCAGAATCGTCGCTGCAGCTCCAAACTCAGCTGCGAAGCCACGTGTAGGGGTGATTTCGGTGATTTTTGTTCCGATGGTTTCGATGACTCGATAGCCATAGGTCGCTAGTCCGATCACGATACCGACGGCGCCCAAAACGAGGACCCACATGGGGATCATCGCCGAGGTTGCGATTTTGGCGTCTTCAATGGTGGTCACGATGGCGGCCAAGGGCCCGATCGAGTTCGCGACGTCGTTCGACCCGTGGGCGAAGGCCACAAAACATGCAGTGATGACTTGGAGGTACCGGAAAACCCGCTCGATCACCGCGTGCCGGACTTCACTTGTGGCATCTGGCGCGATCGTAATTTTGCGGAGGAAGAAACCCAGGATGATGGACGAAATGATGCCCAAAATGACCGAAAGAATGAACATTCGGGTGTCGTCGAGTCCCAAGGCTACAAGGTCTTCATGACGACCTTTGAGCCCCTTAAAAAACAGGATCAAGAACATGGTGGTGAAGGCAGGCGAGGACAGAGCTGGTGCCCAGATCCTGATGCCCCGATTGGGATCCTCGGCGTCTAGGATGAACTTTCTGATAATGGTGAAGACAAAATACGCCATGACTCCGCCAATCAGCGGGCTGCTGATCCAGCTTAGCGCGATCATTCCAAGTTTTAGCCACTCGATGTGCTCCACGCCGACCGCGACCACGCCAAACCCGGCGATGGCTCCGACGATGCTGTGCGTTGTGGATACCGGCCAACCCAAAAAGGCTGCGATATGGATCCAAAGAGCCGCGCTGATGAGCGCGGCCATCATGCCCCACACGAAATATTCGTACCCATTTCCCGC
>JBBKVQ010000532.1:0-4596 GCA_037968515.1 Bradymonadaceae bacterium
CCGGACCTTTGTCAGATCGAGACCTCGACTCGCCCCAGTGAATTTGTGAACCACGTGTATTTTGACTCGTTGGTCCACGATCCTGGAACGCTGAAATTCTTGATGGATGTCGTTGGGTACGAACGGATTGCGCTTGGAACGGATTATCCATTCCCACTGGGTGAACATCACCCTGGCTTGATGATCGAACAACAGAAGCTTCTGGCACCGGTCAAAGAACGCATGCTCAGCGGCACGGCGCTTGAATGGCTTGGCCTTGAGCGCGCACAGTTTGAAACACCCGAGAGCCGGGCTCATTCAAACTCGTTGGTAGATCAATGAAAGCGACCCTTCATTTTGTCTCGGGCGACGTAGAAAACGACCTGACGGCCGGCGTTGATCTGTCGACTCGGCTTGAGTTTAGCGGCCAACAACCCAGCGCATTTGAATTGCCACGCGCCTGGGCCGAACCGTTTCGGGCCGGCACCTTCGTGGGAGACACACGCGAAGGTGGGAGCGTCAACTGTGCAACGGTCACACTGAATCCCCACGGGAACGGCACCCACACGGAGTGCGTGGGTCATATCGTCGATGACCGAATTCACGTCAGCGATATTTTGCAGGATGTTTTTTCGAAGGCACTGGTGATTTCTGTTCATCCCGAGCCGATTGGGACGAGCAACGAAAACTACGACGCCCAACACTCCGATGACGATATCGTGGTCTCATCAAAGTCGTTGTCGAAAGCCATTAAAGACCTCGATTTGGTGGGCTGGGCGTTGATTATCCGAACCCTTCCAAACCCTGAATCGAAGCGACATGCGCATTTTAGTGGGAATCAACCGGTGTATTTTACCCGGGAAGCCATGTTGCTGATCTATCAGGCTGGGGTGAAACATCTGCTTGTGGATTTCCCATCAGTGGACCGGGAAGACGACGGCGGATTGCTGCCCAATCATCATGTGTTCTGGGATATTCCGGCTGGAACGCATTCGATTTTTAACGTGCCAAGCTCCAACACGATCACTGAAATGATCTACGTTCCAGAAAGTATTTTAGATGGGGTCGGCGCGGTCACCATCCAGATTCCTGATTTCGCGATGGACGCGGCGCCGTCTCGCCCCCGGTATTTCAAGGCCTAAAGCCCTCTAGATCAAATTCGCAACATTTCGATGCGATTGACCGATAACCCCACATAATCCTGTTGTGGAGGTTCAATGCTTGGCCAAAATCACGAGACTATTCTCGACTTCGTCATTCGGGACGTACGTGGGGTCCTCAAATTCTTTGAAATCAACGTGCCAAGCGATGCCATTATCACCACGGAGCGAGGCCTCGACGTCACTGAATCGATTCCCCAACAATTGCTCGCCGATGGGCGAATCGTTATCGGCGACCCGCCAATTCTTGGGCTTGTGATCGAGGCTCAATCGTCCATGGACGCTGACGCTTGGGAGGAAAAGCAGTTCAAGTGGCCACATTATGCCATCGGCCTGCGAACTAAGCTCCGTTGCCCCACGGAAGTTCTGGTGATCACAACCAGCCGGCGTATCGAAAGACTTGCCCGAAAACCCATACAAACTGGCCTGAATTCGTGGTGGCACGCCCTGGTTTTAGGGCCGTCAAACCTAGGACCGGAGCCTTCAACCGAGTTTACCCGAAACAATCCCACGCTTGCGCTGCTCGCAATGATGTCGCACGGCCAAAGCTACACAACGCCAGAACCTGCAGCGAACATGTTGAGAGGCTTATGGGAGTCGGAGCTCTATCAACGTCTTGAGAAACAAGACAAACGCACCTATTATGACCGAGCACTTCAGGCGCTACCGCTCTGGATTGCCCTAGCCCTGAAGGATGACCCTATGACCCAAGAATATTACAGCCCCGTCGTGCTCGACTACGTGGAGCAAGGTCGAAAGGAAGGAATCGAGAAAGGAATCGAGAAAGGAATCGAGGCCGGTTTACGCAAGTCCATCCTTCTTCTCCTCGACTCTCGGGGCTATTCGCCAAGCGACGCTGACCTACTTCGCCTCGAAAACGAGCACGACAAAAAAGTATTGGAAGCTTGGGTAAGCGCAGCAGCTAACTTGCAGCCCGGAAGAGCATTTTTTGACCGTTAAGGGGCATATACCGATGCATAAATCGCCTCGATTTGCTCGACTTCTGATTCCGTCAACTTGAGGAACTCCTTGTCCCGCGCACGTTTGGAAAGCCTACCTTCATTTTGTTTTAAGAAGGAAAAGAGCAGATCGACGGTCGATGCAGGCATCTCGACGAGTGCCTCTACCTGCGCCTTGAATCGGTCGTAATTCTCGAGATAGGCGGCCTCTTCCGGTAGATCGACGTCAATGGTTTTTTGAACACATTCGAAAAGAAATTCGGCGTGTTTTGTGGCGTCGAAATACCTATAGAGATCCGCGGTATCGTTCAGAACTCGTATATTGTTCGCTTTCGTGGCTTCCCAATCGATCAAGGGCAAAACCCTTTGCGAATAACTCTCAAGGACACGTCGGTAGTCATCAATTCTCTCCAGAATGGCCGACGAAACCGGAAAAACGATGCCCGGGGGATTGAAACCGCGCGCCGCCAAAAGGTGATGAATCAGGTACCTATGAAGACGGCCATTTCCGTCTGCAAAGGGGTGGATGTAAACAAAACCAAATGCAAGCGCCGCCGCGGCAATCACAGGGTCTAGGTCACTAGAAAACTCTTCGGAAAACTCGACCAGCCCTTGGACAAGGTTCGGCAAATCCTCGTGTCTGGCACTAATATGATCAGGAAGGGGATAACGCGTAGCCCGGTCGTGCTCCCCCACAAACCCGCCTTCATCACGAAATCCCATTCGGGTGAACCGTTGATCACCAATGACAATTCGCTGCAATCGCAGAAGCTCGTCGGAATCCAGTGGATGTTTTCCGGCCTCACCGATTGCCTTTCCCCAATTTTGAATTCTATTGTGTGGAGGTGACTCGCCCTCAATCACGTAGCTGGCTTTGGAGTCTTTGAGCAGCAAGAAGGCGGCAGCTCGGGCCAGAATATCACTAGAAATTTTCCCGACGGTTTCGTTGGCTTGTTGGTCCAATTTCGCGGCCACGAAGGTTTCCAGTTCATCTGTCCGCCGAATCATCGGACAAAAGAGCCGAGTTCCTGGCAAATTATTGCGAACTCGATGACGAGAAGACGTGGTCCCTTTGATGGCCCACTGCAATTTGGTGTCTACAACCTCCGGGTACGGCCCCGCTGCTGACGCAGGTGGCAGATCGAGCTCGCAGTCTAGGAGCCATTCGTAGAGAAACCAGATACGACGCGCATAAGCACTCGTAGGAGAGTTTTCGACAATAGTCGTGATTTCGGAGGGAGACACGGCTTGAAAAAGACGCTTCAACACGAGGAGGTCCAGTCCCTCGTGTTTGAGCGCAAACACGAGATGTCCCTCAAGAGAAGCCTCGGGTTTGTGGCGCGGTGTGTATAGGCGCCACCCGTCGGTAGAGTATACTTTATGGCGAGGACCGATAGCCGACAGCCAGTGAGGCAACGGAACGTTAAGGTCGTAAGCATCAATCACGGCAGAGTATCCGACTGGCAGTGCCGGCTCTGGCAGCCTTCTTTGCTGATAGCTACTCAGTGGATTCGGAAAAGATTTCATATCCATACGCGCTTTGAAAAGTTAATCAGGTCGCTCTTGGTGAATTTCATTATAAAAACACAGCATTCTGTGAAAAACATACTTTTCCTGTGAATTATCATACAAAAACACAATGTTCTGTGAAAAACATACTTTTCTTGCGAATTTGTATATAAAAGCGCAATTCTCCATGAAAAGCTCTCTTACAAAAACACATCGATCTGTGAAAAACATACCTTCCTTGTGAATTATTATACAAAAAAGCAAATCTTTGTGAAAAACACACTCTCCACGTAAGGCGCTTGTGGTTTTCCGTACAAAGAACAAGCTGAACAACGAAAAACGAGCACGAGCGCAAGATGGCACGACTAAAATTCAACGAATCCGCAGAACGTGAACGCACCGTCGCAAGCGTCTTGCTCAAAGTCATGGAAGACGTTTCACCCTGCCCGGTGCTGGTAATCGACGACCTAGACGGGCATGTCGAGGATGGCCTAAAGGCCGCCGGTTTTGCTGTCACACGCTGGTGTCGATGGAAAGTTGGTGAACGGTCGGCCAGCGCCTGGCCAGCGCAGCCGGAGGTGCCGTTCGGGTTGGTGTTGATGCGACTGCCACGAATCAAGGACGCGTTTGAAATGGCGCTGCATGCCGCCGCGTCTGTGATGGCACCCAATGGCGTGCTCTATGTCGCGGGGGCCAACGACGAAGGCATCAAGTCCTCTACAACGCTCATCAACGCGGTGTTTGCCGATGCGCAAACGGTCGACACCCGCAAACATTGCCGCGTGGTCGCAGCACGCAAACCGATCACCGATGATTTGCGGCCGAAGTTGCGCAAATGGGAGCGAGATATGGACGGTTGGATGTCCTATCCCGGCGTGTTTGCCAAAGGGAATGTCGACGATGCCACAGCATTGCTGATCGAGACCTTGCCCGAAAAACTATCGGGCTCGGTTCTGGACTTTGCCTGCGGCGGCGGCGTGATCGCACAC
>JBBKVQ010000533.1:0-19635 GCA_037968515.1 Bradymonadaceae bacterium
ACGTCGACCACAGTGGGCAATACTTCTACGTTCTGACCAATGAAAATGCGCAGAATTTCAAACTGTTGAGGGTAAGCTTTGAACGAATAATCGACAAAACGGCTTGGGAAACTGTCGTCGCACACGACCCCACAGTCACGATTTCAAACATCACTGGCTTCAAAACTTTCGTTGTAGTCGAGAAACGGCAGGACGGAATCACATCCCTGCATGTCAAGTGGCACGACGGTCGAGAGAGTTCCGTTCCGTTTTCCGAGCCATCCTACACCGCAGGTCTGCGAGACAATTTTATCTACGACACATCTGTGGTCCGATATCGATACTCTTCCTTGGTCACGCCAAAATCCACATTTGATTTTGACGTTTTGGCCAACACGACCACGCTCGTGAAACAAGACCAAATCCTCAACTACGTTCCCTCTATGTATGTCACGGATCGAATTTTCGCCGAGGCAGCGGATGGAACGAAAATCCCTATCTCCCTTGTATACCGAAAAGGCGCTCGTGATTCAGGGCCCGCTCCCGTATTCATGACGGGCTATGGAGCCTACGGAATCAGCTACGACCCGTACTTCAGTTCATCCCGAGTCTCGCTTTTGGATCGAGGTGTCATTTTTGCCATCGCTCACATTCGTGGTGGCGGTGACATGGGCAGAAATTGGTACGAAACCGGAAAGCTCCTGGAAAAGCGCAACACATTTACAGATTTCATCGCCTGCGCTGAGTTCCTGGAGAAATCGGCCATCACGACTCGATCACAATTAGCGATCGAAGGATCCAGCGCTGGCGGAATGTTGATCGGCGCCGTTGTAAATATGCGCCCTGAACTGTTTCGCGCGGCGATTGCAGGTGTCCCATTCGTCGATGTGCTCAATACGATGTCGGACGCAACGCTTCCCCTTACGGTCATTGAATGGGAGGAATGGGGAAACCCAAAGGAAAAAGCATATTACGACTATATGCTCTCGTACTCCCCCTATGACAACGTCTCTGCGCAAGACTACCCTGCCATGCTTGTGACTGCCGGTCTCAACGACCCCCGTGTCCAATACTGGGAACCCGCCAAATGGGTCGCAAAATTGAGAAAACTCAATACCGGTACGAATCCGTTACTGTTCAAAACCAACATGGGCGCGGGTCATGGGGGAGCCTCCGGACGTTACGACTATCTGCGGGAGACGGCTTTTGAGTACTCATTCGTCTTGATGCAATTGGATGTTCTCTCGCCGAGCCCTTGACCATTTTTACGCGACGTCTACCGGTCCTACTTTGGGTCAGCGATACTCAACGCAAGGTCTACCGGTCCTACATCGAGTCACTCCCGGTCCTACATCGGGTCACTCTTGGTCGTCACTTCGTGGGTCAATGACGAGGTCTACCGGTCCTCAACACAAGGTCTACCGATCCTACATCGGGTCACTCCTCCTACATCGGGTCACTCTTGGTCGTCACTTCGTGACTTGATTTCGAGCGCCAGAGACGCTCCGCCCACCACCGCGATGGGCATGCTCAAGAAATTCACGATCGGGATCCACATCAACAAACTGGTGCCCAGACCGAAACCCAGTGCCATATGGCGGTTACTCCAAATCCCTCGCCATTTTTCTCTCCAACCATAGGATTCACGCTCAAGTGTCCAGTCCGTGTAATCTAGGGCAACGAAGAACGACGCGACAAATGCCCCTAATACGCTGGCGATGAAACTCCCGATTCCAGGAATGACGTTCAGCAAAACTATGGGCGTCATCATCAAGATCAAAATCCCCAAATTGGCTGCTGCCTGTAGCGCCCCGCGAGCCGCTCCTGTGAGCGCCGCATGAAAATCCCCATCCACATCTCGAGCAGCATCTGTGATAATTTCCTCAATTCTCAGCGCCAGACGGTCATTGGCTGGACTGGCCACGACGGCAGAAATCATCAACGTGAAAAAATAGGTAACCAGCAGCGCCAAGGGTACCAAAAGCACTCTCATCGCCCACCAAAACAAGACCAGCCAATCGCCCGGTTTTTCCCAGAAGTGAACCAAGAGTGAATCGCTCTGGAAAACCAAAATCACGGCGATGCCGACAAACACGATAAAACTCAGGGCGGCTGGGATCGCCGCCAAAGGCCAGAGGCCTCGATTCTGCATAAGAAATCGAGCAGATCTCAACGGAATACTTAGACCACTGGTAAACTGCTGCATTCCAGAAGCATCCCGAGTTGCAAGTTTCGCAACCAATGGATGCGTAGGACGAATCATTACTTGATCTTTCATAACGGTAACGTGAACACCAGTTCATCCAACGCAAGCGCCCACCACTTAAGTAGCTGACTTTATTAGAATTGATCGACCTTCGATCCAATTTCGCAACATTCGTCGGTCATTGACCGATAACTCGGCAAGAAGGGGATAATTTCATAGGAGACTCAAATGACTCGACCCAAAAGACATCTACCTGGACAAGTCGTATTCGCAACCCGGCGGTGTACCCAACGAAGATTCTTACTCGGCAATGATTCGTCAGAACTCGTCGGCTACATGTTCGGACGCGCGCTTTTGAGCAGCGGTTGCGTTGCTCACACTGCGATCGCAATGAGCAACCACGTCCACTACGTCTACACTGACCCTCGCGGGGATCGCTCGAAGTTCATGCAACAATTTCACTCCAATCTAGCGCGTAAGCGCAACCAACAGCTCAATCGCAGCGAAAACTTCTGGGATTCCCGGGAACCTGGTGACTGTGCTTTGTTGGACGTTGAGACCGTTTTGCAAAAGACGCTTTATACGGCCTTGAACGCCGTTGCTAGCGGCCTCGTCGACCGCGTAGAAGATTGGGGTGGCTTCATGATTCTACCGAAACATTGGGGTAAGCCAATGCGGTTCTCCCGACCCAGTGGTTGTGGGAAAACCATGCCTGCCTTCGTGGAGTTCACACCGGAACCTCCTCCGGGCTACGCCCACCTTGGAATCGAGCATGCGCGACGCATGTTTGAAAAGAAAATCACAGAACTAGAATTGAGATATCGTAAAAAAAGAACCGGATCGGTTGTGGGCACAGACATTGGAAACGCCAGCCATCTCAGCCCAGTTAACGCCATCGAGACTCCGGCCGGACCCAAGCTCAACCCCAGATTTTCCTGCAACAACCGACGCCGCGCGGCGCGAGCTCTCGAATATCAACGACTGTTTGAGGTGGCCCACCGCGCCTGTTTAGCCGCTCTCAAGAGCGGAGAATCATCGGTCGTCTTTCCTGCCGGCACGCTGCGCGTCAGTCGGGTCTTTAGTGCGAAAACCCACAAAGTACTTGTGGGTGATCCACACCTCCTCGCTCTTGTCCTTCCAAGGGTTGCGGCAAACGACAACCGTAGAGAGCGACAGAAACGTATCGGCCCTGATGGAAACGACCAAAAAAATTAGCCATTCAAATCGCACTCAAAAATTCTGCGATGTGAACGCCGTCTGCAAGTCCGTGATGGACCGAGATCGATAAAGGCATCGTCTTCCGCCCTGCCGGACACTCACTCAGCTTCCCCCACGCGACGCGCGGAGTGGAGTCCGGGCCATCGAGCGGACGAGGATGTTGGATCGACGTGAAATCCAACCACGGAAGACAGGTGACAAAAACGAGATCACCGCGCGCATCATTGGACAGATCGAGTTTCGGCTTTGCTGCTGCCTCGGCGCCAGCGTCGGTTACCCGCGATAAAAACGTCAAGAAATCGTCGCTCCAGTCCGCACAGGCAAAATTGAACAAGTCGTTACGTCCTTTGACGGTGAACGATGGACTGCATGAATCGTGCTGAACAACCGATTCGCCCTCAATTCTTAACCGCAGCGCGGGCACTGAGTTCAACGCCTTCATGACCTGAAACAAGCACGAAGCGAACACTCCTCCCCCAAGTTCGTTCCCAAAAGTCAAGGCGTCGGTCACGTCTACCCGAGCGCAGATGTCGATCCAGGGCCAGCCAAAACCATTGTAGAATTCAAAGTGACTTGCTCGTTCGAACTGGGAGTTCGAAACGATGGTTGGCAATTTCATATTACATCCAGCTAGGAGACGGACTATCCGTTCTCCTGTTAACCGAAATAGGACTACCGGTCATCGGTCCGCAATAAAAGTTAGGGGCTCCGGTCATCCCAACAGGTCATTACAGCGGTCGAATAGCGCCCGCGGCACGTTGTATCGAAGGTCTTCCGGTCGTCGCCTGTTTGGCCGTCGCGGTATGGCCGTTTCGGCGACAAAGTGCTAGAAGAGCGCATCTGAATCGATGAGAGGACCACAATGAAAGTGACGCGCGAATTTATTGAACGAATGCCGAAGACCGACCTTCACGTCCACCTCGACGGTAGCCTGCGGCTGAAGACCATCCTTGACCTTGCGAAGGAACAAGGGGTCAAGCTCCCCAATAATGCCTCCACCGAGGCCGAACTGGCTTCAGCGATTCGAATGGGAGCCATCTGCGAAGACCTCAAAGACTACCTCAAGGCTTTTGACGTCACCCTAAGCGTGCTGCAAACCGAAGAATCACTTTATCGTGCAGCGTTCGAACTCGGCGAAGACGCCGCTCGGGAGAACGTCAGGTACATGGAGGTTCGCTACTCGCCACTGCTGCACACTCAGAAGGGCCTCAGTTTCCCAGTTATCGTTGAAGCCGTAGCGGAAGGCCTTCGCGCCGCCAAACGTGAATACGGCCTGATGAGCGGACAAATCATCTGTGGCATCCGGCACATCACACCCGAATCATCTCTGCGACTCGCTGAACTCTGCGTGGCTTTCAAGCACCGCGGTGTGGTCGGGTTCGACCTCGCCGGTGCGGAAGCAGACAATCCTCCGAAGGACCACCAGGCTGCGTTTGACCTGATTAGAAATAATAACGTGAACCTCACTATTCATGCCGGAGAAGCTTACGGCCCCGAGAGCGTTCACCAAGCGATTCACGTGTGTGGTTCGCACCGAATCGGCCACGGAACTCGACTACGAGAAGACGGAGACCTGCTCAACTTTGTCAACGATCACCGAATCCCTCTCGAGATTTGTTTGACCAGCAACGTCCAAACTCGAGCTTGTGATAGTTTTGATACGCACCCCTTGCCATTCTATATGTCCTACGGAATTCGGTGCAGCATCAACACCGACAACCGGTTGGTCACGGACACGACAGTTACCGAAGAATACTGGCGCGCCGTTGAACACTTCAATCTTGGAGTGGGCGACCTCCGACGACTCATGATCGACGGCTTCAAGTCCAGCTTTATGCCATATCGCAAGAAGCGAACGGTCATGGCCATGGCGGTAGAATCGTTCGACGATCTGGTCGCCGAATTCGCCAAAGAACAGGGCGAACCAGTGCGAGAGCACACACCCCATGTGGCTCAGGAAATCCAGTTCCACTCACGTTTCGCCAGTCATTTGCAGGAGCAACTCGAAGAAAGCTCCACTGCCGCTGAGGCCGCTGAATCCGCTCCATCGAAAAAACGAACGAAGGACGCCAAAAAATGAACACGGAATTTCAGGCGCTCATCCTTGCCGCAGGCAAGGGCACCCGTATGAAATCCGACCGAGCGAAAGTTCTGCACGAAGTCGCAGGCCTTCCTATGATCGGTCATGTCATTGACTCCGCGTTTCAGGCGGGGGCCTCCCGCGCGGTGGTCATCCTTGGGCATCAAAAAGAGACCGTCGAGACCTGGCTTCAGCTGCGTTATGGCGACAAAGTCGTAATCGTTGAGCAGACTGAACAGTTGGGCACAGGACACGCGGTATGGAGCGCTGCTCGTACGCTCCTGAACGGTCCTGAACGAACGCTGATTCTGTCGGGCGACGTGCCGAACTTGCCGCATGAAACGCTGCGAGCGTTTGTGACTGCGGCTGGTACACGCGAGTTTTCAATGATCACTGCCAAGCTCGAACATCCCGCGAGCTACGGGCGAGTGGTTCGAAACAGCAATAACGATGTCGTTAAGATTGTTGAATTCAGAGACGCGTCCGCGCAAGAACGCGAAATTTCTGAAATCAACGCGGGCTGTTACCTTGCCGATTCTTCCTTTTTGAAAGAGGAACTCACTCAGATGTGTTCCGTGGCACCAGCCAATGCTGCCGGCGAGTATTATCTCACCGATCTTATCGCCGTTGCGGCCAACCGCGGTGCGGTGTTCGGGTGGAGCATTCCAAACAACGCCGAAATCCAGGGAGTAAACACACGCGTTGACCTCGCCGAGGCAGAACTTTTTGCACGTCAGCGAATCAACAACGCTTGGATGTTGACCGGCGTCACGTTCATCGACCCTAACAACACCTTTGTCGACGTGAGCGCTTCGTTATCACTCGACGTCGTGTTGCATCCGGGAGTCATGATTCGGGGTGCCACTCAAATTGGCTCTGGCTCGTTGATTGAATCAGGTTCAGTCCTCGAAGACGCGACGATCGGACAGGGTGTCCACATCAAGCCCTACTGCGTGATTACCAGCAGCACCGTGGGCGATGGAAGTGCTGTGGGTCCTTTTGCCCACCTGCGCCCCGACTCAACTCTGGGTAAAAATTGTCGTGTGGGCAATTTCGTTGAGACCAAAAAGACCTCATTGGGTGACGGTGCAAAAGCCAGCCATCTTAGCTACTTAGGTGACGCAAAAATCGGCGCCAACGCAAACGTCGGCGCCGGGACAATCACCTGCAATTACGATGGTAAGAACAAGAACCAAACGACGATTGGCGCAGGCGCGTTCGTTGGATCTAACTCGGCATTGGTGGCTCCGGTGACCATCGGAGAGGGCGCCTATGTTGGCGCAGGCAGCGTCATCACGAATGACGTCCCGGATGGAGCACTCGGTGTTGCACGCGGTCGGCAGCAAAACATCGAGAACTGGGCGCGGCGACGACGCGGGCACGACTGAATCAAAGTTCTAGACCCTTTCGCACCCAATTCATCAACTCGCGGACTTTCTCTTGGGTAGGAACAAACTCGGCACCGGCAGTTCTATATAAGCCTGCGGTGTCCGCTTGCGGCCCAAGCGTGAGAGCGTCTCGATAAAGCTTAAGCGCGTTGGCCGGATCGCGATCCGCGTTCATGGCGACTTGCAACGCCCCGAGTTGAGCAAACCCGTATTCGATGTAGTAAAACGGAACCACAAAGAAGTGCAGGATCGAGTGCCACCCCTTCAGGCGAAGGTCCGGATCGATTCCGGTCCAGTCGGTGCCAGTCGAAAATCGGCTCTCCTGCGCGAGCCATTCAGCGTGACGTTCAGCACGGGTGTGATTTGGTTTGGTGTAAAGCGCCTGTTGAAACGCGTCCCCCCGCGCAACAGAAACCAGAAGGCTAGGAATCCTCCGCAGATGCTGATGAATCGCGCGCTTGCGATCGTCCTTCCCGTAGAATTCGTCGAGCGTGTCGTAGTGCAAAAGCTCCATCGACATACTTGCCACCTCGTTGAACTCCATCGGGACAGATGTGCCGGCCATAGGTCGATTATGCGCTGAAAGCAGGAAATGGAACGCATGGCCTGCCTCGTGGAGCATCGTCACCAAATCGTTGTGCATTCCACTGGCATTCATGAAAATGAAAGGCCTCTGCGACATCGGGAGTGTCATCATGAAACCACCCTGAGATTTCCCTGGGCGGCTCTCGAGATCCTGATGGGATCGGATATCGTGGAAATGCGCCCCAAGCTCGGGATCCAGTCGCTTCATCATTCGTTCGATCCCATCCTGCAGTTGGTCGGCTGTCTCGAAAGGCCGGAGCGGCTCACCTCCGGTTGGATCCGCCATGGAGTCCCAAGGACGCCAAGAATCGAGACCCAACTGATCACGGAGCATTTCGTTGACTTCGTTGGCGACAGGTACAACTTCTTCGGCGATCAACTCGTGATAGGCAAAACACGCGTCAGGCGAATAGTCCCGCATTTTCGCCGCAAAAATGTAGTCCCTGTAGTTTTCAAAACCGCAGTTCTGGGCAACTTCACCACGGACTTCGAACAACTTCTCCCAGATGTCGTCGAGCGCATCTGCGTCTTTCTGCGTGGTCTGCGCGAGCGCCGTCCACGCGTCCGAGCGGGTCTCCCGGTCAGGACTGACCAAGAACTGCATCATTCCAGAACGTGTATGGGAGCTGCCTCGGAATTCAGTCAGCCACGCACCGGAGATCTTGTTGTAATCGTTTTCGAGTTCGCTTTCACGGGTCTGAAGCGGAATATTTATTTCGCGAAAGAGCTCAACGCCCCGTTTTACCTGACGCACGTAAGGCTGATATGGCGTGTCTTGAATCTGATTCAGCGC
Organism: Bradymonadaceae bacterium; assembly: GCA_037968515.1. Taxonomy (GTDB): domain Bacteria; phylum Myxococcota_A; class Bradymonadia; order Bradymonadales; family Bradymonadaceae; genus JBFFMO01. The sequence goes on from JBBKVQ010000533.1 coordinate 8,250, forward strand.
CTTCGAGGCCAAAAGCCGCTTTCCAAGAAAATCGTCCCACTGACTGAGAACTGGCAGCACATTTGCCACGAGATGCATCCAGTGTTCTTGCGCGGCCTCGTCCTTTGTGTCCACCTGAGTCGCCAACTGTGCGAGGCGAACATGCTCCCCGACCCACGCCTCAAATTCGTTCCAAGCCTTCAGGAAACCGTCGAGCCCGGCCTTCGTATCAATCGGCATCACCGACAACGAGTCATAAAGCGGCCTCAGCGTCTCCAAATCGCCAGCAGATCGATCCGAAGGGGTAAATACATGAGGAATAGGTAAAGGCAACGTCATCAGGTCTCCCGGTCAGTTTGGACGCAGAAAACATCGCACGTGAACCCTCTGAACTCAACCGCGTCGACGTCGAAGTCCCAATAGTGCCAATAGGGCGAGGAAAGAAACCGGTGCACCGGCCGTCACGGTGCAACCGTCGTAGACATTCGTCACTCGGCCGCTGTAGCCGACGGAGATCGAAATCTCCTGACCACCTAGCGAGCCGCTGACGACTTGGGTCATTTCCTCCCCGTCATCGAGTGGTCATTTCCAACGACATCGAGAACAAGAAAGTCGGACTCTGGCAGGACTTCAATGACAGCACTTTCGATTTCGGTGTCCTCTGTGCATCCAGCAAGCGCTTCCATGGACACTAAACTCACGAGAGCCAATAATACTCCACTTATCCACCGCACCATGTCACTCTCCTATCCATATCGGCGTAAAAGCCATCCACACTTCTCTGCACAATCCTATGAACAAGTACCTAGCAATCCTCGTGCCTGCCTGTCTGATCTTGGCGTGTGATGTTGTCACTCCCAACCCCCAAACATTCGAAGACAAGGACCGGAAGACCTCAATTGAAGACCGAGCAAAGCCCGAGGATCCGAATCCCACCGAGGACCGGAAGACCTCGAAAAACGTTCTGTTTCGAGCCGTTTTTCAGGAGGGAGAAGGACCGACGACTGTTTTTCTTCACGGTTATGGATCCAATGAAGACGATATGGGCGGCCTTGCGCGTCGTGCGGGGTTGAAGGGGACCACAGTCGGATATCGGGCGCCTATCATAATGACTACCGGACGTTATGCATGGTTTCCTGTGAGTTTCTCGGATCAAGGCTCACAGTATGACGATCAGGCCGTTGCACGCGCAGCCACCCAAGTCATCGAGGAACTCGAACACGAAAAGACCCCTGTACAGCTCATGGGGTTTTCCCAAGGAGGTATGCTCAGCCTCTACGTGGGTTTACTTCGGCCGGATCTGGTTTCAAGAGTGGTCGTATTGAGTGGAGCTGGGCCCCTACCTCCTGACACAGGCTCCAAGTCATTCCCGAAAGTCTTCATGTCCCATGGGACCGCCGACCAGGTGATCCTCATCGACCGCGCTCACGCTGTACGCGACGAGCTTATCAAACGTGGAATCACGCCGACCTTCGTGGAAATCGAAGGGCTGCCCCACGCAGTCGATGACGAAATCCTTGAACGCCTCAGAAAATGGGAAGAGCCATAGCCATTGCGATAAACTGATGGAAAGCGAAACACGAAGTTGTACTTGCGGCCACTGGACGAGGTCGTTCGTCCAGCGTAAGGAATGGACATGACAAAAGCATCCCGAATTTACTTGTCGTCGCCCCATATGGGCTCCCAAGAACAGGAATTTGTGCGTGAGGCGTTTGAAACCAATTGGCTTTCGCCGTTGGGCCCAAATGTAGACGGATTTGAGGCTGAGTTCGCGGACCGCGTCGGCACCAAGTTCGCAGCCGCGCTCAGTTCTGGGACAGCGGCATTGCACCTGGCTCTCATCATCGCAGGCGTTGGACCGGGAGACGAAGTCGTCGTGTCGAGCCTGACCTTCGTGGCCAGTGTGAACCCTATCCGATACGTCGGTGCCACACCTGTTTTCATCGACAGTGAGCGAGACTCCTGGAACCTAGATCCCGCCCTTCTCGATGCTTTTCTGAAGCAGAGAGCCAAGGTCAACCGACTCCCCAAAGCAGTCATGGTGGTTCACCTGTACGGGCAAACGGCCAACATGGCTCCCATCATGGAGACGTGCAATGCGCACGGGGTGATGGTGATCGAAGATGCAGCCGAAGCCCTCGGCGCCGACTACCGAGGAAGGTCTCCCGGTTCTTTCGGAGAGATGGGAATCTTCTCGTTCAACGGCAACAAAATCATCACCACCAGTGGTGGTGGAATGCTTGTCAGCGATAACGAGGCCGTGATTACCCGTGCTCGCAAGCTCGCCACTCAAGCTCGTGATCCTGCGCCTCACTATCAGCACACTGAAGTTGGCTTCAACTACCGATTGTCCAATGTTTTAGCGGGTATTGGGAGAGGACAGCTTCAAGTCCTTGAACAGCGCGTCCTGCAACGTCGAGCAAATTTCGATTTTTATGTCGACCAACTCGGAGATTTGCCTGGGATTGCTTTTCAACCCGAGGCCGAATGGGGAAGACACACGCGCTGGCTTACATGCCTGACCGTAAACCCCGCAACGGGTGGCTCAGACCGGGAGACCATTCGCACGCATCTCGAATCACTCAATGTCGAGGCGAGACCGGTCTGGAAACCGATGCACCTTCAGCCACTTTATTCAGGTTATGAGATTGTGGGGGGTGAAGTGGCCGACGAGTTATTCGAGTTTGGACTCTGCATACCCTCGGGCTCCAATCTTGAGGACGAGGACAGACACCGCGTGGTCGAAGCCATTCGGTCTTGCTTCTGATGAGGGTACTCTCGACCTCTATCTTTGTGTTGATCGTTGCGCTTGCGGCTACCGCATGGGCGATGTCTTCCGGTCTTTCGATCCTACCAGTTTTCATTTGTGTTGCGGCCATCGGTTTTGGGTCTGAACAACTGATCGATCTGTGGGGTCCGCGAATTGGAACGCGCCTGAGCGTTCGGAATCGCGACCTCTTGGTGAGAGCCTTATTCATGCTCTCGCTCATCGTGATGACATCTGCTGTGATGTGGCCGGTTCCCTTTGAACTGCCGGTCTCGCAAGACCACGCCAACCATTTCCTGAATACCGAAATTTTCTGGGAGCTTTTGAAGTCGGGACACGTCTTCGGTTGGACCGATCGAATCGCGACCGGGAGACCTTTCGGCGACAGTTACGGCACGCTGATTTATCTACTGCCAACGATCCCCAAAATCCTGACTTTCGGACTTCTCTCTACGGGAGCCTGCTACGCGATATCCATTTGGTTTGTCTGGTTTTTAGGAGCTTGGGCCGTAGCTGGAGTGACTCAGAAGGTCATACCCGACAACCGTTTTGCGGCACTCCTTGCCAGCGCGGCTTTTTTGCTCGATGTCGGGGCGGATCGCGAGGGCGGATGGGTCTACAGCATGTTCCACGCCGTTTGGCCGCAGTGGTTTGCGTCTGTACTCTTTCTGCTGTCGCTTTGGGCAGTGGTGAACCTTTGGGAGAAACCCACGTCGCGTCGATTGGCGTGGGCATCGATCGTCATAGGCGTGGCGGTGTGGATGCATCCCATGAACGCCTTGAACTTTGTGCTCTTCGCTCCAATCCTAGCGTTGGTTCTTGCGGGACAAGATAGAAAAGGGCGGCTGGTTTGGGTTGTACTCGCCCATGTCCTCGGAGCGATCGTTGCGGCGGGCTGGATGATCCACATGATCGTGAGTCGTGACAGCGTTGGAGACTATCGCGCATCGGGAACCCCGTTGCTGGAATTGGCCACACATTGGTGGTCAGGTGTTGTCTTCGAAAACTCAGCCGCCATCTTCGGTGGATTGGCACTTGTAGGGTTACTGGCGCTGATGCGTCAACGCCGAGCGATGGGGATGGTGGTGCTCGCGGCCGCAGCCTGGTTCACATTACTGCAATCTATGGATCTTCTGACCGGCTTTGAACTCGGTCGCTGGGAAGGTCTCCCAGACCTGATGTGGAGGCGTTTTGTACTCACGGCAAAACCATTCTGGTTTGTAATGACTGGAGTCGGAGCCTCTGTAGTCGCGAACGGTCTTCGAAACGTGGCTCCAGGAACCAAATCACCAGCACTCCTCTGGCTTGCCGCAGCTCCTTTCCTAACCGCGCTGCTGATGACCATGAACATGATCGCGCCCGCGCCTGCCGCGCGACCTCTAAATGAAGCTCAGGCCGGTCTGGGCGCCACAATTGATATCCTGACCTCGGGCTTAAAAGCCGAATCGCAGAGGTCTCCCGGTCGTGTCGCCTTCTGGCGAGACCGTGGCGAAGACTCCGAAATCCCATTGATCGCGATCGCCAAGGCGGACCTAGACTATATCGCCACGACGGTGCCCCCCACTCAGGCATTTGTTTACTCGAATTCGGGCAAGGATCTGCCTACGCTACGAGCGCTGGGCGTTCGATGGGTGATTTCCCACGGTGCGGCAAACATTGAGGGGGCCAAGGAAATTCTGCGAGCCCCGCCCTACGTGCTGTACCGACTCGACGGAGAAATCGCAGCATATCCAGTTCGCATGGAAGGACCGGGAGAAGTCACGGTCCAGTCGTGGAGCCCTATGGAGCGCCTGCTCCTTGTGAAAGGGGCCACCGCCAAATCTCATTTAGAGATCCTCCACGGACCACACTCCAAATGGAGCGCGACCATGCCCGATGGGAGCCATCGCTCGTTTACGCTCGCGCGGCAAGGTGGGTGGAAGTTCTCCCGGGTTTCAAATCTTCAAAACGGTGTGATTCGACTCGAGTTCCATGATTCTAAAGCCGAGATCGTTTTCTTCTGGTTGGCATTCGGCTTGCTTCTGGCGCTTGCAGGCGGCGTGGTGATGCCAAGTCGAGGTCTTCCGGTCCTGACTGTATTGCGGTGGGTCGATGGCCTCATTGTCGGAGTCACCCTCGTACTCCTTGCTGGCAGTGGCGTCTTCTTGTTTCTTGCAGGGCAACAAGCACTCAACACTTACTGGGCAAAAGGCGAACCGCAAGGAACCGAAGTCCTCAAAGTTCTGCACCAACATCAGCCCGACACCTTGTCTTGGTCTCCTACCCCCTATTGTGTGCGGCCCTACTCGCGCAACCCACGCGTTGGGTGCATAGAGTCCGACCTTGAACCGCGACTGGACTGGGATGGCGCGACAAATTCATCTTGCATGAGATTTGGCGTACCTGACCGCGGGGAGACCAATCTGAAAATCGCCGTGCCCTCCGGGACCACGGCCGTCAAGGCGCTCGCGACCCTCGATCGCACAGTCACCATGGAAATTTCATCGAAAGGCACGACTAAGAAAATCGAATCTGGGCTTCCATTTCGGATCCCTGCCTCCGGAACTGTGTCAGTCAAAGCCAAAAACACGGGCGGTACGGCCAACGTCTGTTTGGAGTGGGTCGCAGTAGGAAAACCGTGACCAAGTAATCTGGGCGGTCAACCCAAGTTGAGTTCCCGAGCCGCATCTGATAATTAGCCCGCACGCGCCCGTAGCTCAGTTGGATAGAGCAACGGCCTTCTAAGCCGTGGGTCGCAGGTTCGAGTCCTGCCGGGCGCATTCCCACCTAAATCAAGAAGATGATGACAAGCAAGCCGACCGTCACCAAAAACGTCATAATAATCACTGATTTTTGATAGACGTCAGAAGTCGCCACCAGTCCAGTTACAGCCTTTACCTTCACCGGACTTGACTCAGCGTCCAGCGAGAGTGCTTGGGTTCGACCACTCAAAAGCGCTTCCACATTGGCTGGCCGGTCTTCGGCCATCGGCTCGACCATCCACTGTAATGACTCAAGCACCTTGGGCGACAGGTTCACGTGGGCCTCAAACTGAACTCGCCCACGCACAACCTCCATATCGTGTGGCTCCATGCGCGAGGCCAGCCGTATCAACGTCATCCCCAGCGCATAAAGATCCGTGGACTCTGAAGCTCGTCCTTGCAGTTGTTCGAGCGGCATGTACCCAAACGTTCCGACCACAGTGGTGCCGCCAACTTTCGAGTTCGCGGCAACCTGTACGGCTCCAAAATCCACCAACACAAAATCCCCATTGGCCCGACGCACGATGTTTGCTGGTTTAATGTCTCGGTGCAAAATCGGGGGTGAATGCCGGTGTAGGTACTCGAGAACTTGAAGCAGATCGACCATGACCTTGCGGACCTTCTGGTCGTTCCACAACTCCCCGTTGTCTAGCAAATGCTCAAGATCCGACCCGTCCACGTGTTCTTGAATCAAGTAGACGCTGGAGTCTGACCCCTCAAAAGCCGCGACGACCTTTGGAATCCCTGGATGTGAGAGCTGAGAGAGCACGGCGATTTCGCGACGAAAGAGTTCGTCGGATTTCCAGTCAAGCATCTTCGCCAAGTGAAGCCGTTTGACGACCACCTGTTCACCAGACTCCTTGTCCAGAGCCAGATAGGTCATCCCATGACTTCCCGCTTTGAGAGGTTTGAGGACCTGAAATCGACCGTCTAAAGTAGTCCCTACGTCCACGAAAATCTCCCATTCAGTCCAAGAAAAGAAAAAGCCCGGAAAGACTCCCGGGCTTCATTTCACAAGCACCCCAGACTACTCAGCGTCTGGTTTCACTTCAGCTTCTGGCTTCACGTCAGCTGCAGGTTTCACCTCGGCAGCGTTCACCGGAACTTCGTTCTCTTGAACAACCTTAGTGACCTTTTCCTGCTCAAGAATCGCGAACTCCACACGACGGTTGCGTTCAGCGCCTTCCGGCGTTTCTTTCTTGTTCTCAGGAAGCGGAACGAGAGGCTGATCGAATCCGACACCCTTTGATGTCAGGCGAGCTTCCTCAACACCTTTGCCTACCAGGTAGTCGAGAACCGACTTCGCACGACGACCAGAGAGGTCTTTGTTGTACTTCTCGCTGCCAGCGTGGTCGGTATGTCCCTGAATCTCGATTTTCTTGATGCGAGGATAGGCAATGATGGTCTTCGCCACCTCGTCCAAAAGTCCGAACGATTCTGGTTTGATCGTCGCCTTGTCGAAAGCGAAGAACACCTTCTCGAGAATAACGATCTTGTCCAGGGTGACCTGCACGCGCTCGTAAGGACATCCCTGTTTCTCGGGTACGCCGGCCTTATCTGGGCACTTGTCATCAACATCCAAGATGCCGTCGTTATCATTGTCAGTGTCAGGGCAGCCATCTTCGTCTTGGAAGCCGTCTTTGTCTTCCGCATCGTTGGGGCACTTATCGACTGGGTTCAGGATGCCGTCGCCGTCGCTATCATCGTCGTCTTCCGGACATCCGTCTTCGTCCTGCCAACCGTCTTTGTCTTCTGCAACGAGCGGACATTTGTCGACGCCGTCGAGAATGCCGTCGTTATCGTTGTCGGTCTCGGGACAACCATCTTCATCTTCGAATTTGTCGAAGTCTTCCGGCTCTTCGGGACATTCATCGACATCGTCGCGATAGCCGTCGTTATCTTTGTCATCAATGTATTTGACGTGTTCTGGGTAGCTACCAAATCGCACACCCAAAGCAACAAATGGCCCGCCGACGTTGAGGTTCGAATCCTCAATCTTGTCGCCAGTCGCATCGCCTTGGCGAGTGAACAGAATATTATCAAACGACGGGTCGCTGATCAGCCATTGGTTGAAGCCAAATCGACCGTAAACCGCTGACCAATCCGAAAGGTATCGACGTACTTCGATGAAAGGACGCAGAAGAACGAGACTCGCGTCCCAAGAAGCGCCGCTTGGGAACTCCGAGGTCAGTGAGCCGAAGCCAACTCCAATTCCTAAGGCGACTTCCCACATGTCCCGACGGAATGCGAACGCTGGTTCGATACCACCGTAAAACGCCGACGCGCTTGGATCAGAAAATCCCGACTCGAAACCACCGAAGAGCGAAATTCGAGTGTTTTCAAGGAGTGAAGCTTCCACTGCCAAGTCGAAATGCCAGATTCCGCTTACGTCGTAAGGAGTCTGTTTATTATCGTCGGCGATGCTGGCGTTCCAACGATCGAGATCTTGGAACCAGTAACCGACTTGGATGCCGGCGCCCCAAGAGCGTTTCCACTCATATGAGCCGTTGGCGCTGGTGCGTGTTTCCTCAGCCTCTTCGACTTCTTCCGGGACAGTCGGTTCTGCCGGTGTGGGTGCCATGGTGCTAGTTTGCACCTCGGCTGGTGTTTCAGGAGTTTGGGCATCCTGAGCCAGAATCGAGGCGCTGAATCCAGACAGCAAGAGTCCGGAAGTCAGTGCAACCAAGTATCGAGTATCCATTATTTTTCTCCGACCATAAGTAAACCGTCGTGTTGGGCGACGTTTTACGACGCGCAACCCCATTTTCAAAGTAGAAATGCGAACCTCACGTGAAGTGGGTGCCCAAGCTTGCTACTTTCAAGATTTTTTGAAACTTTGTTCGACGTAAGTTCGAAATCGAGGACACCGCGGTGTTGACGGCAAACAATGAAATCGGGCGGGAAGGTTTGGTGGTGATGACTCGCGAGGAAGTTGCGTCGTCTTCGCTTCACGACCTTGTGGCGGGAATCCCTTCACACCGCGCTTTTTTCGCGTGGCGAGGTAAAGACGGGGCTTTTGCTGTGGGTGTGGGTAACGCTTGGCGGCTGATGAGCGAGCCCTCCGAAGCACATTTGGACCTGAGTTCGTTATGGAGGCTGCTTCGAACAGCAACTGGGGGGTTGTTTCAGGACCCACTTCGCGCCTTCGCGTGGACGTTCTTCGATCCGGAAGACCGTCGGGAAGACGACTCGGAAGCATCGTGGGCCACGTTTTCGTCCACAGAAGTCAGCGTTCCGGAAGTCCTGTTCTTGGGAAAACCTGGCGAGCCCATGCAGCGCATTCTGGTTTGCAATGAAACGCGTCTAGAACATGTTGCTGCGTCCGCGGATGCCATTCAAAAAAACGCCCAGGCTACGACTGGGAGACCTCGAGCAATACAACTGGCCTGGCATTCACAGGCCTACACCCAACGTGTGGAACGCGCGCTGGAGTCCATCGAACTGGGCCTGATCGAAAAAGTGGTTTTGGCCCGGAGGGTCGATGGGATCGCTGACGACGACTTTGATATTGCCGCGACCCTCTCGGCGCTCGACACACATCATCCCGAGTGTTTTGTTTTTGCAATCAGGCCCGGGGGATCGGCTCATGGACCAGCCCCCGTATTTCTGGGCGCGACTCCGGAACGTCTGCTACGCGTCACGGATGGTAGCCTGACGACCGAGGGGCTCGCAGGGTCGGTGCCACGCGGGGTTTCTGCAGCGATGGACGAGAGGTTGGCGAACGAGCTCCTCTTGAGCGAGAAAGACAGACACGAACATGAGGTAGTGTGTCTGAGAATCGAGGAACTGCTGGCTCCGAACGTCTCCAACATGAAGCGTGAGGCCGGTGCACCCAAGATCAAGCGCCTTAAAAACGTGCAGCACCTGCACACGCAGATTCACGCCGATTTGAATCCCGGATCAAGCATTATCGACTTGGTGAATTCGCTTCATCCCACTCCCGCTGTGGGCGGTCAGCCATCTGGAACGGCCAAAAAAATCATTCGTGAACTGGAGCCATTTCGGCGGGGGCTCTATGCGGGCGCCGCAGGCTGGGTCGATTCGAAAGGTAATGGAGAGTTCGGCGTTTTGATTCGCAGCGCCCTGATCACCAAAAATCGTATTGCATTATTTGGAGGAGCTGGGATTGTCGCCGCCTCTCAGCCAGACCGGGAGACCGAAGAAACACGGATTAAGCTCGATGCGATTTTGGAGTGCCTCAGATGAAGATGGCAAACATCAATACCCTCTGGGCACATGTGATCGTCGACGAACTGGTGAGATGTGGAGTTCGGCGGGTGGTCATTTCACCTGGTTCACGATCAACACCGCTGACTATGGCGTTTGCAGCCCATCCAGACATCGTTGATCACAGTGTAATCGATGAGCGCTCGGCCGGATTTTTTGCGCTTGGTTTGGCGATGAGCCTCGAGAGTCCGGTCGTGCTGGTTTGTACAAGCGGCACGGCAGTCGCCAACTATTTCCCCGCCATTTGTGAAGCCTTCCACAGCGCGATGCCCTTGATTGTACTGAGTGCCGACCGGCCAGCTTGGCTGCGCGATTCAGGTGCTTCGCAGGCCATGAATCAAGTCCGGGTTTTTGGCGAATTTGTCCGTTGGTTTCATGAAGTCGCTCAGCCGGATCCGAGCTACCTCAAACTCAAGTATGTGCGCACAACGATCGACAAGGCGGTGATGGAATCAACCCATGGCCCCGTCCACCTGAATGTTCCCTTTGATAAACCACTTGAGCCCACGCCAGTGGACTCCAATCAACCGGGCGGAACGGGATTACTTGCCGAAGACTCTCCCGAGGTGCAGGGGTTACATAACGGATTGCCTTGGGTGAGTTACGCACACAAAGTAGGTCTACCGGACATCGGGTCTGCGCTGGATTTGCTGAACCACGCCGCACGACCGGTGGTCCTTGCGGGCGCATCTTTGCGGGGTATGCATCTACGAACCGAGATCAACACTTGGGCAGATTCGCTCAAAGTCCCGGTGTTGGCCGAGGCGACCTCGCAACTGCGTTTTGCGGCGGATCGGTCTTCCGGAGTTCTGGCTGTCGATCATTGGCTCAATCGCATCGAAAATCGCAAGTCGTTCAAACCCGATCTCATCATTCAAATCGGACGTGCGCCCATCAACTGGCCGACTCAACGATGGTTGGCAGAACAAGACTGCACGGTGATTTTTGTAGGACCGGGAGACCCGCATCACCATGCTAATCCTGAACATCTTGCTGGGTTGCACCTGGTGGGTGACCCCGCCGATGTGTTGCCGTTGCTGCGGCGTTCCATGGCTGGTTGGGACGGCGAATGGCAAAAGGTCGTCACGAACGCCTGTGCGGAATCTGGTGATTTAATGGCTCAGGACTGGGGTGACCGACTTGTTCACCAAACCTTGGCAGAAGAACTCCCGGACGGAACCGGCGTTTTTGTTTCGAGCAGTATGCCTCTTCGAGACATTGAAACTTCGTGGCGCGAGTGTGCCGACCTCCGGGTGTTCTTTAATCGAGGGTTAAATGGGATTGATGGTGTCCTATCGACCGCTTTCGGGGTTGCGGCGAGTTGGCCTGGCCGGCTCGTGACGGTGTTGGGTGATGTTGCCTTTGCTCATGATATCGGGGCGTTGATGACGGCTTCACGCGAGCAAATCAACGCGACCGTCGTGGTCATTGACAATCAGGGCGGCGCGATCTTTGACTATCTTCCGGTCAAAACACATGACCGGGAGACCTTCGAGAAGCACTTCACGACAGCGCCTACCCACGATCTGAAGTACTTGTGTCGCGCCTACGACCTAGACTACCGACTGGTCGAAAACGTAGCCGAATTGCGCGATGCGCTGGACCCTCATCTAGGGGTGCGGGTGATTCATGCACGAACCTCAAGAGGGTCAACGGAACGGCCACAGGGAAA
>JBBKVQ010000534.1:0-3876 GCA_037968515.1 Bradymonadaceae bacterium
GTGCTTGGTGCGCGTGGCTCCAGCCGCGCCTGTGCTTGGTGCGCGAGCCTCCAGCCGCGCCTGTGCTTGGTGCGCGTGGCTCCAGCCGCGCCTGCGCTCGGTTCGCGTGGCTCCAGCCGCGCCTGTGTCTGTTTAATAGAAGGAATCACATGCAGGCCATAGGGCCTGCGCACCAATCGCAGAATCGGCCGAAAACGATTCCCAATACGCTTGCGTCAAATCAAAGCGACAGCCTCATAGGGCCTGCGCACCAAGAGAGTTCTTAGGGTGTTTTGCTTGTCGGACGGCGGGGTAACGATTTACGTATTCAGATTCAGATCGCCCACTGCAAAATGCCACGTCCTGTGGGCTTGAGCAGCGCGAGTCCGTTCTGGTAAGCGTCGCGCACTCCTGTGGTGAGGCGTTCGGGTTCGGTGTCGATCCAGCCCTGAGAAGCCGAATAATAGGTCACCAAGGCAGCCCAAGCGTCCCAGGCACGAGGGTGGACGTTTTCGTGAGCCTCAAACGCCGCGTCCGCGTCAAACAACACGGGATGATACCAAGCCGTCCATGCCGCTCGACGCGCCAGATCAAGGACTTCATCCTCGTCGGCTTCTGCTTCCCATGCGTCCCAAGCTAGCTTCGTCGCGGCTCCTGACCACGAAAACAAACCCTGCGGATCGACGGCCGCGCGGCGCAGTACTTCGGCTGACGGTGATCGTACCAGCGTCCAATGGCGCAGACCTCGGGCGGCAATCGCCTCCTTGAGGGCTTCTTCGATCTCGCTCACATCGACCTTTCCAGGCGTATAAGCCTGCCGCCAAAGCAATTGTTCCTCGAGCATTTCTTTCTCGAAGTCTACAAATAGGGCGCTAAGGTTGCCCATGGGCGGACCTGCGGGCGCGTCACCGGTCACGGTCCATTCTGCCGCGACCATTTGCGCATTCGATGGCTGCGGCGCATGTGTCGTCCGTACTTCAAAAATCTTCGATATCTGCCCTTCGGGCCACAGGCCGTCGTAACGCAGAGCGTCTTCGGGGCTCAACGACACCTTGAGTGCTGCATCAGCGAGCACGGTTCCCGGTTCAATGTGTTTAGGCGAGGCGATGTATCCGATATTTTTCATTTTTCTTGGGGTTGAGGGTTCTCTATGAACACTGTGAACGCCGAGATCCTATCAGGCTCGATCGACCTCGTCTTGTGCCCACGGGACAAATTGCACACGGTGTTGCACTAATGCGGTTTGGTTAAGCGGAGACGCACCATACACGTGCGAGCCACATCTATGATGCTCAGAGATTTATCCGGACAAACCTTATGAAAATTTTAGCCGCAACAGACGCTTCGGATTGGATCAATGTTGACGATCCGGTGATGGGCGGCGTTTCGAGGAGTCACACCACCTTGGTCGGAGCCGCGCTCGTCTTTGCCGGCGAGGTCTCGTTGGCCAATAGTGGCGGGTTTTGCTCGACACGTACCGAGGGACGCACCTGGAACCTGCCAGCTGAAATCAGCTCGTTCGCGCTCACAGTTCGCGGCGACGGCCGACGTTACAAGTTTACCGTCCGAACCGATGCCAATGAATCGGGCTCGTACCGGCACGACTTCCAAACCCGCCAAGGTGAACTCACGAGCCACGTGTTTGCCATTGGGGATTTCGAGATGTACCGACGCGGAAAACATCTACCCGACGCTCCTGAGCTCGACCCCAAGACCGTCCGATCCATTGGAATGTTGATATCGGAAGCGCAGGCAGGGGCGTTCAAGCTTGAAATTATTGGGATCGAAGCAGCTTGAGCTAGCTGCCGAACGTCAGAACATCCAGAAACGTACTGCCCGCAAACTCGCCGCCCGACGTAAAGATCACCTGACAGATCGAGTCCGCCGACACGGTCAGTGGGGCGAAAGGCGGCATCTGACCATCGTTCCAAGGGGCCGAGGCTTGACCGACAACTTGTCCTTTGCAATCGAAGGCGCGCAGAACGAGCGGACCATCTTCGTCGCCCCCAAAGTCGCCAGCGATAATGCCGACCGTTTGCACCGGGCGGGAAAACTTGATCGAGATGCCGTCCTGTTGGGGCCAGATATTCGTGATCAAGGCGTTACCGCGAATCTCGTCGAGGTGCGCGAACTCAAACAGGTCGGTGACCGTGAGCGCCGGGCCTTCAATCGTCACGTTGATTCCGGTGCCATTCACGTCGGGGAACACAAGCGGTGTCGCCATTTTTTGGTCAGCCGGTGTTGGCTTAAGCTGGTCGAAATCGAGCCTCCCAACCGCGACGGGATCGGCCGCTAAAGCAATGCCAGCGTTCAGGACGAAGATTATGACGGCAAAGAATAGAAATCGGCGACACATGGAAACCTCGGGGTTGCTTTCAACGAACGCAGTCCTCGCCAAATAGTTTTAAGTCGCCCACAACGCGAGCGGGACTCTTAATGCGGTGGCTTGGCGATTCGTTGTAAGAAAATCCGATAATCGTCGTAGAGGCTCGGTGTTAGCAGGACCGTCGCGTGACTACGATTGTAGCCAGACACGTCTTCGATTCCCCGTTCGATCGCAAATGATCGGACAAAATGCGCTGGATTCAGTTGGTCGTATTCGGCGAGTTGAATCTGAATCCGGTCGGACGGGGTGAGCGTGGGGTAGGCCACCGGCGATATCGCCAGATAAGCGTCAGAAATTTCTTTTCGGGTGATGCCAGTCTTTTCAATCTTGGCATTCAGACTGGCCATCTCTGGCGGATCGAGTGTGATTGTTCGCCAGTCCAGAACCGGAATCATCAAAGACATTTGGTCTAGCGGTTCCACGGCAGAAACCAGCCACAAAATGGCTGCGCCCATCGAGCCTCCCCAGCCTCCGATTTTTTCCACTCCGTTTTGTTTTAGGTGCGCGATCACAGTGCGGATTTCTCGCACGCTCTCAAGCAAAACCTGGATATTTTCTGACGTATTCACACCCAGAATCCCAGAGTCGCTTCCGTCGATTCGTTTCACGTGAAAAGGCGGAACCCAAACCAACAGGTCGTAGCCAGCATCGATAATCTCATCGTAGAAATGACCGACCAGTGGATACGCAAGCGGCCCAAACCCGTTGCCAGGCAACCATATGACAACAGGTCTCTCGCCGATCTTTCCATGTCGGAAGACAAAAAAGGTGGCTGTCGCGACCGTGGAATTGTCGGAAACCATAGACGGAAACGTCCAGACCTCACTGATAGCCGCACCTTCTACCTCGAACGGCGAGGTGTCTCCGACCTTGATCTTCACTGGCGTGGGCCGAGTTTTGCTGTCGAGGTTTTCGAGGGATGTCGGTGGGTTTGGGTGTTCCGGTAGAATGGGCCTGGAGTCGAAGTCCGCAGCGTATTGTTCAAGTCCTGACCGATCGAGCCAACGCTGAATTGACGCAAAACCGAGGGTTGTTACGGCTAGGAGCAGCGCGCCAAACGCCACCAAGCTCCATAGGATTTTACGTCTTAGATTCATGTCATAAGACGTAATGCCGGCAGGATTGCTCTGCCAACCGCTCACTGCCAACCGCTCACTGCAAACTGCCAATCAGATCGATGTACGACTGCATCGCGTCGTTTTTTGAGGTCCCTTTCAGCTTCGCCCAAGCGTCAAACTTGGCGCGGCCCACCGGATTGGTAAAGCCTGGGCGTGAACCCGCGACGTCGCCCTTGGAACCTTGTTTGTACAGGGAATACAACTTCAACAAAGTGTCGTTGTCGGGTTTCTTCTTCAGGTTTTGGGCGTTTGCGGCTGCTTCTTCAAATTTTGCATTCAGATCTGACATGGTCTCTCCGTGAATCGTTTAAGTCCGAAGTGGATCTTACACTGGATGGCGCGTCCTTCCACTGGCCAATACATGGCAGATGTGGGATGAAATCGACGCCCACA
>JBBKVQ010000535.1:0-8929 GCA_037968515.1 Bradymonadaceae bacterium
GGAGCCACGCGAACCGAGCCTATTTATTTTTAAACACATTTCGCAAATAGTCGCCAGGGTTGGTCGACAGTCGTTTCGACCGCAGTTCGGACCGGCGAACTTCGCGCTCAGCTTCAACACAGCCCGGATTTAGCTGTAAAGCTGACTCGTAGTGGGCAAGTGCCTTTTCGGGCTGGTTTCGTGCTTTAAAAAGATGCCCTAAAAAAAGATGTGCATCAGGAAGCGCCTGCCTGCATTCGGGCTCGGCTCCACGGTCGATAACGTCTTGGAGAAGCTTCTCAGACCTTCGAAACTCCCCAGGGTCGAGTCGGAACAGAAGGTGAGCATAGTAGGTGGAATTCAGCGGATCCGGGTTGAGTTCGTGAGCTCGTTTAACCAAGGCGAGCGCCTCGGGAAATTTCTTCTCTCTAAAAAGTAAATAACCTGCATTAAAAGCCTGCCGCGCGGGTGCGATGCCACCTCGTCGCATCTCCTGGCTGCGGGTCGCGAGCGCCTCAACTTTTTGCTTTCGCTCCGCGGCGCTGGTCTCGGCCAAAGATAGAGTTTCCTCGACATCGGAGACCTCGCTCAAAAACGATTCGGAGTTCATCTCCAAATGAGGAAAGTTCGCTTCGGAACTCTCACCGGCTAGGCCGTGCTCTTGCCTACGCGAGCGCAAGGCCTGCTTGGATTTAAAGCCGCTCAATGACTCGATCCGCGAGAGCGTTGAGCTTGAATCGGCGCTTTCGGAAACCACTGATTTGGGAGCGGGTTTAGGAGCGGATTGGAGGTCTGGCTCGCTCGCAAGCAGCATGAGGTAATGTTCTTTGAGCGTCAGAAATATCTCGAGCGACAGCTCTTTGACGCGAGGGGAAACATTGCTGCCATAAACATCCGGATGATGTTTTTTCACCAAGGAACGATAGCGCGCGTGCACTATTTGCCGACCACAGCCTTTCGAAATACCGAAAACTTCGTATTTCGTGGACCGCCGCATATCGATGAGCGACGCGTGCAGCTCGGATTCGAGTGTCAGCAGGGCGGTCGCTTCTTCGGACCGCTTATGCTTGGTTAACCGCTGATTGAAATGCTCTTTACCCATCGACATGTCGATTACGTCGTCAAGTCGCGGCAAGGCGACTTGGAAGCGCTGAACATCTGCATCTACCTGACGGACCAAGAGACAGAGCGTAGTGTCTACGCTCGCCAGCAGGCTCCTCAGAGACACAACCACATCTAGGTTTTCGTTCCTTACGCACTGGTAATCGAGGCAAATCAGATCAAAGCGAACTTGTGTAAGAGCGCTTTTTGCGACTTTCCACTGATTGATCGCGCTCACGGATACGGCCGAGCCAAGTGCATTCTGCACAAGCCCCGTGAGCCTCGGTTCCTCGCTGATGATCAATACGCGCATCTCGATTCCGGCAAAGTAGTAGCCATCACCACCACCGAACCATAAACACTTCGGTCAAGGTTGTCTGTAGCTTGGCAGGCGGATCCACAGAACGCCTGAAACTTTGCGAAACACTGTCACAAAGGGCTCTCCAGTTTCAAAAGGTTGTTCAGAAGGTCTTATGGCGGCCGGCCGCGGTTATTTGTCTGGGAATTAGAGGAACTTTACAGTGTGTCTAAACTGGAGAGGTGATCGTGCCGATGACTCGACAACGGAGGTAGATTTCCTTCGCGTCAGTACCCGGTCCACCTGTGCACAATTCACATCGAAAAAACACCATCGCTGGCATTCTTTGGGTCGGACTCGCGCTCAGTGGCTGCCTAGCGGACCCTATGTCAGCCGTGAGCGATGACGCAGGCATCGACAGCGCCGTGGTGCCTGATGCATCAAGCACGTTGGACGCTGGCACCCAAGGCGACACCGATTCGATCCCCGATATCGACATATTCACGACCGACGCGGCCGACAGCGGCGACTTAGGCGATGTGTCGGCAGATGCGGCCGACATTCCAGTCAACCTTGGAGTTTGGACCAAACGGGTTCGGTTCAAACTCACGAACTCGTTTGGCGCCTTCTCTGGCTTCCAAGTCAGGTTAGATGTCAGTCCAGCCAACGCCGCGATTCTTGGCGTTGAGTTCGATAAAAATATGGTTCGATTTACGGATAATGCGGGAAATCCATTGCCGCATGAGCTCGAGGAGTCAGCGTTTGGAGCAGCTTTCTGGGTTAAAGCAGACCTGCCCCAAACGGAGCAATATATTTGGATGTATTACGATAATCCGACGGGTGCTGCGCAGTTCCAACCCAATATTTGGTCGAACCATACCGCAGTTTACCATTTTGATGGTGCCGGCGAAGATTCCTGCCTAAACACGAGTTTAAGCTGCGTTGGAACTTGCAGCGGGGGGCAAGGAATCGGGGTGGGATATGCTTTTACGCCTAGCGGCGTGGGGGCATTTAAATACGATAATATTCCGGCGTCGGTTCAAGTGGCAGCAGGAGAAGCCCGCACCATCAGCTTTTGGTATCGCGCCATTTTGCCTGCTACCTCTGCGACGACATTGGTTAGTGCAGAAGATAACTGTGGGGGCTGGAGGATCGGCGTGGATCCCTCCGGAGATGTCAGAGCAAGATTTTCGGCGGGCAATTCCGACGGCTCGACAGGTGGTAATGGGGCTTGTGGGGCAAATCCCGTGTCTGTTTCGACCGGATCATCAACCCTGGGAACTTTTCATAACGTCGTGCTGACGATCGATCGAAGTACGATACCTGGACGCATGGAAATCTGGGTTGATGGGAGCAAAAAAGATGATGAACTCCTGGCTTCACTTTCCTCGGGGAGCCTCGACGCGAACCTCTTGGTGGGCGGGGATCCGGCTGTGGGACGATTTGGAGAACAGACGATCGATGAGGTTCGGATTCGGCCCGGAGTCTTAACGAAAAAGGAAATCGAAGCGCAGTACGATAATTTTAGGCCAAACGGCTGGGTCCAATTGGAAATCAATTCGATAGAGCCCATCTGATTTTCGGACAAAGAGCACTCCAAAAGTGGACAAGTGTTTCCCTGCACGCTCGTCGGGGCGCCCCATTTCTGGTTGGAACGTAAGTTGGCATGAAGTGTGCGTTTAGAAATGATGTCTTTTATTTTTGGATGTCATCATGCTTAAGCACATCGTCACGGTCTCCACTCTTGCCGGGATTATCGGCCTTTCGTCCATTGGAATGGCTTGCTCTTTGGCGGGGCACCAACAGCTAAACGTCGACCAGACGCTTCCCGCGATTGTGTTCGACGATTTTGAGGCAAGTGTCCAAAGCATCAAGCGTGGGTCTAATTCGGTTCTAGTTGTGACGACTTGGGTTGGGTAGTGATCGAAATCGATAAGGTCGATCCCGAGGTCGGCTACACCGTGGCGCTTGAAAGTGGCACCGCCCCAGAAAATTTGGGCCAGATATTGATGCCGGTGATTCCCGACGAGGGCGGGACGCTGACCTTGGTCTGGAGTGATGAAATTTCTGATGAGCAACCTCCGGTGGACTTCACACTGCTGGTCACGGCGATTGCACCCAACGGCGACCAAGGTCCGACGCGCCAGGTGGTCGTCTCGGACCCCGGTTCAGACGGTGGCTGCTCATCGACGGGTCACCAAGACGCGAGCCTGCTTGGTCTTATTGGGTTCGGTATGTTTTTTCTTTGGCGCCGACGCGAATGATTCATCAAAAAAAAGCCTCGACTTTCGTCGAGGCTTTTTTGCGAATGGCATCAGTGACTACCAAGAATACACGTAATTATTAAACGTGCTCAATTCCATCTTCATCAGGCCGCCGGTCTTAAGAACTGCGTACACGATGTCATTATTGTCCGGATCAAGGACGACCCCGCCATAATTAATCGAATGTCCATTCGACAACATGGTGCCGATGGTCACGCTCTGTGCGGTTCCATAATCGGACACCAGGATCGCTTGAGCGCCGTATTCCTGCAGGCCGCTATCCCCGTAGATCGATTCGCGACGACCCGTGGTCAGGTCCACAATCGAACCCGTGAAAGAAGATGCGTTGCCCACGGCCCAGACGACGTTTCGGGTTGGGTCCCAGAACATATTCGAAAATCCCATGCCGCCGTAAGTGCCTGTGGTGTAGCTCTTATTGAGGCGGTTTCCGGTCGCTGGATCGAACGAGTAAAGGTCGTCGTTGCTCACGCCGTAGAGCATTCCGTCATGAAAGAGCAAGCCTTGGACCGGAAACTGAAGAACAAATCCGGTACCGATCTGCGGACCTGCTGGCGCTGAAGGTGTCCCGCCGCCCGGATTATGGCCGTTACCGCCCCATCGAGTGAGATACCTGCATGTCGTTCCGTCCGCGCTGATCTCGATGACTCCGTCGCCTTCGCGAGTTCCGCGGAATCCCATGTAGTATTTACCGTCGGGACCGATTTCAAACGACTGGCCATTAAGGCCAACCGTCTTCAATCCGCCGAAAGCATCGGGTCGGAAACATTGACCAAATGTCGCCGTGAGGTCACCCGTGTCGGCGTTCTGCGCCTTCCACACCAAAGTACGTAGTCCAGTGATTGGATCAATTCGAACGATTTCGCGCTGGTCATCTGTCGATTCACCCGTGCCACCGCCGTAGGTGTAAATCTTAGAATCCGGGCCGATGCGCAACACATTCGCGCCGGTGAGCGGTTGCAACGGCAACACATTATTGGGTTGAGGACTCTCATATCCTGAACCGTACGCCATTAGGCCAGCGGCAGGATCCGGGTGGAGACCGCTGATGATTCGGCGATTTTTGGTGTCCAGGTTCCAAGCCACGACGGTTGCTGATTTGACGTGCTGAGGATTGGTCCATTTGATGATGCTGTACATCTCGCGCGTGACCGGATCCACGGCGCCGCTGAACCACGAAGCGCCCGACGAATTCTGTTGTTTCCAAGCATTGAAGCTTGGGCCGGTGCCGTAGTCCACCGGCCAAACACGGCTTTCTTGAGGGGCGGATTGCATACAATTGATAATGGGTCCGCCAGGACGAGCACCCATGGTGATATCGGTGTTATTGGGATCGGCCATCGCGTTCCCGGTTCCGCCAGCGCCACCTTGACCGTCACCCACGTCGCGGCAACGACAGTCGATTTCTAGGCTTGTTGGAGTGCGCATCCACATCGAAAACTGCGAACAGCCAAAATCGTAATAGGGCTCAGCCGCTTGTGAAGCGTCAATTGAGCGATGGCAGAGTGCGACGTTATTATTATAGCCCGGGTCCTGGAAACACATGCTGCCCCATTCGCAGTCATCTAGGATATCGGTCGGTTCGTCTCGGGTGTTGGCGCAGGAACGCTCACGAATCACCTGGCTTGGTTCGTACAGGCTGCTGGTGGGGCCGGGATACAAACACCTGTTTGCGCCCGTGAAAGGACATGCACAATACGCCTGCCCATCGCTATGCGTTTCACACTCCAGTGATGCGGCACAAGTGGTGTTTACGGTGCTTGGCTTGCCGCACAGGTCGGTGTTGTAGACCTTCTGAGTTTCACCGGGGACACAGACCAAATCTGGGCCAACGCCGAGGCAAGGGTCCACGGTCGCATCGGTGCCCGAATCTTCGGTTCCCGTGTCGGCGGTCGTGCCTGTGTCGTCAGTCGTGCCGGCGTCGTCAGTCGTTCCCGCGTCGTCGGTCGTGCCGGCGTCGGTCGTCGTGCCCGTGTCGGTCGTCGTGCCCGTGTCAGGCGTCGTGCCCGTGTCGGACGTTGTGCCGGTGTCGGTGGTTCCGAGGTCCGGGCCCTCGTCACCTGAGCAGGCCGCAACTAATAGAATCGTGCCTAGCAGGGTCGCGCGGATCACAGGTGACACAGAGAAGTCTCGCATTCATGCACTCCAAAAGAGGGCGGGACAATTCGTGACCCGCAAAATTTTTCTAATAAGATAAGGATAGATATAGCATTTCCGTGCAAAATTTGCGACCAGAAATGGTGAGCAGATCAAGCTGAAATTCCTTTTTTTGACCAAGACGAGGCAAAAAAAAAACCACGGAAATACCGTGGATTCTAGATTGGTGAAGGGTCAGCTTTTACCAAGAATACACATAATTATTAAAGGTACTCAGTTCCATTTTCATGAGACCACCGCTCTTCAAAACAGCGTACACAATATTGGGATCTGCCGGGTCGAGGACCACCCCGCCGTAATTGATGCTGTGGCCGTTCGACAACAAAGTGCCGATTCCAACACTTTGAGGAGTTCCGTAATCCGATTTTAGGATGGCGTCATCACCGTAATCCTCCATGCCAGAATCACCGTAAATGGATTCACGGCGACCTGTGGTGGGATCGACAATCGTGCCCACGTAGGACGCGACGGTGCCGACGGCCCAGATCACGTTTCGGGTGGAGTCCCAGAACATATTGGAAAAACCCATGCCGCCGTAGGTTGCTCCGGCGTAGCTGACCAGGGCTCGATCGCCAGTTGCAGCATCAAAAGAAAACAAGTCGCTGTTACTTACGCCGTAAACCACCCCGTCGTGAAAAAGCAGACCTTGAACGGGAAACTGAAGCATCGGCCCGGCACCGCGGTCCGGCAACGGTGGCGCCGAAACTCCACCGCCTTGATTATGCCCGATGCCACCCCAATTCGACAGAAATGAACATGTCTTGCCGTCTGCGCTGATCTCAATAATGCCGTCGCCTTCACGCACGCCGCGGAATCCCATGTAGTATTTCCCGTCGGGTCCGACTTCAAACGCCTGCGCGTTCAGGCCGACCGTCTTGGGAAAAAGCGACGCGTTCGGGCGGAGGCACTGACCAAAGGTATCCGTAAGTACACCCGTATCTTCATTCTGGGCCTTCCAAACCAAGGTGCGCTCGCCGGTCGCGGGGTCGATTTTGACGATCTCGCGCTGGTCGTCGGTGGATTCGCCCGTTCCGCCACCGTAAGTGTAAATCATTTTATCGGGCCCAATGCGCAAGACATTCGCGCCGGTGAGCGGCTGCAAAGGCGTCCTATTATTGGGCTGTGGACTTTCGTAACCCGAGCCGAACGCGCCTTCCTGAGGGTGCAAGCCGCTGATGACTCGTCGGTCTTTTGTGTCCAGGTTCCAAGCCACAACCGTGGCCGATTTGACGTTTTGAGGGCTGGTCCACTTAATAATCGCGTACATTTCGCGGCTCGTCGGATCGACAGCGCCACTGAACCACGATGCACCCGAAGAATTCTGTTGTTTCCAAGCATTGAAGCTCGGGCCCGTGCCGTATTGAATCGGCCACGGCTGATCTTCCTGAGGGCCCATTTGCGCGCAATTCATGATGGGGCCGCCCGGTCGAGCCCCCATCGTGATATCCGTATTATTGGGGTCAGCCATCGCGTTGCCGGTGCCCCCGGTGCCACCCTGCCCATCACCCACGTCGCGGCAGCGGCAGTCCATTTCTAGGCCCGTCGGAGTGCGCATCCACATTGAGAACTGCGAACATCCAAAATTATAATAAGGCGAGGACGATTGGGACGCGTCGATGGAGCGGTGACAGGTCGCTTCGCCATTATTGATTTCGGGGTCCTGGAAACACATGCTACCCCATTCGCAATCCTCAATAATATCGCTGGGCTGGACTTCTGCGTCTACGCAGCTTCGCTCCTTAATCACCTGACTGGGCTCATAGAGGCTGCTCTTGACGCCTGGGTATGAACAGCTCGTCTTACCCGTCACAGGGCAATTCGAGTCGGCGGTTTCATCACCCGAACAGGCGCCAGTAAACAGTACGAGCCCTAGCGCAATCGCTCGGAACAGAGGTGACACAGAAAAGTCTCGCATTCATGCACTCCGAAAGACCGGGGAAAATAGTGCCCCCGCATAATTTTATCCAATAAGATAGGAGGGGATATAACATTCCGCCGCAAAATTTGCGACGAGAAATGACAGGCAAAAAGGCAAAAAAAAGCCACGGAAATACCGTGGCTTCTAAACTTGTCAGACTCAGATTCTACCGATCGATCGGCTTCATCGCTTAGTATTTAAAACAATCGTCCAAATTCAGCGAAATCCCACGCTCTTCAAGCGGCATCATATGAAAGCCATCGGCACGCGTCAGTGATTGCGCAAGGTCCTTGCGTACCAGCACCAGAGTCGAACCTTCTACGCGGACCAACGGCAAGTTAGATTGGTAGGACTCCTCGATGGGGTGCAGGTCAAAAAACTCGTCCATCATTCCGCTCCACCGCAAGCCAACATCGGATTTCGACCAGTCGATCCAAGGCACGACGTGACGAGGCTGAACGAACCAGAAATCATCGCGTTGCACTTCCAAAACGGTGTCCGAAATGCTGAAGGGGTGGTAATCCGCTTCGACCCCAGCCGCTTCAAAAATTTCTCGGACTGCTTGGCTTACGACAGGCAGCTCGGCAACCTGCGCGGCCTTGGCAGCAGTCGTCTCTTTCCAACGTTTTTTGAGGCTCGACTTTGAGGCCTTTGCATCCAGTTCACCGCGCAGCTCGGGAATGGGCAAACCGCTGGCGAAACGCACAGTCACGCATTTTTCACTGTCGTCGGTATCCTCAACCAGCGCGGCCCAGGCTTTGTCCGCATCGCGGGCGAGATCGTCATCTTTAGCGTGCTCGCCCAAGGGATGCCCGGCCGACTGCGCGTCTGGCCAGTCAGATGTTACGATTATTGTCTTCACACGGGCACTGGCGGTGCCTGTCCCCAGAATGGCATAGGGATGCTCGCGCATCGGTTCGTGCGCGCTAATCGTTTCTGCGAGCGTCCATTTGACCCCAGCCGCCGAGGCCGCGGAGGCAAGTTCGTCACTGATCGCGAGCAGGCTGGTGTTACGCACGTTACAAAACAGATCATCCGGGGTTTCGGACACTTTCAGATCTGTGGCGGTGCGGATCTGATATCCATTTAGTGAGTAGCCAGTTGAACCTGAAGCTTCGTACGCAACGTCTGATTCTGCACAAGGCATCACCAAATAGACGATCTTGTCGCCGGCATGAATCTCCTGAATTTCGA
>JBBKVQ010000536.1:0-5329 GCA_037968515.1 Bradymonadaceae bacterium
CGTGTGGACGCCATGTTTACCGAAGGTTTTCAGGCCGAATATCAAGGGCTGGTGGAACGTTTTTCGCCCGAGCTGAAGCCGCTGATGTCCCTTGGATACAGGCATATGGGCCTGCATCAGTTTCATGGCATGCCCTTTGACGAGATGCTTACGTTGTTCAAACGCGACACCCGTCGTTTTGCCAAACAGCAGGTCTCTTGGTTACGGTCCGAAAAAGGAATCCGCTGGGCCCTTGCCCCGCTGACGCAGATCGATAGAATCCCCGCCGCCATCCTTGAGGACCTTCAACGTTTTTTTGAGGGCGGCGAACCACTCTTGGAGTGGACGCAGTTAGAATCAGAGTTTTCGAAGCAGGAAGTAACATGACGGACCTCGTCGCCAAGCATATTCAGACGCTCAAGCCTTACCAACCAGGCAAACCCATCGAAGAGCTCGAGCGCGAGCTTGGAATCACAGGTTCGATCAAGCTTGCGAGCAATGAAAACCCGCTCGGCCCCAGCCCCAAAGCGGTCGAAGCCATGAATGCGCTGGTCGCTCAGTCGAATATTTATCCCGACGGCGCAGCGTTTAGACTGCGTGAACGAATCGCGAATAAATTCAGCGCGAATATGTCCGAGGTGGTGATTGGCAACGGTTCGAACGAGCTGCTGACCTTGCTGGTGCGCGCGTTTTGCCTGCCCGAACACAACGCCGTGGTGTCCGAGTTTGCTTTTGTCGCGTACCGGGTGGTTTTGACGGCAGCCGGCATTCCTTTCAAAAGTGTGCCGGTTAAGGAAGGATTCCAGCAAGACCTGCCTGCCATGGCCGCGGCTTGTGATGCCGACACGCGCATTGTTTTCCTGGCAAACCCCAATAATCCGACCGGTACTTATGCAAATTACGACGAGCTTAAGGCGTTCATCAAAAACGTCCCTGCGCATGTGATTGTGGTGTTAGACGAGGCGTACGTTGAATACGCGCAAGCCCACGACTACGCGACCGCACTTGAGTTCCGTGCATTGCGTGACCGGCTGGTCGTCTGCCGTACTTTTTCGAAATGTTATGGATTGGCAGGGGCTCGCGTTGGCTATGCGATTGGGCCCGCAGAAATGATGGATTACGTGAATCGTATCCGTGAACCTTTCAACTGCAACCTGTTAGGGCAGGCTGGGGCGCTGGCTGCTTTAGACGATCTGGAATTTGTTCATGCTTCGGTCGAGTGCAATGAAACCGGCCGCAAGGCGCTAGAAAAAGGTCTGTTCGAGATGGGCAATCTGGGCGTGAAATGGGTGCCTTCACAGACCAACTTTTTGTTGGTCGAAGTGCCAGGCGACGCCGGACCAGTTTACGAAGCGATGCTTCGTCGCGGCGTGATCGTGCGGCCAATGGCCCCTTACGGCTTGCCTCGCCATCTACGAATCACGATTGGCGCGCCCAGCGAAGTGGAGCGATGTGTCTTGGCGCTGCGTGAAGCGATTATCGAGGTGCCAAAATGATTGTCGCCATTGATGGACCGGCCGGTGCGGGAAAATCGACGATCGCCCAGCAGGTGGCCAAAAAGCTTGGGTTGCAGCTGATCGACACCGGGGCGATGTACCGCACGGTGGCTTATCTTGCGACCAAACAAGGCATCGCGCTCGACGACGAAAAACGCCTTTCAGATCTGGCGGCCGACCTTCATTTTTCGTTCGAGTTTGTCGGCGATGAAAACTTGGCCCACTGCAACGGCGAACTGCTTGGCGCCGAGATTCGAAGCGAGGATGTCGGTAAAGCCGCCAGCGTCGTTTCGCAGCATCCTAACGTTCGAACGACGCTGGTGGCGTTGCAGCGTGCTATGGGCGAAGCCAGCGGCAGCGTCTTGGAAGGACGCGATATTGGAACCGTGGTTTTCCCAAACGCCGACGTGAAAGTGTTTTTGACCGCGTCATCTGACGAGCGCGCGCGCCGCCGTGTCGAACAGTTGCGTGAGCGTGGCGAGGAAGCAGATCCCACTCAGATTTTGGCGGATATTCGTGAGCGCGATAAACGCGACACGACTCGTGCAACGGCCCCGCTGATCGCTGCCGATGACGCTGTCAAAATCGACTCAACTGCCAATTCCATCGAAGATGTCGTGACTTCAATCGTGGCGCTCGCCGGTAAGTGATTGATTCGGTCCGAAGTGTCGAACAAACCCGACACCCCGGTAGTGTCGAATTAACTCGACACTCTGCATGGTGTCGAATAAACTCGACACCATGAGTAACCTCCTAGAAACCGCACGAAATTGGAGCTACTGGGACCGCGATGTTCCGTTATCAACTCCTCGAAGCGTTGCCCTGCCGCAAGAACTTAGTCCAAACTTCGCACTTGTGATTCAAGGTGTAAGGCGTTGCGGAAAATCCACGCTAATGAGCCAACTCATGGCTCGATACAAGCTCCCCAAAAAAGAATGTCTTTTTCTGAATCTGGAAGACCCAAGCCTCGCCAACTTACTTAGCTGGGAAACCTTGGACCAGATTGTGCGGGATTTTGATACGCAGATTGGGCGGCCAGGCGTGTATTTTTTTGATGAGATTCAGATCGTCAAAGGATGGGAAAAATGGCTTCGGACTCAGCTTGATAATCCGAAAGGTCGACGATTTGTGATCTCGGGCTCGAACGCGAAAATGCTCTCAGGTGAGCTTGGTACAACGCTGACTGGCCGCCATGTCAGCGTCGAGTTGTTTCCTTTCGACCTGGAAGAATTTCAGTTGGCTCGGCCGGGAGGTAACCTGCTCGAATTCCTCGAGGACGGCGGATTTCCAGAACCCTCAAAGACCCCCGATGGAGACTTGCTGCTCCGCCAGTACTTTTTGGACATCATCGAGCGCGACGTTCGTGAGCGAGTGGGCGCACGGTCAAGCATGCCGCTCAGACAATTGGTGCAGATGGTCTACGAATCCGCGGGCTCCGAACTGAGTCATCGCAGGTTGGCGGGAGCGCTAGGGGTATCTGCAGACACGGTCGCCACTTACTTGGAGGCAGCCGAGGCTGCATATTTGGTTTTCTCATGTCCCTTTTTTGATTGGTCGGCCCGCAAACGCCTGGTCCGAAACACGAAATTCTATCCCATCGATACTGGGTTGAGGCGCGTCAGTGTCACCCCGACCGGAATGGATCGTGGCAAGATGTTGGAGTGTGCTACTTTTCTAAAACTCCGCCGCAGTCATCAGAATATCTATTATTGGAAAGGCAACGGCGAGGTCGACTTTGTGATCGAAGAAAATAGGGTTTTGACACCGATTCAGGTGACTTGGGCTGAACCCACAGAACGACATTTAAGGGCGTTGGACGATTTTTATGCAACGTTTCAAAACACAAACGAAGCCATTTTTATAACGGAAGAGAGTTTCGGGTCCTATGGAAGATGAATTCAAGATTCCGCGTCGTTCATGGATGCCAATCTGGATCGGATTGGGGGCCTTAAGTGTCATTGTTTTGGCCACAGCCGCTTGGTTTTTCTGGCCAGGCCCGGGGCCGGCACAAGCATTATTCGGCTCCCAAAAATGGGTGGCGTCAGACGCTAACCTTGGCAAAGTCGACTTGATGCAAGTTCATCAAAAGCTGCTTCCAGACTGGGGGATTGCGTCGGCCAACCGGGAAGTCGAAGGTTTTGCTGAAGCCGAAAAAACTCGCTACGAATCCGTGCGAACGGCCATCGCTGCGGATAAAAACCTGACTGATATGTTCGAGGAAATACGCGCAAGGGCCGAGTTTCCCATTGAAAACTCCGATGATTTAATGGGGCTGCTCGACGATTGGTCCGAGTATTTGGACGGTCACGGCGCGCCATACCTGCTGCAGGGAAATGTCGTTACGACGCGTTCGAGTTCGTTTTTTTATATAAAAACCTATGAAGTTCAGCGCAACGTTTGGCTAAAGGTCGGGGACGAAAGAATCCGTGCGCGTGAGGTCAATCGCTTGGATCAGACCAACGTGATGGAGCAGTATCTGGGCGCCACTGCGCCTGGTCAGGCCGACGCGACTGTGGTGTTAGACCGCTTGGGTGAATTTGCGATTTCGACGGTTTGGCTGTTGCTCGCACGTCAAGATTTAAGTTCGCTTGAAACTATGGTTTTGGCGGAAATTAAATCGAATCTAGAACCAAAGTATTTTGAGATTCTGTCCGAGTACGCCCCCGAAAGACTGTTGATGCAAGGTGCCTTAGATTCGATTGCCGAACGTCGTGAATGTTCAAACTTTTCAATTCGTTCGATCCCGCACTCAGGCCTGGACCAACGTGACCGAGACGGCCTGCAGGCGCTTGCGCGTCGAGTAAAACACTCAAGGTGTCCTGATATCACGCGTGACGAAGCGGCTATCTTGACCGATACGAGCGAGTCTTTTGCTGACGAGCCCGAACTGGGTGCCGCCATTCGTGCGCTGGTGGCACTTTTGGGCGCCAACGTCGCGGTTCATGAAGCGCGTCATGTGGCGGACGACAGGGCCGTGGACGGGCTGCGTGAGCCCATGGAATGCAATGGTTGCCCACGCATGTCGGTTATGGCGATTGCCGAGCTCTCGGCGTATCTGGCGAGCTTTGCATGGAGTCCCACGCCGTACACGACGTTTTTTCAGGCGTGTGACGCGACGGACGGGCAGGGCGGCCCGCACGCTCACGCGATGTCGTTGATTTTGGATGGCCTGGGAACTTCATGCTCAGAGGTTCCTGCGGACCTCTCGAAGCGGGCCAGGGGGCTCGAGGAATCGCTGCTGGGTCGTACGACCCCCATCACATTTGAAGCCGCGTCAA
Source organism: Bradymonadaceae bacterium (assembly GCA_037968515.1). GTDB lineage: Bacteria > Myxococcota_A > Bradymonadia > Bradymonadales > Bradymonadaceae > JBFFMO01. The sequence continues at coordinate 4,754 of JBBKVQ010000536.1, forward strand.
AGTAAGGCTGTCTTGTTGTGCTTGTGTTTCGATTTAAACGTGTTTAAAAATAAACGTGTTTAATTTGGAGGCAGGTATGATTAACCGTCGAGTTTTAGTTTGTGGCTGCGGCATTGCGGGTCTGACGGCTGCGCATGCGTTGGTTCAAGATGGCCACGCCGTGACATTAGTTGATCGTGTCGAGGGTTTTGGCGCGATGGGCGCCGGCATCGTTTTGCAGGCAAATGCCTTGGCGTCGCTTGACGCTTTGGGGATAGGCGACCGCATCCGAGCGCTCGGCCATAGACCATCAAATGGCGGTATCATTGGAGCTGACGGGGGAAAGCTTGTGCACTTTGATGCCGAGCAAATGGCAAACCACCCCATGGTCGCGGATACTGTTTCGTTCTACCGACCAGACCTGCATGCGGGCCTGGCACAGGGGCTTGAGGTCGAAACCCATCTGGGGGTCACGGTTAGTCAGTTCGACGCCGGTGGGCAGGCTACTTTGAGCGATGGGACGTCACTTGAGTTTGATATTCTTGTGGGGGCCGACGGCGTTCACAGCACGATTCGCGCGCAACTCAAAGTTGGCGA
>JBBKVQ010000537.1:0-7404 GCA_037968515.1 Bradymonadaceae bacterium
CTTTTTCTAGGCCCCTTTTTAGGGGCCTTTTTTTTGGCATTTTACACGCCCCACGCGCCCAAAGTGGGCGAGCCTTGAATATTGAGGGGTTTTCGTGGTACATAAGGCTCGAAACCTGCGCTGGCTGAGGCATTATCATTTGTCTTGCCGCGGTTTCTTCGACCCTCACATTTAATTTATGTGCAACACAGGCGTCGAATTACAGAACCAACATCATGGAATTGGTTTGGCGTTTACGAAGTCGGATGAATCCTTGTCTACGAAAGAATCACACCCAGCTCCCCACGTCGTTGAACTCGAAGAAGGCGGTGAAACGTTGGAAATGGTCGACGATGAGTACTCAGATCGCGTTCGTTGCGACCATCCATCGGCGGCCATCGACTCGACCTTCCTTGGAGAATCACTGATTCAACTTGCCGACGAAAGCGGCCGAGGACGCGTTGTGGCGTTGGTAAGTGAGGAGCACGGTGACGCCTTGGAGACTCAGGGATTCGAACGAGAGGGCGTGATCCCGGGCTTCTATAATGGTTCCGAAGATTGCTCAGTCATGGGCTACGGCGCGCAAAGCAGTCGAATGGAACTTGCCAATCCGAAAGAGGCCGCACTCACCGACGCGGTGGTTAGTCGCCCGTGTGTGGTTCACGACTTTGCGTCTTCGAAGCGCTCGACCGAGTTGGCGACCATCGCGGATGCCGAAGAAATCGCGGCGCTCATCGACGACACTTTTGTCGATTATCCAACACCAAGCTCAGACCCCGATTATATCCGAGCTCAACTTGAAACAGGAACCCCATTCCGAGTTATTCGGCATAATGGCCGAATTGTCGCATGCGCGAGCGCCGACCTCGTCAAAGAGGCGGCCACCGCGGAACTTACCGACTGCGCTACTCGCCCTTCTTACCGGGGTCGAGGCTACATGCAGCGGATTTTGGGCGATTTGATGTTGGACCTGCAAGACATGAACTACCCGACCGCATTCACGTTGGCCCGGGCCAGAATCCCTGGGATGAATCGAGCGTTCCAGAAGCTCGGCTTTACCTACCGTGGTCGAATGGCCAAATCCTGTCGTATTGGCGATGGATTTGAAGATATGAATATCTGGAGCTTAATTTTGCCGGAAAATAAATGAAAATCCAGTGTCTCTTCCACCCAGAGCAGCTGCTCTTCAAACCGGTCTATGAATGGGCTTTTGGCGACAAGATCGACCATCCCGAGACCACGGCTCGCGCCGAGAATATACTTGGTGCGCTGCGGTCCCATCCGGAACTCTTTGATATCGAGGCCCCCAAGGCTCGCCCGTTAGCTGCTCTACGAGATGCACACAGCTATAATCTGCTGACGCTTTACAATACCGCGCGCCAGTTGCCGGAAGGCGAAACATTTTACCCCAGTGTTTTCCCCCGTGAAAACACCAAGGGTGATCCCACGAATTTACGCCAGGCCGGATGTTTCTGTTTTGATTCAGGCACACCGCTGAGCAACCGCACATTTGATGCCGCGGCTTGGAGCGCAGCTTGCGCTTATGAAGGCGCAAAACTGGTTAAACGCGGAGCAAAAACGGTTTACGCGCTTTCGCGGCCACCCGGACATCATGCTTCGCGTGAATTTTTTGGCGGATATTCGTATTTTAATAATACGGGAATCGCGGCTCGCTACCTGAAGCGAAGCGGCACTGTCGCGGTCGTTGATATCGATTTCCATCATGGGAACGGCACCCAATCGATGTTTTACCGCGACGATCGGGTCCTAAGTATTTCGATTCACGGCGACCCACGCGAGTTCTACCCGTTCTACAGCGGATTTTCGAAAGAAACCGGGGCTGGAAAGGGCGAGGGATATAATCTGAACTTTTGCCTACCTGCAAAAACTACTTTTGAAGAATGGATGCAGGTTTTTGAGCAAAGCATTTTGCCTGCGGTTCGCCATTTCGCCCCAGACTATTTGATCCTCGCGGCGGGTTTTGACACGTACGTCAAAGACCCGATCGGAGATTTCACGTTCGAGACCAAGGACTACGCCATAATCGGTGCCCACGTGAAAGCCTTGGACCTGCCAACTTTGGTCGTGCAGGAAGGCGGATATTACACGCCAGACCTAGGCGCGAACGTGGTCAGCCTGCTCCGCGGCCTCGCCTGATCAGCTCGCTGGGCTCCCGCCTGGCATGGCCTTTGACTCTCCGAAACAACTTCTTGTTAAAGCGGCACGCAGCTCGAAGCCACAACGCTTGACTGATTGAAGCGCCCAACTCGCTCACATTTGGTCCCAGCAGCGCAGTGGTCGTCGTTGTAGCACTTGGCTACGCAGATGCCGCCAGTCTGTGGAACGGACGCAGGAGCGTTGACGCAGAACGTACTCGCGGCGTTCGTTTTGTCTGGGCAATAGCGTGAACACGAATCCGTGCAGATTCCGCCTGGCCCGCCTTCGACCGGTGTGCACTCACCGACCTCACATTCCTCGTCGTTCATGCATCGATCGCCAATCCATCCCTGTGCCCCTGGCAAACAAACCGTTGCCGAAGCACTCCCGTCCGGACGCCGAACGCCCGCGATCTGGCTGAATCCGTTGATACCACTGCAATCTGCATTTCGAACTGAGTCGGATTTTGAGGTGCAAAAACCAGCACCGCCGTCGGGGTCAGCGGCACAGAACGAGCTCGCGTGACCTTTGCGATCGGGACAATATTTGGCGCACGCTTTGGTACAAAAGCCCTTGCCCGAATAATCGTTCTGGTGGCAGTAGCCCCCATCAAACTCACAGTCTTCGTCTGCGGTGCATTCGCTCAACAACCATGGGTCGACGTCGACCGCCGTTCCATCTGCCAGATGTTCCACCGGCTTTTGAATCAAGACCTCGGCCTGGCGGCCTTGGATGCGGCCGAATACCTCGACGATGCCTTCGGCCGACATGCGCACACAGCCGTGGCTCACGTAGCCCCGACGAAGGTTGCCGCCCGTAGACAGCGTGAAATCATCCACAGGTCCGTGGAATGCGTACGAAGAAGAGTTGGGATTTCCAGCCAATCGGATGAAAGGAAGGCCGGCAAACACAGGCGTCTTTTTCCCAGTTTCTGAGGTCCACCACATCCGACATTGCTGGTTCCAGCCCCAGCGGGCCTCTTGCGGCGTCGGGCCGTCAAAGACTGGGCGCTCGTCAGTTTTGGTAAAATATTTTCCCGTCGCAAACTGCGTCGATACCGGGGTGAGGCTTTTGCCGTTTTCCATCGCGCCAACGCCCACCGGAAACACGCGGTCATAGGTTCCAGCCCGGTCTTTAAGGTGCAACGTCAATCCGTCGAGGCTGACAACGATCACGGGGTCGATCAACGGCTCAACGTACGGGATCGGCTTGCACGTAGTCGCTGCACCCCAATTACCGTCCGCTGGTGGATCCAAAACACTTCCAACCGGCAGGTCGTCACCGAACTCTTCAGCCTCGTCAGTACGATCGAACTTGTGGGCGTTTGTGTTGTCTACGCACGCCGAAAAAAGCAACAGACTAGCTAGAAAAGCGGTTCGGCAAAAAATGTGATTCACTGGGCACCTCGGTTGGTGAGCTGCTTTTAGCCAGTTCTAAAAAATATTCCAGTGTCTCTAGGCAAAAATCGACAAAATCAACCAACTTTGGGCTCCTATGCCATTAGCTCTTCGATTTCGTTCTTGGGTGCCAAAAAAGCACGCACTCATGCGAAACAAATGTCCAGTTACGTTTGCCCGACGTAATATTGAACTTCTTTCAACCACCCAAGAAATCTGCTCTATGCAACCTTTTCCGCGTCGAGTGGAATGCGCAAGACCTGCCCCGGATAGATCTTATCTGGGTGCGTAAGCATCGGCTCATTTGCAGCGAAGATTTCCCGGTAGCGCGAGGACTTGCCATAAAATTCTTTCGAAATTTTCGAGAGGTTATCGCCCTTTACGACTGTGTAAAATCTGGCTTCAGGGGCGGGATTTAAAACCTCGATTTGAGCGTCTACCTTCGCGACGCCGTCGGTGTTTCCGATCAACAAAATGATGGACTCGAGCTGGTCCTGTTTGTCGACCGCACCGGTCAGCGTGACCACACCGTCATCGAATTGAAGGTTCAGTTTTGAAGTGTCATGGCCGTATTGGCCAAGCATCGCCATCAACGCGACACTCTTGGCGGCCTCACCCTGCTCCTCAGCTTGAGCGCGAAGGAACGCCTGGCGCGCATGGTTAACCTGTGGCTCGGCTGCCGGTGCGGCCTTTTCGTCCTTCGAACCGAAAATCTTTGCGCCTGCATTTTTTACAAAATCGAATATACCCATAAAATCCTCCACGTTTGATTCAGCGGCGAGACTAGCCCAGCAACCTAGAAGGCGCCACTGGATCGCGCGACGTTATCCCGCAAACCGTGTCGCATAATTCCTCAAAAACCGTGTTAGAATCGCCTCATGCTTACCCCCGCTGAAAATCCTCCCGAGACCGAAGCTGAGCTGCTTGAGCGCGCTGACCGTCTGGCAGGCCGAATGCTCAAAGAGGTAGCTGCCGCGCTGGAATGGGAGGTTCCGCCGAACCAGCGACGGCATAAAGGCTGGGTCGGACAACTGATCGAGACTTGGCTTGGCGCAGCCGCTGGTAACCGTCCTGTGCCCGATTTCGAGGCACTGGGAATCGAACTCAAGACGATTCCGGTGGACCCACAAGGGAAGCCCTTTGAATCCACCTACGTCTCGACCATGGAGCTGTCGGACGTCGACGACGTCGAGTGGGAGACCTCGTCGGTTTCCGCAAAGTTGAGGCGCGTGTTGTGGGTGCCAGTTCAAGGGGACAAAGATATCCCTCTTGGGGAGCGGATGATTGGACGAGCCGTGCTGTGGTCTCCCACAGACCGCGAAGCTTCGGCTTTAAAGAAGGACTGGGATTCCCACATGCGAGCGGCACGCGACGGTTTTGCCCATAATATACGCGGGGCGGACGGCGATTTTTTGCAGGTGCGACCCAAGGCTGCGAATTCGAGCAAACAAACCTGGGGGGTGGACGAATTTGGCGGAGCTATTTTAACCAAACCACGCGGATTTTATTTGCGTGCTTTATTTACCGAATACGTGCTTCGAACCCAGCTGGCCTCGGCGCGAGACGCCTTGAGCGATGTCATTGACGAAGATTAAATTACCAAACTAATTTCCGCAGGCCAGTTTTAGAGTCCCCGACTCGCCGTCGCTATTGGACCATAACGCGACCTCGGATCCGTCATAGGTCAGCACCGTGTTCTTCATGCCTGATGTCCATGTGACGGTCCCGCCATCGTCTGGACAGCTACCTTTGCAGACTCGGAAGTCTTGAACTGCTGTGTCCCATGCGATCAGCCCAATTTTTGTGTTCCAGTCCCCGTCCAATCCAACACACCGCTGACCAAGGTCCAAAACGGCGGTGTACGCACCTTTACGGGAAGTAGCGCGGTTCTGGGCGGTGTAGCCTTTCCAGTCGGTATTGACCGCGAGCGTTCGTAGGTCCCCGGTGCCGCTTCGGACAGCGGTCGCCTTCCAGTCTCCCACACCTTCATTCACGGTCAGCCCAGTCCCGCTAAGCGCTGCCTGCACGTCGCCCTGAGGAGTCCGCGTGTACGTCCCGACGACGGTGCCGCTCACCCGCAGTAGACCCCAGGAACCTGTGCACTCGATGAGCGTGTAGGTCACGATGTTCTTGTCCACAACACTGGTCACACAAGCTTGACCAAATTCGCCATCGGCGCCGTCTGCTGCGGCAGAAGCGAGGGCTCCGTCAGTCGTTCCCGCACTGGCATCAGCCGAAGTCAGCGCCTGAATCAGAATGGCCTCGACGGTGGTGTCATTTGCCGACGCGCTTTGGTCGTCGGCAGTTTGCTCGCCGCTCCCGCCAAGAACCGGCTCGTCCTGCTTGCAGCCCGCCAAAATCGTGGAGGACATCAAAACGACGCCTGCCACCAACAAGCACGAAAAGTCCGCCGAACTGAGAAGTCCACGAGATCGAAAAGACATGATTGGCTCCAATGAGTGGTTTCTCCTCAGGCTAGCTCTGGCGCACCAGATGTCAATCTGTGGGCAGATTCGCGAAAACCACAACCTGTGCCGGATTTTTCACTTCCATGGCGTACTACGCTATCATGCAAATCGTGTAGAGCGCCGTGGAGTCTGAATGCGTCGAATAATATTGGTTTTGGTTGCTCTTAGCATGTTCGGATGTGCCGAAGGCGACATCGCATCCGCGCAAAACGGAGACGCAGATATCCGTCCAGAAACAGACGCTGGGCCAAATAACGACTCCGACACGTCGGGCCAGTGCCAGCCAACGACCGAGATTTGTGACGGAATCGACAACGATTGCGATAACGCCGTCGATGAAGACCTGGGCGAAAACACATGTGGAACGGGCATTTGCGCGGCGTTCGGACCCGCCTGTGAAAACGGCCAAGCCGGAGCCTGTGTCCCGGGCACGCCCGCAGCCACAGAAGCCTGTAACGGCTTAGACGACGACTGCGACGGAGAAACCGACGAGGGCTGCAACTGCACACCAGGCGATATGCAGCCCTGTTATTCCGGTGCGGCGGGCACCAGTGGTGTTGGCCTGTGCGCCGATGGTGTTCAGACATGCGATGGCGGCCAATGGGGCTCTTGCACCGGCGACATCACTCCAACGGCAGAAGTCTGCGATGACCTCGACAACGACTGCGATGGGGAGGCAGACAACGGCAACCCAGGTGGCGGCGGAACCTGCAGCACCGGGCTCCCCGGCGTTTGTGGAACAGGGGAACTTGCCTGCGTTAACGGCGGCGTCGAGTGCGCTCAGACGGTCACGCCTTCGGCTGAAATCTGTGATGGTCTGGACAACGACTGCGACACCGCAACTGCAGACGGGGCGGCCGATCCTTTGGTTGGCGTAGCGTGCGACGGACCAGATACGGATGCCTGTCTTGAAGGCGTGCAGGCGTGCACGGCTGGCGCGATGACTTGTTCGGACACGACGGGGAATTCCGTCGAACTTTGCGACGGCCTCGACAACAACTGCGACGGCTCGATCGATGAAGGCCTTGTTCGTGACACCAACCCCGTTTGTGCTTCGACCTACACTAATTTAGGTGTCGTCGACGGCGATAATGGCAACGATAACGTGACCGACACCGGGTATTCGGAAGAGTGGTTTCGTGTGCTCATCTGGGAAGGCAGTTCGTCGTCGACCTACTTGTCCGCCACGATCACTTTAACCAGTGCAGCAGGAACGGACTTCGACCTGTTGGTGTATTGCGAATCGTGCGGTGGCGCGCTCGCGGGGTCGTCCTTGAGCACAGGCAGCGTAGACACGGTGAAGGTCCGACGAAACGACTCCTTTGGGGTCGATGATGACTTCTACATTTACATGCAGGTCCGCCACGCCTCGTCGAGCGTTTGCGCTAACTGGACCTTGAGGG
>JBBKVQ010000538.1:0-13686 GCA_037968515.1 Bradymonadaceae bacterium
CTTATCCTGAGTTTAGGTTAGCGTGCGAAGGCGCAAATCTGCAAACACAATCATGGTCTGGCCGTGACCGAAGTCCCAACAGTTCTCCTGGTCGATGACGAAGTCGCCCATCTCAAGACGCTCGAACGTCTTTTCTCGAAGGAAGGGCTGCATGTCCTCACCGCCGAGGGGGGACAGGCAGCGATCGAGCTCGTTCGTGAACACCGAGTGCAATTGGTCATCACCGATTTGATGATGCCAGACCTCGACGGCATGGACTTGCTCAAGGTCGTACGAACCCTGCGGCCAGAAGCAGAGGTCATCCTGATGACGGCGTTTGGTACCGTCGAGCGCGCCGTTCAGGGCATGCGCGACGGAGCGTACGACTTCATAACGAAGCCCATCAAGCGTGCCACGATTTTGAAGTCGGCCCATCAGGCTCTTGAGCGTCAAGCGCTCATGGCTGAGAACCGCGAACTCAAGGCTCAAATCGCACAACTTCGTGGTGAACGCGGCATCGTTGGGCAATCGGCCGCGCTGCGGGAGTCTCTTCGTCTTGTGGACCAGGTTGCGCCCACCGACGTCACAGTTTTGCTCACCGGAGAGTCGGGCACCGGTAAGGAGCTCTTTGCGCGCATGATCTATGAGCATAGCGACCGTGGGGACAAACCCTTCGTTACGGTCAACTGCGCTGCTCTGCCTGAATCCATTCTGGAGTCGGAGCTGTTTGGCTACGAAAAAGGGGCATTCACGGGCGCGAATCAACGTCGCATTGGCCGATTCGAAGCGGCAGATGGCGGCACGCTGTTTCTCGATGAAATCGGCGAGCTCTCTCCGCAGGTGCAGGTTAAATTATTGCGCGTCCTTCAGGAGTCGGAGTTTGAGCGCCTAGGGTCCAACGAAACCGTCCACGTGGATGTGCGAATCGTGGCGGCCACCAACCGCGACCTCGATGAAGAAATGCGGGTCGGTCGATTTCGTGAAGACCTGTTTTGGCGGCTCAACGTCGTGAACATCCATATTCCAAGGCTTAGAGATCGTCTGGAAGACGTGCCACTGCTCGCTGAACACTTCTTGAATCGTTTCCGACAGAAAAACCGGCGTGATATCCAAGGAATCAGCCGAGACGCCATGCAAACGATGGCGCGATATTCTTGGCCGGGCAACGTGCGCGAACTCGAAAACGTGCTGGAAAGAGCCGTGGTGCTCGACCGCGACGGCGTGATTGACCTCGATGATCTTCCCGAATCCGTTAGCGCTACGCCTGCCGAACAGAGGTCGCTGACCATTCCACTCGGAACGACTCTCGAAGAAATCGAACGCCGAGTGATCGAAGAAACCCTTCGAATGACAGGCGGGGACAAGCGCCTGACAGCCAATCTTCTGGGCATCGCGACTCGAACGATCTACCGCAAAATTTAGCCGCTTTCAGGGTGTTTCCTTGGCGATCGACTCGGTCTTGGCTATGATTGCGGTCATGACGCGTTCTTGCCGTCAAATTTCTGGAGTAAAAAGATGTCCAAAGTACTGATGATTTCGTTCGCAAGCTTGTTTGTTTTTGCCTGTTCCGACGACGATGCCACGACGAATAATGCGCCGAACAACGCCTCGAACAATGCGTCGAACAACGCTTCGAACAATTCGACAAATAATACGACAAATAACACCACGAATAACGCCACGAATAACACGACGAACAATTCGACAAATAATGGAACCACGGGCGAAATGACGTGCGTCGAGCGAAATCTCACCGACTGTTTCCAGAATGACGACTGCTCAGCGACCGAGCGATGTGAAGACGTCGGCACCTCAATCGAAACTGCATGCTGTGTCGTTGGTACCCGCGGAGCAGGTGTCCTTGGCGACGCGTGCACCTCCGAAAACGATTGCGTCACTTCGCTGTGTGTTCAGAAGAACGATGATCCTTTTATCTGCACTCAGTTCTGTGACGATGGAGTCATCTGCCCAGCGACCTATACCTGCCACCCAGTTCTCGCCATGTGTTTCCCAGACGCAATCTAATGATTCTGTCATGGATCGACCACGTCCTGACACGCGATGGAAGGGCGTGGTCGTCTGTTGCCACAAGATCTCGCGACGGATGGTCGACTCAGAACACCGTGTGCGAGGCCGCTCAACGCGCTGACTTCCTGCGCCGTATTGCTGCTGTTCATGGGTGGGAGAGTATCCCAGTTCCCGAACTACCAAGCCGATTTGATCTTCAACTCAAGATATTGCTGGCGACACCTGTTTCCAGTTCAACACAACGAAGTATCGAGTTGATCTTGTACGAGATCTACGCATTACCGAATGTTCTTGTCTGGGATATTGAAGCGTCATGATCGAAATTTATGTTTCACACTTGAGCCCGTATTCCAGCAAGATTCTTGCTCAGTTGGGGCACTCCGAAATCCCCCATCGTGTGATTGTCCAGACCATCGTCAATCGGTTCTCGGTGTTGAAGCGCCTAACCGGAAAAACGATGGTTCCGATGCTTCGAAACGGTGATCTCGCACTTAACGATTCTACGAGGATCGCTCGATTAATACTGTCCCAGGCCGGAGCCGATGAGCCCACATCGCCCTTTCTTGCGTGGCTGATTGAAGATTTCGCAGATGAATGGATCGTCCGTTGGTTTGCCCGCGCTAGATGGGCCTTGCCCGAAAACCGGAAAAGTGTGGAAAGCCGGATCGGTGAGGAACTTTTTCCGCGGCCCCTTTCCTCTAGTGGTGGGAAGGCCGCAGGAAAGACCATCCACGATAACTTGACGCGCTCCGGAGTGTTGGACAGGGTCGAATCGTTGGACCGTTCTCGTGACCGCACATTTGCGATCCTCGAAGAGTTGTTCTCGGACCACCTTTACGTTTTTGGGGGCACGCCAACGATTGGTGATTTCGCCCTCTATGGCTTTTTATGGCAATTTGGCAACGATCCCTTGGGCAAAGCGGTCCTGGCGGGATTCCCAAATACTTGGCGATTTGTTGAGCGAGTCCATGCGTGGACGATGGGGAAGGGAGAACTTAGTCGAGAAATCCGACCGCAGGCCGAATTGAGGCCGTTGATTGGTGAAATTTTGGGGACCTATTGGCGTGTGTTGACCGCCAACGCGTCGTTGAAGCCCGGTGAGGTTGTGGATGTCGTCCTGCTTGATGGGACTTCGATGAAGGTCAAATCGTCGCGCTGGGCGAACAACTGCTTCGAAGCGCTTTTGTCCGAGGCGGCCGCCTCGAAATCGATGAAAGGCCGCTATTGTAACGACGAACTCCTCGATCAAGCGCTGGCCGTCGCAATCGCCGAAAGCCGATGAACAAAAAAAACGGCATCCAAAGGATGCCGTTTTTGATGCGGAAGGGGGGACTCGAACCCCCACGATGTTACCACCACTGATACCTGAAACCAGCGCGTCTACCAATTCCGCCACTTCCGCAGATTGGATGCGATGAAATAATCGCATCTCGCACACGTGTCAACTAGTTCCAACGGAACGGCAACTCTTTCGTGCTGTCTTTGGGTTTATAACCAACCCGAACCGGCATGACGCCACTGAAGAGTTGGCTGAATATGGCGTTCTGAAACGTGACAACCGTATAATTTTGTTCAGGTCGCAGCTCCAACGAAAACCGAATGGGCAGATCCAAGGCCCCCACAGTGTATCGCACCGTCGATCCGGTCTGCATTCCTAGAACCTGCGCCTCGTTGACATTTGCATAGGGAATTGCGCCAGCGCGAAACGCCTGAAACGTTCTCCGCTCCTTGTAAGCCGTGTCGAAAAACTTCACGAGCTCCGTGAATTCAATGTCGTAGACATGCTCGAAATCCAAACGCGATCCGTTGACGACTCGGCGCCGCTCAACCTCTCGAAATTCAAGCTGCAAAGGGCTCTCCTTGAAGGATGCGGGCTTGAGCAGCGACGACCAGTCGGATGGTTTGGGCGAGTAGGCTTTCTCTTGCGCCAACGCCCCTGGGGCGACGGCAAGCAATAATATGACTAAAAGTGCTCTCATTGGGACCTTCATGGAGTTTTCCTCAAGACGCGGTTTATCGTCTGATTATTCACAACGGGTATTCGGCATCAACCACATCGATGGCCTTCTGCAGGGCTTGTGTGTACTCGTAGTGCGCCTTCGCGGTTAGTCCGACCTTGCCAAAGTACTTCTCTCGTAGTTCGTTTCGTTCTGGACGACCCAATCCAAGCAGTGCTTCGGAAATTTTGGTTTTCAACTCTGGGGCAAGAGTGGATTTCGATGCAAACGCGGGTCGAGGTACCGGCCCTTGTTTACTCAGCACCCGCAAGTCTTTGTTTTCGGTCGGCCACGCGTCGCCAGAGATTGCGATCGCATCGTACTTTTTGGCTTTCAAACCTTCGATGGCCGCCACATCACCGCCTGCAAATGCAACGACGGCGAAAATCTTCGCGGGGTCGTCGTCCCGGGCCAACACTTCGGCTTCCATCAAACTAGCCAGTGGAAACAGAAACCCCTCTGCCGAGGACGGGTCGGTGAAGGCAATCTTTTTTCCTTTCAGATTTGATAGACTTTTGATGGGTGATTTGGCCAACACCACCCAAAGAGAATCGGTTTCTGCAGCTTCTGCCACGGTCGAAACGGCTTGTACCTCCATATCTGCCCGCTGGTGCGCGATCATGAATGTCCAAGCCGCGGTGTAGGATAACTGGGCCTCGCCCTTACGCAGTGCCTCGATCACTTGTTCATCGGCGGCCACCACGTTCACGATGATCTTCTTGCCAATAGCTTCGCTCAAGTAGGCTTCAAGGGGCGCCACCTCGCGATCCAAGATCATCGAGCGCTCAACCACCATGACCAGCGTATCGTTAATGGCCGCATGCGGATCTGGCGCCTGCGCTGCCGTTTGAGGGGCGGTCTGAGTGCCCTGATTGGTTTGGGGTTCCACGGGGGTCTCTGTGACCTTCTTCTCACAACCCATCAAAGCCAGGCAGAATACAAGTAGGTAGATGAACTGGTGCATCGTTTTAGTCCTTATCCCGTGCGGTTAATCGCCGGACGATAGGGCACCGAGGCTCCCGTCGTCAAGCGCGTGGACGCTCGTTCAGTCACCGTGTTAAATCTCAATCCCTTCAATTTCTGGCACTCGTATGACCCATCCTGACGACATCATCCGTTTGTTGAATCACAGTGAGCGCCTTGAGGCATTGCCACGGACCGGATGGCTCTTTGCAGGCGTGACGAACCCCGAGAGCGTCGCTGCCCATTCCTATAACGTCAGCATCGTTGCCATGTGGTTGGCCACCCAACTCAACGCGGATGTCGGGAAGACGGTTCAGATGGCGATTTTGCACGACCTAGGGGAGTGCGAAACCACTGATATTCCAAGTCCGGTCAAGAAGCGGATGACGGGTGTCCGAGAACTTGAGGCCATCATCACCGTTGATATCTTGAGTGGTTTGCCAGCAGCTCAACGCCTGTACTCGGAGTCGCGCGAGGAGAGCTCACTGGAGGCCCAAATTGTAAAGGCCGCGGATGCGATCCAAATGGTCGCAAAGGCCTGTCAGTACGCTCGTCAGAATCGAGGCAATGTAGACCGTTTTCTTAAGCCTCGTTCCACAGGGTTGGACCTTGCTGACGACGTGATAGCGCGCCTCTTAGAACGCCATCGGACCTCGGACTGGGGCGACCTTGAGTACGGTAGTTCCTGACTGGACCACCTGAAAACAGTCTGCTACTGTCCTGAAGTTACCAACTTATGAAGCCTTTTACTTGTGACCAACCCACGTTGGTCAGACCGAGGGAGATACGGCATGGCTAAGAAGAAACTTCTAATTGCCGCAGTCATGGTCGGCCTTTTCGCCGCCGCGCTGCTTTACTTGTATGCGAGCCAACTCGAGAAAGAAAAAGACGAGTTGGTGCGAGATCAGATTGAAGTGGTTAAAGCGGCACGAAATATTCCTGCTGGAACGCCACTGTCGAAAGACAAGATCACCACCGAGCAGGTTCCGCAGCGCTTTTTGCCTCCGAACCCACTCCTTGAAAACGATCTGAACATCTACCTGGGAACTCCCCTGGCTGTGAATGTGGAAGAAGGCGCGATGATCCTTACTTCCGACTTCAGCGTCCAAGAGGTGTCACGCACCCTTTCCAGCAAGATTCCACCGCAGGAGCGCGCGATGTCGGTGGCCGTGGACGCCATCAGTGGCGTTTCCGGACTCCTTCGCCCAGGCGATCGAGTGGATATTCTGGGTACCTTCCCGATCGGAACGAAAGACCAACTCGTTACCGATGAAAAAGGTGAAGAAGGCGTGGGCTATGTCACGATGACAATGCTTCAAAACGTGACTCTTCTTGCCACCGGTCAAGAACTGTCAGACGTGACCAACTCCGAAAATCAGCAACGCGGCAACTCGTATGCGACCGTGACGCTATCTGTGACCATCGATGAAGCTGAACTTCTGACGATTGCGCAGACTCGCGGAAAAATGATGCTCTTGCTTCGTAACCGCGATGACGTTGACGTCAGCACAGTGTCCAAGCGAACTCTTCGCGAAGTCATGCTGGAGCTTGAAATCATTCAGGCGCAGCGTACCAAGCGAATTGTTAAAGCGAAGCCTGCTCCCGCCGGGATCGTTATCCAGCGCGGCGACAATAAGTAGGTCGAGTTCGGCCGTGATTAAAACCCCGACATCCGTCGGGTTTTTTTTTGCCCAGAAAGGGCCGAGAAGTAGGTTGCGAAATCCTCCAACCCAGTGGATACTGCGCTCATTCAAAAGGCATTAAGCTCGTGACCGGTCTGGGACAACCCCTAGCTGCGTCAGTGTTGCCAAATATTTGAGGCGAGGAGAGATATGACGACGTGGAAACGGATGGGTGCGCTCTGGACCATAACTTGTGTTCTCCTTACGAGCCTGATGATTTCTGTGCCCGCATGGGCTCAGGCACCAGATAAGGAATTCACTATTTCGGTGGGTGAGACTCTGACCTTTAGTGCGCGCGGCATTCAGCGTGTCACCATCGGGCTTTCGACCATCGCTGACGCCCAGCCGACCAGCGACCAAAAACAGATCATCCTAACGGGCAAGTTGCCAGGTGTGACCACGGTCAACATTTTCTCGGATCGCGGACAGAAGACCCTTCTGGTGCGCGTCGTCACGGTGAATCCAGAGTCTTTGGCTGCCGAAGTTCGCGATATTCTGGGCGAGCGCTCGGGGGTCGACGTGCGCGTCATTAAGGGCCGCGTGCTCCTCGAAGGTGAGGTCGCAAGTGAGATCTACAAGCGTAAAATCGAGAAGCTCGTTGAGCTTTACCCAACCCAGGTTTTGAACTTCACCACCTTCCGCGAGGCTTTCGTAGAAGGCGCGCGAATGGTCGCCATGGACCTTTATTTCGTCCAGTTGGCAACACGGGACAGCGATAAGCTGGGAATGAACTGGGGGCAGTTCCTTGGAGCCAACATGACCTTCGGCTCGGGAGATGTACCGCTCTTCTACAATTCGGGTGGTGGCACGCAGCAGGGCGCATTTGGTACAGGAATTCTTCCTGGCGAAAATAACCCATCACGTTTGCCTAACGCTGTGCCTCTCACAGGTGGCAGCGGAACGGGATACTGGAGCCTTATCGGTAACCTTAATCTCGCGATCGACCTCATGGTCGAGCACGGTTTGATCAAAGAAATCAAGCACGGCGTCGTCGTTACCGAGACTGGAACGGAAGCGGAGTACCTCTCGGGTGGATCGCTTTTGATCCGTGTTGCCGGTCAGGACGCTGTTACCGTCATCGAGAAAGAGTACGGCCTCAAAGTGAAGCTCAAGCCCATCCTCGATTTTGAAAATCGAGTCAAAATCCGGGTCGACGCAGATTTGTCGGAACTCGACTACGCCAACGGCGCTGGCGATCTTCCGGGCATCCGTCGTACCAAGGTCACGAGCACGGTCAACATGCAGGAAGGTCAATCTGTGTTGATCTCCACGCAGACCAACACCATCAATACGTCGACCGAATCCGGTTTCTGGATGCTCAGCAGAATCCCCATCTTGGGATGGCTGTTCAAATCACGAACTTACCTCGGTACCGGCCTTGATAACGCCATCTTCATCACTCCTCGACTTTACGAGCCAGGCGGAAAAACTCATCGCACCCTGATTCAGGGCGCGTTTGAAGGACTGCTTGATCGTGGCGCCGAGGCGGATGATCTGCCAGAACTTTCCAACGCGCAGGCAGCTCCTGCGACAACCAAGCCAGTCCCTAAGACCGACGAAAAGAAGTCGGACGCCAAGGGTGGTGAAGAGTTGCTTGACGAGTAAAGATGAAGCAAGTCCGAGTCGTCGACAATTTCGGGAACGAATATTTCTATCCCATCGAACAGGCCGTAGCCGAGATCTCGATTGGTCGTTCCCAAGGGAACGACATCATTCTCGGCAGCAAGACGGTTAGCAGAAGACACGCGACCCTCAAAGTGATGGGGGATCGTGTGTTGCTCGTTAACCAGTCTGCAAACGGATGCATGGTCAATGGCGAACGCGTTGATCGCGTCCGCGAGATGCGAGTGGGCGAACAAGCCCAAATCGACATCTATTTGGTCAGCGTGGAAGATTCGAATGCCCCTCAGGCTGCGCCGTCGCAGTCCGCTCCGGTTGCGCGTAGTTTTCAAGACTCCGCTCCGGTACCGGTCCAAGCAGCTCCGCCTAAGGCAGCGACACCTCCAGCTGCGCGCAAGAACCCTCGGTCTGCCGGTGGTCGCGACATGGGAACGAGGGACATGAAGTCCACCGATCCCGAAGACGTACGAGCGTACTTGGGTTTCCTGCACCCTGATAACCAGCCGGAAGAACCCCGCATCAACCTCACGGGAGCCAGTGTCGACCCGCTTCCGCGGGAAAAACGGCAGGAACTGGTTCGGTTCAAATCTCAGCTGCACGAGGAACTCAAAGAGCGACTCGATTTGCACAGTTTCGAGATCACCGATTACGCGTCCCCACGCGTGGTGCGTCAGGTTTCTGAGAAGCTCAAAGAACTTCTGCAAATGAATGGCAGCCTGATTCCTCCGCCGTTCACGCGGGATATGGTGTTCAAAGAATTGATGGACGAAGTCTGTGGACTGGGTCCCATCGAAGACTTGATCAAACATCGTAAGGTCTCCGAGGTCATGGTCGTTGATCGCGACCACATCTACGCGGAAATGGCCGGTAAACTGGTGTTGACCGACCGATTCTTCAACGATGAAAAGTCGATGATGACAGTCATCGAGCGAATCGTGATTCCTCGCGGCCGTCGCATCGATGAGTCGACCCCGCTCGTGGACACTCGATTGGCCGATGGTTCACGTGTGAATGCTGTGATTCCACCGCTGGCGTTGAAAGACCCCTGCTTGACGATTCGAAAATTCCCCGAAGATCGATTGGGAATTGGCGACTTGGTTCGTTTTCAATCGTTGACTCCGGAGATGGGAAAATTCCTCGCCCGCGCTGTTCGCGGGAGAAAGAACGTCATCATCTCTGGCGGTACCGGATCCGGAAAAACCACTCTGTTGAATATCTTGTCGAGCTTCATCGGACCCACTGAGCGTGTGGTGACAATCGAGGACGCCGCAGAACTTCAGCTTCAACAGGATCACGTTGTTAGCCTTGAGACGAAGCCAGCCAACCTTGAGGGCTCGGGTGCGATCGAGATCCGCGACCTCGTTAAGAATGCGCTGCGAATGCGTCCCGATCGTATCGTCGTGGGCGAGTGTCGCGGCGGCGAAGCTCTGGACATGCTCCAGGCGATGAATACGGGCCACGATGGCTCGATGACCACGGTCCATTCAAACAGTCCGACCGAGGCTATTTCGCGTATCGAGACGCTGGTGCTGATGTCCGGTATGGACCTGCCAACACGCGCGATTCGTGAACAGATCGCCAACTCGGTGAATCTGATCGTCCAGCAAACACGCTTCAGTGATGGCTCTCGGCGAATCACCTATATCTCCGAAGTCATCGGAATTGATGATGACGGGTTTGTCCTTATTGAAGACATTTACCGGTATAAACAGACGGGTGTGGACGAAAAGAATAAGGTGATGGGATACCACCTCGCATCTGGATACTTGCCCTCGTTTGTGCAGGAGTTCATTGTGAAGGGGCTGGCATCAGCTGAGGACTTCTTCTAGCGCGCTTGCGTGCCCGGTGTGGCCTCTGTAGAATTCGCTGAACTGAAGAATTAATCTGAACGCGAAGTTGAGACTTTGTTGTTGCATAAGGTGAGGAGCTCCCGTGGTTAACGCAACCGTTTGGGTTGCCATTGTGTTGGCATTTATAGCCTGCATTTTGGCAGTGATTGGCGGAGGGGAAGCGCTGGCGAACAAAGTCGCGCGCGAAAAAGGGCTCTACGAGCGCTTGATCGGAAAAGAGCTTTATCGTCTCTTCCTCGATATCTCCCCTCAAGAGTTTTTCCTGCTGCATATCCTGTTTCTGGTGATGGCGATTGTCATCTCAGGCATCATGATCGAGGACTGGACGATGGGCTTCATCGTCGGTGGGGTCATCGGCTACGTCGGTCCTAAGATGTACTTGAAACGTGCATGGAAACATCGAATTCGGGACCTAGACGGTCAGGTTGAAGAAGCGATGATCTACATGTCGAACAGCTTCAAGGCCAACCCGGCTCTTCCAGACGCGATTCAAGACGTTGTTAACTCGATGGGACCTCCCATCACCCAGGAGCTCAGCGTTCTTCTCAAAGAATACAAACTCGGAACGCCGCTCGATACCGCGCTAATCAACATGCAACAGCGCGTGCCATCAAGAAATCTTCAGTTGGCAGTGTCGGCGTTGATCATCGGTCGAACGGTCGGCGGAAATATCCCGAAAATTCTGGAAGACATCGCAAACACGATTCGCGAAAGTTTCCGTCTTGAGCGTGTGATCGACACCCAGACGGCACAGGGCAAGATGCAGGCGTGGGTGATTGGCATGATGCCGATCGTCGTCATCATCATGTTCTATCTGATGGACCCAGAACTGATTACGCCGCTATTCGAGACAATCCCCGGTTACGGTATTCTCGCAATCGCAGCGCTGTTGAACGTTGTTGGTGTGGTGTTCATTCTCAAGATTATTCGAATTCAGGTCTGAGGCACATCGATGTTCGGTATTCCACTCGAAGCAATTCTACTTACCGCTGTTGTCGGTATGTTTCTCGCCTTTACGATGTTCGTTTATGGCTTTGTCCCCGACGAAGTCGAGGAAGACGAGATCTACGGCTATCGTCTGACCAAGCGAAAACGCCTTTTGGACGAAAACGACATGTATCGAATGACCATGCCGTTGATTAAGGTGTTCGCACATTATTTCCGGCGAATGACCGACAATCGATTCTTTCAAATCACCCAATTACGAGCAGACCTCCGCGATAAGCTGATGCGTTCTGGCTTCATGGGCGCGTACACACCGAATGAGTTCCTGGGCCTTTGCTGTGTCTCTGCACTTGGAATGTTTCTCGCTCTCTGCTTTGTGACGATGATGGCCACTGGTTTCCCGCAGATTCCTGTGGGAGTGATTGCGGCGTTTGTCGGTTTCTACATGCCCTTCATTCAGTTGAACGGCGCGATCGTCGATCGTCTGATCGAAATCGATCGGCGACTCCCCTACACTGTGGACCTTTTGGTGCTTTCGATGCGCGCTGGACTCGACTTCATGACTGCGCTTGATCGTGTCGTGACCCGCGGACAGGAACAGAACCCCGACGATCCGATGGTTCAAGAACTCGGCGTGGTGCTTCAGGAGATGCGCGTCGGTACGGCTCGTTCGGATGCGCTGATTAACCTGTGCGAACGGGTGAAATCTGATTACTTGCAATCCATGGTGGGTTCGATTCTTCAGTCCGAGAAGCGCGGTAGTCCGTTGGCAAACGTCCTTGAAGTGCAGATTGATACGATTCGCAATAAGCGAACACAGAAGGTCGAGAAGATGGCGAGCCAAGCGGCCGTTAAGATTCTGCTTCCGATGATGTTCATCTTCAGCTCCGTTATCGTTGTGGTGATGGGCGCCATGATTCTGAAAATTCAGAATCAGTAGTAGTGCTGGCCTCCTGAGAGAAATGAAATGGCATCCTTCTGGCTAGAATTTGATCAAGACGGCCGTCGTCAACAATACAACTTCGATGCTCCAACGGTGACGGTTGGTCGTGAGCAGAGCTCCGACTTGTTTTTGGATCATCCGACGGTTTCTCGTCAACATGCTGTTTTTAAAGCAGATATGCGCGGCATACGCCTCGTTGTTCTGTCAAAGAGTGGATTGACCGCAGTCAACGGAGCTCCCGTTCAAGGGGAAGTCAGTCTGGCCGACGGATCACAACTGCATTTTGGCCAGATGGCCTTCGTCTTTCGTGCCAATGAGGCTCGCCCGACAACAGGCAATTTCGGCTCCACGCCGGCCAGCGGTGGGCATGGTGCCGCTCCAGTGCAGGGCTTTGGTGGCGCTCCCGCTCAAGGCGGTTTCGGTGCCGCTCCGGCACCGGCCGGTTTTGGTTCGACCCCTTCGGCAGGTGGTTTTGGATCGGCCCCGGCTCAGGGCGGATTTGGTGCAGCTCCGGCTGGATTCGGAGCACCCACGCCGGGCGGTTTTGGTACTCCGGCAGGTGGTTTCAATAACACCCCTCAAGGCGGTTTCGGTGCGCAAGGTGGGACACCCAGTCAAGGTGGTTTTGGCGCGCAAGGTGGGACACCCAGTCAAGGCGGCTTCGGTGCACCGGCAGCGCCCGCTCAACCCAAGAAGGACGAGAGCGAGCACGGAATTGTGTCTTGGGATGATATTGCGCTCAGCGCGGATGCTGATGACCGTAGAAAGGCCGGGACTAGCGAAGCGACGAACTATGAACGCCTGGAGGCGGCAGCAAATAAGGGCAAAGCGAAAGGTAACCCGCTCGTCCTCGTAGCAGGTGTCGCGATTCTGGGCATGATGGGATACATCTTCTACCCGGCGGATGAAGATGCTGGTCCAGCTGGCGTTGAGGAGATTGTTGACGCGCCGCCGATCAAACGTTTGTCAAATGAAGTGGACTGTGTTGGCGCGGCAGAGTGTCGTTCGAAGGCGGACCAAAACTATCGCGTCGGTAGCGAGTTATTGGATAAGGTTGAGGCTGACGTCCAGAATCGATTTGAAGGGTATAATCGGTTGTCGCTCGCCGAGGAGTATCTCAAGAAGGCCAATATCGAGACCATTCCACCCGAGTACGTGAATCTCGTGGCGCGGCGAACCCAAGCTCGTGCCGAACTCGACGTGATTTTCCGAGACTTGCGTGTTCGCCATCATACGGCGACGCAGCGAAAGATGTACGTCGATATGGCTGATGCGTTGAACCAGATGATGGCCCTCTTTCCTCATAAGGGCGCTCGCGAATACATCTGGGCTCTTGAGAAAGAGCGCGAGCTAAAAGATGCCGGAAATTATCCTCAAGTTCTGCGCTGAATCATGAAAAATTGGACCTGTTTTTGCCTTGTTCTGACCTTCGTCATTTCGGGGTGTATGACGCCTCGTGATTATGGCGATCGCGCTTATGAGGCGGAACGCTACAACGAAGCGCTTGATTTCTATGAGAAATCGTTTGCAGAAGGAACCAAGGATTCAGAGCTGTTTCGGCGGGCGGCTAAGGCGTCATTGATCACCGGCGATTTTGCGAGTGCCGAGCGCTACTACAGTCAGGCGCTGCGCTACGGAGCGGGCATAGACGTCGCGCGAGAACTCGCGGAGTTTTACGT
>JBBKVQ010000539.1:0-55474 GCA_037968515.1 Bradymonadaceae bacterium
TCCCAAAGACCTTTCTGTCCGGATATTTAGCAAGGGCCTCATAAGCCATTGCCCGATCCTGATGGGGAGGCATCGATAAGAAGATCACGCGATCGTTCCCCCGGGGATCGACTCGGCGCCACTGTCCCACGAACGAACCGGTACGTTTGAATTCTGGAAATTGTTTCCAGACCGTTAGATATGACGGGCCAAACACGACTGAGTTATCGAATTTCGGGTCATCGAAATACCCATATATCGTCTCGTGAATCTGACCTTGTTTTTCAAGCGCGCAAAAGTGTCGGAAAGTGAAGAACCCATTGCTGAGCACCAAAGAACTCAAAACTATGACCATCCACCGGTGTGATTGGATGTTTTGAGCTTCAAGTTGTGTTTTGATGCTCGCGAGTCCACTTACCACCAAGATTAAGATGGGGATAATGGTCTCTGAATAGTGAATCGGCCCAACCATGTGCAGGCCAAAGTTGTCGTGCAGAAGGCCAAGCGAAAGGTCGAGCAATACGCCGATCGCGAGCGCCAGAGTGAAGCGATCCACGCGGGCCCCGATCCACACCAGACCCAATGCCAACGGCCCGAGCGCCCAAATTGTCAACATGAACAAGTTGTACGAGACGTTGCTGCCAAGTCTTTCCTTCAAAAGGTCAACTGAACTCAAGAACCCCAGAGGTGGTTGACCGGCCCACCCACTGAGATCATTGGGGGCCAATCTGGGTGGAAGGATGCTCCCGGTAACCGAGAACGAGTACGCGCAGAAGACCGCTACTGGAATGGCGCCGGCAATGAGAAAAAGTGCAAGCCCTCGGCGCTTTTGCGGAGATCGGACCGCGTCGACGACAAGTAGGGCTGCCAACGGCAACCAAAGAAGGGTTATCTCGGGAGGGCGAGTCATCCAACCGATTCCCGCGAGTAACCCCGTCAACCCATAAAGGAGATGGTCGTCTCTATCGCGAGCCGCCAAGTAGGCGAGAAGGGAAAAGCACAGGAAGGCGCGAGAGATCAGATGTGCGTGTGTGGTGATGGAGAGTGATGCACCCATGGGAGAAACCATGAGTAATATAACACCAACAACACCCCAAGAAGGGCCGAGCCTTCGCGTTATGAGGACACCAAATGCAGCGAGTGTTGCCGCTGAAATCAACGCGAAGAAGTCGTTCTGTAAAAAGGTCAGTTCCGCAATCGTCCACGGCCAGATAGCTCCAAGCCAATCGAAAGCAGTCATCATGCCATTTTGAAAATAGAAGAACAGCGTTGGGACAATCGAAACATACGACGGGATGGGTTCCATCAGTTGTCCGTTTGCCAACAGTTGTCCTGCGTAGCGGGCTGCCCACTCGTCGTCTGTGAATGGAAATCCGTGCAAAACTAGGCGGTTGCCCGCCATCGCAAATACGAGTCCCCCGAGAAAAAACGCCAAAGCGAGTGCTTTCGGGTTCTGGTCATGCGCCGCGCGGACAGCGTCCGAAATCTTAAGCGCCATCGCGGTAAGTTGTTCTTGCCAAGCGAGAGACGCGAAGACGCTGGCTGGTAAAATCAGAAATACGACACCCAACCAAGTGTACAGCTCACCGGTTGTGCTGTTAGTCCACGACGGAATGAAGCCAATTTCGAGCCCAGGGTCTGTTGCACCTAGGCCAAAAAAGGCCGCAAACAGGAAAATCGCAGCGATGATGTAACTGGCGCGTGTCATAGGTTTCCACGTGATGGGCGTGCCGCGTTTCTAGCAGCACCGTCGCAACTTGCACAAGATCGGGGTCGACTGGACCCAGCAAACGCGGCGTCTGCACTGCGATCTGTGGCGCGGACGTCACAGCGCAACTTGCGGGTTCATGGGTGTTTCGAATTGTGTTCGCCGCCCGAATCCTAGACGTTTAAAGGGCTTGGTAGGGCTTTCATAAACCGTCGCGCTGACCGATGTGCTCTTAGGTATGTTGGCCTGCGACTTGCACCTACACCTACTTATGAAACATGCATTTCTTTTCATCACTGCAATCCTCATCTGCCTTCCAAGTCAGGCAGACGCGCGATCCAATCGTGTGTCGCAATTTCCACACGGGTCGGCGTTCGGATGCGATGCGTGTCATACCGCCGCCGGTGGCCTTACCGACTTTGGTTTTGATTCCTACACCTTTACGACCAACGGCAACCTGACTTGGAGCGATTTGGCCGCCAAAGATAGCGATGGTGATGGGTATTCGAACGGTGTCGAACTCGGCGATCCGAACGGTAACTGGAGAACAGGCAATGCGACGCCCGGCGGCAACTACACCGACCCAAATGACGCGGACGATAACTTCTGTGGCGACGGGACGATGCAGGCCAATGAAGAGTGTGAGGGGTCGGATCTTCAAGGCGCCTCGTGTGGCTCACTGAATCTGGGAGACGGGAACCTGACCTGCACCAACCGCTGTGTTTATAACGTCGCTGTGTGTGGTGGGTGCGGAAACAACGTTCAACAAAACGACGAAGAATGTGACGGGACGGACCGCGCAGGCGCTTCGTGCGAGGTGCTCGGTTTCGAGGGAGGAACCATCTCGTGCGGTGCGGACTGTCGGCTTATCACTTCGGCTTGCACCGGTGCGCCACAGGCCGGCGCCCTGTGCGGCAATCTGGCCCGTGACGTCGGTGAAAACTGTGATGGGAGTGACCTCGGCGCGACGACGTGTCAGACGCTGGGATATACCGGCGGATTCCTGGGGTGTTCGATGCAGTGCACTTTCGACGTCGCGAATTGCACCACATTTGCCGGGACGCCGGATCCCACAACAGGCACGCCGACCAATCCGGACAACGGTTTGAGCCCATCGACCCCAAGCTCGGCTACCGATCCGATCGTTTTCGAAGGGCGTGCGTGCAGCGCTGTTGGGGCCGATCCCGCATTTGGACTGTTCTTACTACTCGGTCTGATGTGGCGTCGGCGCCGCTAGTACGAGTCGCGCACAACACTCGACAAGTACAAGCCAAACCGGCGGTCAATCAGGTCTTCGAGATGTATCGGGGGATCGAATCTGTCTTCGTCACGCACCGGGCCTGGATTTCCGCGTCGATAGCTTACTTTTTCAAGAGCTCGGTCGAAGGGCATCCGCTTGAAGATGTTCAAAAACACATCCTCGGCGGGCATCCGGTAGTCATGAACACCGGCCAGCATGTCGCCCAGAAGGTCAATCAGCCAATTTCGGGCAGCTTCGGGGGATATTGGCGAAAAGTTGCGAAGATCCACCTGATTTCCGTGGCTTTGTTCACGCACCACCAACACTCGCCATGGCCCAGGTTCGGCCACACCCGCGGCCAGCATCACGACCCACGCGATGAACCCTTCAAAGAAGTCGACCTCGTCCCGATCTGCAGGTTGTCGCGGCGCAGTTGTGCTCAGCACCACCACGATGCGGTCTTTAAGCTGCACAGCCGGTGTGCGCCCCGTGACATCGACCTCGCGGGTGGTGTCGATGCCAAGCGGAATGGCCAAACGGAGCGGGCGGTGCAAGATGCCAGGTAGTGGTTGGGCGTCGGCTTGCCCAAAATGATGGATCTCCAGATCGCTTAGCTTCCAGAATGCAGAATTTTCGAGTGCCAATTGCCATCGGTCCATCAACGCATGATGGGTGCGGCGTTCGGCGTCTCCAAACAAGCCGGTCGGTGAGCGTCCAAGGAGTTCTTCACGTCCAGCACGCGTTGCGTACGCTTCTAAGCGCAGCGCTCGTTTATCGGACACATCCCGCGATTGCCACGTCGATAGGAAGATTTCCTGGAGCATGTTCTTTCGCAGACTCCACGGGGTTTTGAACGCCTCGTCTTCGATTTCAAAAACGTCCCGTTCGTCGTCACGTCGCAGCCTGAGGTAGAACTCGGCCGCACCTTGCAAGGGGTTTTCTAGGAAGCGCCTCAGCAGATAAGAAGACACGCTGACACGCTCGTCGTCGTCTTCTTTTCGTTCGGGCAGGGTCGGCAAACCGAGCAACGTTCTGAAAGCCTCAAATGTCTCGGGAGCCAGCGCGTCGAGGTCGTCGTGACGGGGTGAAGCAAAATTCTGTTTCTTCCATTCTTCTTTGTGTGCAAGGGCCTCGGCCTCGCGCAGTGCCTCGGGATGCACGCTTCGGCCGAGCGTTTGAGCGTCCGGATCTTCCCCAAACATTTCCGGAAAATAACGAGGGTCAAAGCGCCGCAGTGGGTGGCGGCGTTTGATGGCCTCGACGTTTTCAACCGGCAAGTAATGGCGTCGCAGCATGAACTCAAGCTCACGCACCAATGACGAGGGTAAAAGCTCTTCGCCGGTGCTGCTATCACGCGCAACATACGACAAATAAAGGCGTTCACGTGTCGACTGGAGGGTCTCCAGAAACATGTACTCGTCTTGGCGCCGAACCGAAAAGTTGTCCCAGCGTTCGGGTCGGGCCCACCGCAAATCGAGCGGTGATTGGGTATCGGAGCGAGGAAATTGACGCTCCCCGAGTCCGGTGATGAACACAACCTTGAAGGGAATCGGCCGCATCGGAACAAACGAAGACACCACGACGCCGTCTGCCAGATAATGCCCGCGAGAGATCTCAAGGCTTGAGATCGCGGTTTCCAACGCTTCGTACGCCACTCGGAACCGAACCAGGTTCGAGCTCTCCTCGCGGTTTCGTAGGTCGTGAAGCTGTTCCATCACACGTACATGGTCCCGCTCGTCCTCATCGTTGGCCGGAATCAGATGTTTTTGGATCAGCTCAATCACCGCGTCGTACCACTGCACGAGCGTCCGTTTGGTCTGTCGAAATTCTCGCGAAGTTCCGATCAGGTCCCGTGCAAGCCGAACAAATCGGGCGGATACAGCGACGTCGGTCGCCCCGTGTTCATGCGGCACATACTGGTTTGTCCCAATCGAAACCGTCTGGTTATCGCCGGTGCTCATGAACGCGCCGAGCACCAGTCGTTTCAACCCCTGATCCCAATTATAGAGGTCCTTTTGGATGTAGGTTTCCGTGTGGTCGCCGTGGTCCGCTCCATGGAAAATATTGAGCTGATCCACCCAGCGAATCCAGGTCTCTGGATCGACGTCGGGATGCCCGGCAAGCACGTTGGGATGGGTCATGAGGCGCAGCATTTCGGCGCGTGTGAACCTCGAGAACGGAATACCTAGGAGCAGATCAACGGCTTCCAGGTAGCGACGATTCGACCGTGCTGTGATGTCCACAATATTGTGGGGGATATCGTAAGTGTCTTTGAACACCGACCGAATGCGAGACTGGTAGGCTTCGCGTTCCGACTGGCTCACGATCACCGCGATATCATTGAACCTAAGCGATTCACCGGCTTCTTTGGCCCGTCGAACCAACTCCCAGATTTCGCTCGCCACGATCTCGACTTCACGTTGAACCGTTGGGCATTGCAGCACGACCAGCGTATCGTCAGTGTAGTTATACGCGGGTTCTTTCATGGGCGCGCGCACCAGAACGTCATGCTGAATGCGGTGCAAAAGGGTGTCGGCATCGAGCAGCGGATCGACAAAGTCGGTTTCGAAATCGCAGTCGGTCAGCAGGTTGAGCATGCGAATATTATCGCGACCCGGACGGCCCCAGAGCTTGAGCGGGGGCGGGTCTTCTTCGTCTTCAAAGAGTGCATCATCGACGGTCAGAAGATTGAGTGCCGGCTGCTCGTCCCGTCGTTTTTTAAAGCGAGCTTTTTGAGAAACCGCCCATCCGTTGGGCACATCTTCCCAGTACTCCATGCACGGATTTAATGCGTAAATGAAGACTTCGGACGTGTCACCCAGTGTGCCGATCGCGTCGTAATAAAGCCGCGAAAGGTACGACAGACCAAAGATGTGAACTGGACCGTCAAGGATGGGCCGACGGTCCACGATGCCGCGCAGAACTTCGCCGAAGCGCATCGTTTTTTTGTCGGATGCTGCGTTGTGTTCCGCCGTCCACCCTTCGGGACCAAAAATATCTAGCCACAACAGGCGTTGCCAACGCTCAGTCGACGAATAGGGCTCACGATCTAGGATGGTGCCCGCTGGCCAATGACGAATCATCGCGGGTCGAGACAACTCGTATTCCTCGAACAGCTTAGCGAGCCGGTCTGCCAACTGAAAAAGGCGACGGTCGTAGTCGTCCTCGTCCAGACTTGCTTCGAAGTACGAGCGGATTTCTTGGTCTTCCGGCCGTGCGATGGGGGCTGCCGCACAGATCGCTTCGATGCGTTCGATGAGCAGGCTGCGCAAGATTTCACGCCGTAAAACCTCGGATCCCTCGGGCCTCAGGCTTTCGAAAAACTGATTTACGAAGATCGTTTCGAGGTTTGCAGCGATGCCGTTTATGCGAGCGAGCTCGAACTTCAAAAACGTTGCGATATTTCGATTGGGCACCACGATTGTGATGGGCGCGAGAGGATCGGTCCTCTCCGCATTCATGGCGTCAGATAAGGCGACGACCAATTTCTCGAGATGATTTGAGTACCAAAGGTGAATCAACCCCGTCCCCTAATTTAGTTGATCTGGAAAACCAGTTTCTGATCGTCCTGAGATACCACAACGAGGGACGAGCGCGCCATATCTTGGCGTTTGACTTCAAACACATGAAAGCGCGGTTTCTGGGATTTGTAGTCCAACGGCGTCACGAATAGGCCTGTTTTGTCTGCCTTCAGGTAGTACGCCTCGGCTTTGACGTCTGGGTGGTAAATCTTGTCGCGCGAAACAAAAACGACGTCGGCTGGGTCGTCCTGCAACAGGACGTGACTTCGATTTTCGATCACATAAGACACGATGACAAACACCGAATCTTGTTTTGCCGACCAACGTTCTTTGCCGCGACCCACCGAGTCTGTGGGGGCGATCGACTTCATTCGGTATCGCTGCTTTCCTAACGAATAGAATTTATCGAGCCGTGGTGGGTCGCTCTGTTGCTTGACCAGTCGTTCGTGGGTGTCCAAGTCTTCGATGGCGTCGAAATATCGCATCGAAAAACCAAGGTCGACCGTTGATAGGGCCACGAAATAGGACTTCAAGTTCCAGACATTCGCGATGAGTTTGGCGTGTTCTTTTGGAACCGGAACGTTGCGGTCTTTGTTGAGTTCCAGAATCTTTGTGCGTTCCGCGGCGCAACCTTCGAGGTCCTCGCAAGCCATCGTCGCTGTGACCGTGAAAATTTTGCCTTTGGTCGAATGAACAACGAGTTCGGTTTCCCCGAGTTTTGGGTCTGGGTAGTTGGAGCACTTCCAAACAGTGAATTCGTCATCGAGTCGTTTTTCGAACCAAGCCGACGGACAGCGGGGCAACGCCTCGCCGTTCTTTATCGAAGCGCCTCGCCATGACGAGAAGTCGCTTGGCCACTGGAGCCCCTTGCGTTTGGTGCTCGACGAGGTAGATGCAACACCGCCTTCGACATCGGACGCATTGATCGACACCGTAGGGGGGAGTCCATCGGACTTGTCGCAACCTCCCAAAACCATTAACGCCAGTGCGGCGATTCGCCGAATCATGGGCGATACGTTACTCCGCGCGGGTGATCGCGACAAGAGCGCAGCGGTAGCTGCATTCTTCAGTGGTCGTCAAAAAACGGCTGTCCTGCGACTTGATTAGCTGCGGCCTTCACCCATGCTTCCAAAACCGATTTGTCATGCTCGTGTTCAAGACGCTGGAGGTCAGCTTTGGAGGGAGAATAACCGCGGGCCTCAAGCAGGAGAAGAATGCACTCGCGCAACCCCTGTTCTCGACCCTGTTCTCGACCCTGTTCAATCCCTTCGGCAATGTAGTCGAGCACGATGGGGCTAAAATATTCTTGAGTCATAGGGTCATCCTTCAGGGCTAGGGCAATCCAAAGCGGCAAAGCCTGCATTGCTTTATCATAATAGACACGTTGAACGGCGTTCTCAAGAGCTTGATACAGCTCGGATTCCCATAATCCTTTCAGCATGTTCGCTGGAGGCTCAGGGCTCGTGTAAGTCCGGCCGTGAGCCATCATTGCAAGCAGTGCCAGCGTGGGATTCTTTCGTGTGAATTCGGTCGAGGGTTCTTTCGGTAGATCCGATGGCCCCAAAACCATCGCGTGCCACACCGAGTTCCTTCCGGTTTGGATGGGTTTTCTGGCGAGCTTTTCGATGCGTCGGTCGGTGGTGATGACCAGTGTTTCGGTCATGCATTTGAGCTCAGCTCGAAGGCCGATTGCGTAGTGTGGCCATTTGAACTGCTTTTCGGCCCAATCCTTGTCCGCCATGGTTGTTTGGACTTCAATCACAAGTCCAAGAATGGGCGGTTTTCCGATGACGACACAACCATCAGCTAACAGCTGTTTTGGAGTCGCTTCGGTGATGTCAAGGCCGCGCGCTCCTACAACTGCGATGTCGTCTGATAGATCGATTCCAAGGAATTCAAGGACGGACATTCTGTCGCGTAAGACAAAGTCGATGATATTTTCGTGATTGCTTCCAGGCATTGAACCTCCACTGGGTCAATGGTATCGAAATGTTGCGAATGTGTTTGTTTTGAGTGTGCGGGCATCGTGCTCACATTGCGATTTAGCCGAATTGAGTCGCGATATTGGACAGGATTTTGGGCCAATCGCAATGCGCGGGGGAGCCTGTCGCACCGACGCCCAGAATCGCAATGCCAAGCGGCACCGAGTCACAGGCGGCTAGCGTATAGCCGCAAAACCGACTACCTTGGCGCCATGGTCGCAAAACTGAACAGCGAATCACCTTTGAGCCGGGCTCTAGAACACGATCTCGCTGATATCGTTGGACGGACGCACGTGCTCACCAGTGGGCCTGACCGCCTTGCCTATAATAACGATTGTTGGCCCCGGGGAATCATCCTGACCCGTGGTCGCCAAGTCCGGCACCATTTGCCCGCAGCGATCGTGCAACCCAAAGGGGAGCACGAGGTTCTGGGCCTTATTCAATGGGCCCGCCAGACCGGTACACCGATTGTTCCTTACGGCGCAGGAAGCGGCGTTTGCGGAGGAGCGATCACCGATGGCGAAGGCGTGATCGTTGACCTGAAACGGCTGAACAAAGTTCAGTCGACCCGTTCCGGCGATATGACTGTGCGAGCCCAGACCGGCATCATTGGGATGACGCTCGAACAGGAACTCAACCGACAGGGGTTGACGCTTGGTCATTACCCCTCGTCGCTGTATTGCTCGAGTTTAGGTGGATATCTGGCCGCCCGTAGCGCCGGCCAATATTCGAGTCGTTACGGCAAGATCGAAGACATGGTCGCGAGCATGCGAGTGGTTACCGGCACAGCCGAGGTTTTCGAGACTGCCGCAGACCCGCTCGCCACGCGCCCACGCCATCTTGTGCCTGATTGCGGGCCGGATATGACCCAGCTTTTTGTGGGCAGTGAAGGCACGCTCGGGATGCTGACCGAGGCGACTTTGCGCGTTGCGGCAACCCCAACAATTCAAATCTATCGAGGTTTTCAATTCCCGAGTGTCGAAACTGCCTTAGAGGCGATTCGCGACATGATGCAGCATGGCGTTCGACCGGCTGTAGTAAGGCTCTACGACGCGTTTGATTCCCTGATCGCCAAACGCCGATCGGGCTCAGGCAATGAGTCGCTCAAGACAAAATTGCTGACACAGAAGCTCAGTGATTTGGCACTCGAGATTCTACCCTCAGACGTGACCGGCGAGCTTAAGGGACGTTTATCCACGGTAAAATCGGCGCTCTTGGGACGAGTACTCGGCCAACCTCTCGCGCTCAATCGCGTGATCGACGTGTTGCCCACGGAATGCCTACTCGTGATCGGATTCGAGGGGACCTCGAGGATCGTCGCCGACGAAGCCCATCATGCCTTTGGTGTACTGTCGCATTACGGCACAGACCTTGGGCAGGAGCCAGGCCAGCACTGGCTCAAAAACCGCATGAGTGTCTCGTATAAACAATCGGCGATGTACGACGCGGGAGCGTTTGTCGACACGATGGAAGTGTCCACAACTTGGGCGAATTTGAATCATTTGTACGAGTCGGTGCGCGAGGCGCTCAGCCCACACGTGCTGGTGATGGCGCACTTTAGCCATGTCTATCCAGAAGGCTCGTCGATCTACTTTACGTTCGCGGGATTTGGAGCAGACCTCGACCAGACCATGGAGCGCTACGAAACCACGTGGAGAGTCGGCCTGGATGCGGTGGCAAAGGCCGGCGGAAGCATCGCGCATCATCACGGTGTCGGACAATCCAAGGCTGCCTGGACGCATCATGACCAACCCGGCGGCTCGGCCCTATTTCAGTCGCTGAAAACCACCTTTGACCCCGATGGAATCATGAATCCGGGCAAGGTGTACGCGCTATGAGTGTTTCGACCAAAAAGCGTTACGCGAAAACGTTTTATAAACAACGTGACTTGCCCACGCCACGCCAAGAGATCTGGCCAGAAAACAGCAACGAGCTGGTCGATGCGCTGTCAGATCCGGGCCTGGATATCCCACTATTATTATTGGGCGACGGGCAGCATGTGCGCCCGTCGGTGATCGGTGAACGCCTGTTTGACGTCGTTCGCACCGAGTCGTGTCGGCGTGTCCTTTCGGTGGACCGCGAAAGCAAGCTGGTGCGCGTCGAATGTGGAATTCGTTGGGGAGACCTGCAGGACGAGCTTCGCGAGCGTGGATTGACGATGGAGCGCAGCGGCCTCAACCCCAGCACCGCCACCATCGGAGGTCTGCTTGGGCGACATCACGGTGTGGGTCGGGAGCTATGGGATGGTGACCTTCGCTCAAGCTGCATCGCGCTTTCGGGTTTTACGCCGACAGATGGGCAATACGGCTATCTGCCCGCTCCTCGCAAGGCGAGTGGCCCGGATATGCGCTATTTGTTCATCGGCGGAGAGGGCTTTCTTGGGGCGATTTTGGACGCAACCTTTGTGGTGTGGCGACCCTCGGAAGCGCGCCTATTTTCATGGGAAATCAGCGCTCTTGAAGCCGTTGCGGTGAATCAAAAAATGCTCGATATGGGCATTCATATCGCCTGGGCATGTCATGTGGACGGGACCTTCCATGCCGCGGTTTTTGCCTCCGACGGCGTTTTGCGCTCGATCGAACGTGAGATCTCGCTGTTGAACCCGACCGATATCGGTGGTCGAGACGACGTGACAAGTCTTCGGAAATCATTGGAGTTAGCCCATCCAGACCGGCGTGAATCCAAGGCCGCAGGCCAAACACATCGGGCGATATTTAGCACCGAACATATCGGGCAAGCGTTGACCGCTTTGGGTGATGCCGAGGTCGATATCTGGGATTTCACCAGGCATCGAGCCACTTTATTTGTGACCTATCCCAAGGCCCACGTTCCCACTGAGCTCCCGGGAAAAATCGCGTCATTGACGCACTCGGTGAGTCTTGTGGCCAGTGACGAGGCCGTGCATTGGTCGCAATGGTCACAGTCTCTGAAGAACGAGCTCGACCGGGATCGGCGGCTTGCGGTGGGCCCATGAACGTCAGATTTGCCGAGGTTAGGTGATGGAAAAAAGTCTTGGACCCGAGACCGACAAAGCAACTGCGTATTGTACGTATTGCCCGAAACTCTGTCGGTTTTCTTGCCCAGCCGCCGAGGCAGAGGGTCGCGAAACCGTGACTCCTTGGGCGCTGATGCGCTTATTAGAACTGACCAAAAACGGGACGGTCGAACCGAACGAAGAAGTCGCAGAAATCTTCTTTCACTGCATGGGCTGTAAACGCTGCGAAACCTGGTGCAAACACGATAATGACGTGCCCAAAGCGATGTTCGAGGCCCGAGCTTGGATGCGTGAACTGGGTCATGTTCCCGAAGCGTTAGACGGTTTTGTAGACTTCTTCTATGAGGGAAAGTCACCCCATCCTGAGTCGACTGCGTTGAAGACGACCGATGTTTTTGACCAAAACTCCGACATTGTGTTCATGCCCGATTGCGAGACTCGGCATCATTACCCCGAGTTGATTCCGCGAATTGGCCGACTCTTCGAGACCATCGTCGGGAAGAAGCTGCGGCTTTTCACTCGAACCGAAGGCGTCGGGTTTGCGTGTTGTGGATTTCCTGCGCTCGCTGCAGGTGATAAAGACGGGTTTTCAACCTATCGCGATGCCCTTGTGGACGAGCTTGGGCCTGTGGATTATGTGATTACCGATTGTGCCGCGTTTGTGTCGATGAATCGACCTGAAGGTTCGTTTACAAACCCTTGGCCGATCGACATCGTTCACGCGGTGGAGTTTCTGGCTGATTACGTCGATGAACTTCCGGTAACGGAACGAATCGACGGCACCGGGGTCATGTTGCATGACTCGTGTTTTGTGGGTAGGCACCTCGGCCTCTACGACGCAACACGCGCGTTGACGGCAGCGGTCTACGAACCTGAACCTGAAGAGTTTCAGTTCAATCGTGAAAATGCCCCCTGCTGCGGCGGGTCGGCGCATTATCACGTGGTTGCCCCCCAAGCCAGCGAGCAGGTGGCGCGTTCGAGGCTTGAGCAACTCGACCGCGAAGGCGGAGCTTCAATGGTGTGTGGGTCGAGTACCTGCACCAAATCTTTTCGGCGCGCTCGAGACCAAAAGGCCTCGATGACGCTTCTTGATGCAATATGTGTTGCTTGCGGATTCTAAGGAGTCTGGATGTCGAGTTATCGGACCTTTGTGATTGCCAACCCCGAAAGCGGAAACGGCGCGGTTCGCCGCGACTGGAGCCGTGTCGAACGGCTTTTGCGTGCGCGAATTGGTGAACTAGAAATTGCTTTCACCGAGGGGCCCGGGCACGCCACGATGTTGGCGCGGGAAGCCCTGCGTGCGGGTTGGGAAATGGTCGTTGCAGTGGGCGGAGACGGCACCGTCAACGAAGTTATTAACGGCTTTTTTGAGCGTCCAAATTTCCGCTCTGAATTTGAGCTGGATGACGGCTGGGTTCGTCGAAAAGACGATTGGAAACCCGAGCCCATCAACCCCGATGCAGTTTTCGGGTTTATCCCGATGGGTACCGGTGGAGATTTTCGCAGAACCGTGGGCGCAATGGGTTCCGTGGATGAAACCGTGAAGCTCTTGGGCGGTGTGGATACACGACCGATTGACCTTGGGCTTTCGGTATTCCTCGGCTCAGATGGTCAACTTGATGGTCGGTTTTTCATCAACATTTCTAGCGCCGGCATGGGCGGAATGGTCGATCGTTATGTGAATAAAATGTGGAAGGGCATGGGCGGAAAGCTCAGCTTTACTGCGGCATCGGCGATGATGTGGTTTAAATACGATAACGCAGCGCTTGATGTTCGGATCGACGATCTCGAAGAGATCCACGACAAGTTTTTTAACGTCGTGGTGGCCAACGGTGAGTACTTCGGGGGCGGCATGTGGGTCGCTCCGGGTGCGCGAATCGACGATGGGAAATTTCAGGTCGTTTTGTTTGGAGACCTGTCAAAAGGAAACTCTGCTTCTTTGATCGGGTTACTGCATAAGGCTGAACACCTTGACCTGCCTCAGGTTTCAAGGCGCAACGCATCGTCGGTTTCGATTCGTCCAGCTCAAACCGAGCCCGTGTATCTGGATATCGACGGCGAAGCCCCGGGCAGAGTTCCGGTTTTGTTTACGAACCTTCATCAAATATTAAAGATGAAGGTCGGGCACTGAATCTCCCTTTCAGCGGATAAATACCGTGTGTGGAATCACTGGTTTTTTGGGTGGGGTTGTCGACCCTGAGCAGGTGCTCGGGCAGATGACGCGCGCTCTCGTGCATCGCGGTCCTGATGGTGCCGGGCATTGGGTCGACCTGCGTGCGGAGGTCGCCTTGGGGCATCGCCGGCTCGCGATTCAGGACCTATCGATCGAAGGCGCGCAACCCATGCATTCTGCCTCAGGCCGATACATCATGGTGTTCAACGGCGAGGTTTTTAATCACATGGATCTGCGCGGTCGGCTTGGTGGAGTGTGGCGCGGTCACTCGGATACCGAGACCATGTTGCGCGCGATCGAGGCCTGGGGTGTGCGCGAGGCTGTCACGCAGTTTATCGGCATGTTCGCTTTCGCCCTTTGGGACCGCGAGACCTCCGAACTCACGCTCGCCCGTGACCGTCTTGGCATCAAGCCGTTGTATTTTGGGCGAGTGGGCCAGAACTTTGTTTTTGGTTCCGAGCTTAAGGCGTTCAAGAAATTTCCTGGTTTTCATCCCAAGGTCGATCGTCGCGCATTGACTGCATATATGCGGTCCAACTGCGTGCCTCAGCCCCTGTGCATCTACGAGGGTTTTTCGCAGATGTCGCCCGGAACCTTACTGATCGTGAAGGGTGGAAAGACTCGCGTCGAGCGCTATTGGTCAGCTCGAGAAGTTGCCCGAAACGGGCTGACCCATCCGCTGACGGGTGGACCGGAAGATATCGTGAACGGCTTGGAAGCAGTCTTAGAGAAGGCCGTGCAGGACCGTTTATTATCCGATGTTCCCTTGGGAGCTTTCCTATCCGGTGGAGTGGATTCGTCGACTGTCGTGGCGTTGATGCGCAAACATCAATCGAGTGTTCGGACGTTTTCGATCGGGTTTGAAGACGACGCCTACGATGAGGCCGTTCATGCGCGTCAGGTCGCTCGCCATTTGGGCACCGAACACACGGAGTTGGTGGTGACCGCCGCCGACGCACTCAAGATCGTTCCGCGTCTGCCACTGATGTTTGACGAACCCTTCGCGGATTCGTCTCAGATTCCGACCTTTCTGGTGTCACGATTGGCCCGGGAAAACGTGACTGTTTCGCTCAGTGGTGACGGGGGCGACGAGCTATTTGCCGGCTATAATCGGCACGTCTTTGGGCCCAGGATTTGGAAGGTGATGGAGCGTCTCCCGATCGATGCTAGACGCCTAGTGGCGCGTGGTCTTCAGGCCGTGTCCGCCGGCGCGTGGGATCAGGCCTTTGGGTTGTTGGAGCGCGCTCTGCCAAGTGTTGTGGGTGTTCGGCTCCCTACCGAAAAACTCCAGAAATTTGCGTCGGTAATGCCCGCAAAAGACCAGCTCGCGCTTTACGAGATATTGGTGACACATTGGTCTTCGGCCGTTGTGCTGGGCGGGGAAGAGCACCCTGTCCCGTGGAGCGATCTTGGTGATTTTGCATCATCCATGATGCTGACTGACCTCGAAACCTACCTTTCCGACGATATCTTGACCAAAGTCGACCGTGCCAGCATGGCGGCAAGTCTTGAAGCCCGCGTGCCTTTATTGGACCACCGCGTGGTCGAATACGCCTGGCGGATGCCTCACGAGTTCAAAATCCGCGACGGCCAGAGTAAATGGGCCTTGCGCCAGGTGCTGTATCGCCACGTGCCAAGGGCGATGATCGAGCGACCGAAGATGGGATTTGGCGTGCCAATCGACGCATGGTTGCGTGGGCCGCTTCGGGATTGGGCAGAAGAACTTCTGAACAAACGGCGTTTGCAACAAGAAGGTTATTTCGACGCATCCTTGGTTCGTACCCGATGGCATGAACACCTAGGCCACGTCAAAAACTGGCAACACCATTTATGGGATGTCTTGATGTTCCAAGCGTGGCTGGATTCTCAGACGCTGTGATTGGTCGGCCAGTATTGCGATTGCATCCTTCCAATCTTGCGGTCCGACCCGTTGAGAGAATATTCTTTGCGTCGATCAAAAGGTGACTACGCATGACCCCCGAAAGCAACCCCTCCAAACTTCGCGGCCCCCGTTCCTTATGGATACGACTTTGGCATTGGCTCGACGCACTGGCGATCTTGGGCCTGCTCAGCACTGTATTACTGCGCAAGACCTTCCTGAGTTGGCGCACAAACTCAGCGTTCATCGAAACGACGTTGCGCGACGCAGGCACCCCGATCACTCCTGAACTCGCGAAGCAGATCGCTGTCGGGATTCGTGAGCCCATGTGGGATTTCCACTACATCTTCGGGTTCACGCTGGCGGGTCTTTTTGTGGCGAGGATCATCTTGGGCCTTATTCCCGGCCAACATCCCATGTTTGGTAGCCTGCGAAAGTATTATAAGAGGCCCGCGGGCAGCCGGCCAAGCAAACACTTTCTGGCGATAAAAGCCGGCTACGCAGCGTTCTACATTATGGTGACGTTCATGATCGTGACCGGTTTTTTGATGTACTTCAAAACCGAGCTCTCGTTATCAAAGGACCTCGCCGGAAACATCAAAGAGATCCATGAACTGTCTATGTGGTTCTTTGCGGCGTTTGTGGTGGTCCACACCCTAGGCGTGGTCGTTGCGGAAAATCAGGATGAGCCAGGTCTTGTCTCGGACATGATCAATGGTGGCGACGACAAGTAGCTAGTGACCGCCAAATAATGGCTGTCCCACCAGCTGATTGGTTGCGGCTTTTACCCACGCTTCCAAGACCGTTCTGTCGTGTTGGTTTTCGATGCGCTGAAGGTCATCAGCGGTTGGGGCATAACCGCGGGAATCAAGGATCAGCAGGATGGACTGACGCAGGCCCGCTTCGATGCCTTGCTCTCGGCCTTGCTCAATGCCTTGTTCTCGGCCTTGCTCGATTCCTTGCTCGATTCCTTGTTCAATGCCTTGTTCTCGGCCTTGAGCAATATAATCGAGTACAACGGGGCTGAAGTATTCTTGAGTCACGGGGTCATCCTTCAGGGCTAGGGCAATCCAAAGCGGCAACGCCTGCATTGCACGGTCATAATAGATACGTTGCTGGGAGTTCTCAAGAGCTTGATATAAATCGGATTCCCACAAACCCTTCAACATGTTCGCTGGCGTTTCAGGCGTGGTGTAGTCCTGTCCGTGGGCCATCATGGCAAGCAGCGCCAGCGTCGGATTCTTCCGAGTGAATTCAGTCGAGGGCTCCCGCGGCAAATTTGACGGCCCCAACACCATCGCGTGCCACACCGAGTTCCGTCCGGTTTGGATCGGTTGTCTGGCAAGCTTTTCGATGCGTGGGTCGGTGGTGATAACAAGGGTTTCTGTCATGCATCGGAGTTTGGTTCGGAGGCCGATTGCGTAGTGCGGCCATTTCAACTGTTTTTCCTTCCAGGCCGCGAGGCTCATGGTCATTTGGACTTCGATCACGAGACCGAGAATGGGTGGTTCGCCAATCACGATCTGGCCATCAGCCAACAGTTGTTTTGGAGTCGCTTCGGTGACGTCGAGTCCGCGCTGTGCGGTGATCGTGACGTCGTCCGCTATCTCAATCCCAAGGAACTTGAGTACCGATATTTTGTCGCGAACGACAAACTCGATGATGTTTTCGTGATTCTCCCCGACCATTGAACCTCCACACAGAGTTGTGGGGTTATCGGTCAATGCTATCGAAAAGTTGCGAATGTTGTTTGACGCAGGAAGCACGGTCCAGAAAGCCGTTGTTGGGTAGAGACCTTGTACCAGTTACTGATGCAACATCGACTGGTACAGCTGCAGATTTGCTTCCCAGATATCCTCGGGTGCAAAATCCCTCAACACACGGGCCCGACCCGCTTCGCCATGCAGTCGTCGCAGGTCTGGATCGCTCAGATAATCGACCAACGCGAACTCTAGCAGTTGGGTGTCCCTTGCCGGCACGAGCGTTCCAGTGACCCCGTGCTGAACCGCGTCTACACAGCCGATGACGTCAGTCGCGATGACCGGGAGACCCATCGAGGCTGCTTCGAGCGGGACATTCGGAAAACCCTCGCGGTACGACGGCAATACCAGCACGTCCATCATCGCGTAAAACGGCGCGGTATCGTGGGCAAAGCCAATCATATGGACCCGAGGGTCGTCCTCAAGTCGACGTCTCGTTTTTGCTGGCACCGGGTCCCGCTCCTCGAACGGCCCTACGATCAACAGATGCGCGTTGGGCAACTCGTTCGAAACTCGCGACCAAGATTCAGTCAGTTCCACGATGCCTTTATCTCCGACCAGACGCCCCACAAACCCAGCAACGACCGCGTCCCGCGGTATCTCAAACGACTCGCGCAATGCCGCGCCATCGAAGTTATTGATATTGAAACGTTCACTATCGACGCCGTTGCTGCCCGATAACAACACTGTTGAACGATTTGCCTCGACTAAACCTTCAGCAATGGCGTTCCTTTGCAGGGAATGCGACTGACAAATCACGACATCTGCCAGGCCACACGTCATGGTTTCGGCCGCAGCCAGTAGGGCTTTTCGCTTGCCGGTTGCCGTTAAAGTGAGGAGCCCCCTCATATGATAGACCTTGTGGGGAACATGGGCCGCACGAGCCGCCATCATGCCGATCATCCCACCTTTCGGCGTATGCGAGTGCACGATATCAGGCGCCAATCGCGTCAGCAGCCGCGTCACTTCCCCGACGCTCCGCATGTCCGCAAGCGGAGTGATGGCGCGCGCCATGGGCACGCCATACACCGGAATCTCATGCTCTGCCCCAAAGCGATCCAAAAGGTCGCCCGGCGAAGAAATAGCGTGAACATCCCAGCCTCGAGTTTTCAACCAGTCGATTTGACCAGCCACAAAACCAAGAGATTCGGGAACGGTAGTGATATGAACGAGCTTGGGCATACAACCTTTGACGCATCGGCATTCTGAAAGCTTCGCACTCTTAACGCTATACGGGTGGTCGCTCAACTCAAAGATTCACGAGCTTTGCCGCAGATACCTGACTTCTGGTACCTACAAAACGCACTTTCATGGGTGAAAAAGGATGAGTTTTTCGTTCACAATCTCGCCGTCGTCCGAAGTCGGGTTCTCTTCGCTTGTCGCGGCTTTGCAGTCAGAGTTTGGCTCGATCCTCACTTGGGAAGACGAGCCGCCAAGTCCTTGGCCGATCGACTACTACACACATGTGTTTTTGTGGGGCGTGTCCACGCGATCCGTTGAGCTGGCTCAGGTGGAAGATGGCTTCCAAGTTCGAATCATGTCGTGTTCATGCGCCCAGGATTACGAGCTGGCGCTGCGGACCGTCGAAATCGTTGCTCAGGCGACGGGCGGTATGATCGAGGCCGAATTCGGAAACGAAGTGACCGTTGAAACGCTTCGCGAAGAGTTTGGGCGCGATTGGGTCAACTCGATGGTGACCTCTGGGGCATCTTTTCTGCCTCGTTTGGTGGCGTCCGAAAGCATGAAAGGTCCATTAACTCTGCCAGGGCCGGTGCGCGATTTTGTGTTTGGACCGCGCGTGATTGCCGAGCTTGCGGGCCCCGAAGAAACGTTCGCCGAACGTCTTTTTGAAAAGATCCGCCAGGTCCGATACTTCGACGACGAGGAGTATTATCAGGCGAAGAAGATGAAGGTGACTCCCAATGACGGCAAACCTGTGGACGTTGCGATTTGGGGCGAGGGCGTGACCTACCTGCTGCCAAACGTGAAGCTGCTGGTGCTGATGGCCGACGATGCACCGATATTTGTGCCTGCGGAAGCCATTTGGGAGCTCGCCGGGGACGCTTGTCGCGCGCTTGATGACGCGCAGGTTTTGGTAGAAGCGATTGAGGGCGACGAATGGCTCGCCGTGATCGAACGAGCACTGAAGTTGGCCGTTGTGCCGTAGTTTTGAATTTTGGATGGGGTCGTTCGTCTAATGAGGATGCGCGTAATAACCCTTATCTTGATCGCCAGTATCTTGGCCCCACTTCCCGTGTTTGCTGCAGATTCTGACGCCCGTCTGGTTAAACGCACCCGCACCGAAAAACGGCATTACCGCAAGAAGCATGAGGATTCGAATTCATCGAACTCGTCGAGCGGCGAGAATATACTTCTGGGTCTGCAGCTTTTGGGCTCAGTACTCGAACTCGCCGCCGAACTCGACGAAGAAGAAGAGGAGCTTGAATACGATGACCAAGGATATCCTCTGGAGGGTTGGGAACAGGACGATGAATTCATTGCCGAAGGGTTTGTGAGAGCTTCCTCAGGGCTTGTCTTTCAGCAACCTTTTGAAGGACGAGCCGCCTATACAGGTGCCACGATGTTGCTTGGTGTCGGACTCGCGGTCACACCCGACGATTACGCTAGCGGAGTTCGCTTGGCAGTCGAAGGGGGACTGTGGATCGACGATTACACCTTGGTCGATGCTGGAGCCCTTGGCCTTTACGGCGCGATCCGTGCGGGCGGTCCCTGGCGAGTGGTGCAACCCTATTTCGGGATGTCGTTTGGCTTCTTGGGCCAGTATGGATTCGAAGCGCTGGGCCCAAGCGGGTCATT
The DNA here is from genome assembly GCA_037968515.1 of Bradymonadaceae bacterium. Taxonomy (GTDB): domain Bacteria; phylum Myxococcota_A; class Bradymonadia; order Bradymonadales; family Bradymonadaceae; genus JBFFMO01. Next base: position 20,055 of record JBBKVQ010000539.1, read on the forward strand.
TCTTGATTTTCAGACGGGTTTAGACGTTCGTGTGCGAGCTGTTTCCGTTGGAGTGGTCGCTAGCGCCGGTTTTCAGCTGCTGCCCAGTGAAAACGAAGACGAAAACTCGGAACTGACGGGATTCCGCCAGTCGCTCGCTGTATCGACGGCCTATCACTTCTAATTTAAGGCGACGCGTCTTTCGGGCGTGACGCGGTCAAAATCACGCGCGCACTCCGCTGAAAAGTGAAGTAGGCCCAAGCCCACTCGAATAAGACCGCAATTCGATTTCGGAACCCGACCAAGAAGAGCACATGGATGAAAATCCAAGCTAACCAAGCAATTAGACCGGTCATCTTGAGTTTTCCCGACACGGCAACAGCGCTTGAGCGCCCGATGGTCGCCATGGCGCCTTTGTCCAAATACGAAAAATCTTCACGTTCTTTGTTGTCGATACTGCGCCAGATCTGCTCGCCGGCATGTTTCCCGGCCTGCAGCGCCGCGGGGGCTAGGCCTGGGACTTCGAGTCCGTTGCCATCAATGCAGTGAGCCAGGTCGCCGATCACGAACACCTCTGGATGTTCTTTGATCGAGAAGTCCTTTTCGACCATGACTCGGCCGCGCCGATCGAGCTCGGTGCCTAGGGATCCTGCGATCGGGGCCCCTTTCACGCCCGCCGCCCAGACGACCGTCTCCGCGTGGATAAAATCCCCCGAGGCCAACTCGACGCCTCGGTCATTGATGTTCTTTACAAAGGTGTCGGTTAAGACCTCGACGCCAAGCTTCTGCAATTGTTCCCGCGCATTCTGCGACAGGTCTTCAGGAAATGCTGTCAGCAGCCTGGGTCCGCCTTCCACGAGGACCACCCGAGCGGTCGATGGGTCAAAGTTGCGAAAATTGTCGTTCAGCGTTTTTGTGGCGATCTCTTTGAGGGCCCCAGCCATCTCCACACCAGTGGCACCGCCGCCGATCACCACAAAAGTGAGGTATTTTGAACGCTCTCCTTCTGGGACAACTTCGGCATTTTCAAAGGCTGTTAAGACTTTGCCCCGAATCTCGAGCGCGTCGCCCAAGGTCTTTAAGCCTGGAGCAATATCGGCCCAGTCGGCGTGGCCAAAGTAGTCGTTGACCGCGCCTGCAGCGATAACCAGGTAGTCGTAATCAAGGGTGCCATGGGTGTGTTCCACCTTTTTGGAGGCCGCATCGATGCTGAAGGCCTCGCTCAACAAGACGGTGACGTTGCCCTGCTTTCGCAAGATTTTGCGGATCGGGGCTGCGATGTCCGGACTGGCAAGCGCTGAGGTGGCGACCTGATAAAGCAGTGGCTGGAACAGATGGTGATTCTCGCGGTCCAATAACGTGACGCGGACGGGCGCCGCGGCAAGAGAACGAGCGACCGCCAACCCCCCAAATCCTCCACCAATGATCACAACATGTGGCAATTTCACGTTTCCCTCCATGGGAAGTAAGGCTTTGGCGCGGCGCCGATGCGGACTGAAGATGCATAAGGTTGCGGCGAGGTCCCTTTATTTGTCCAGAATCAGGTCAACCCAACGCTCAAAAGGCATCTTCCCGGCAAGTCGCGAGGTCCTTGTGGTTCCTAACAACTTCAATGTTTCGCGTCGAGACTCGGCAACATTGATCGCTTTGGCAAGGTCCTCGGCGTTCCCGGGCTGGAAATACTGTGCAGCTTCAGTACAAATTTCGCGGGCATAGGGCAAATCGGGTGCGATCACCGGAAGTCCAACTTGCATCGCCTCGATCAACGGCAGACCCAAGCTTTCGGCTTTCGAGGTCATGACAAGGGCGTTTGCGTGGCGGTAATGACCGAACACCTCACTTCGCTCAAGGTCTCCGACCCAAGAATGATATGGGCCATCGGGCATGGATACTGGGTTTCCGATCAGGGTGAGTTGCCGCCTCAATAGGGTTGCGGCCTCGATTGCAGTGCGGAAATCCTTGAAAGCGACTTCGTTTCCAACCCAGAGCAGGTCGGTCTTTGGGCCGCTGGTCTGAGGGTCTGGCGGTGGCGTCGTGATGATTTTGTGGGCCTCGCCCCCATGCGCCCGACGAACATTTTCTTGCATCAGGTTTGACTGCACGACCACGTGTTTTGCCTGCCCCACCGCATCATGTGTGAGCTCGCGCAGTACCTGCAGTCGCAAACGAAGAGGCAGCGGGAGGGTGTCCGCGATGGGGTCATAATAGAGCGCGTTGTGCACAAACACAGTCTGCCCAGCGGCGGCGGCAAACCCCGAAAACGACACGACATGATCGAATGCTTGGGCGGCAATCGCCCAATCATGGATGGCCCAACGCAGAGTGTTCAGACGCCCCGTCGGAGTAGGAACAACGACCAAATCAGGTCTAGCAGCAATTTTCCCGAAGACTTTGACGCAGTCGACATCGGATCGGCGCAAAAGGGTATCCACCAGCGCATCCAGAATCGCCGCACCGCCGTGCCCAAGGCGCCCGGCCTCGATGCCGACCCTCACAGGACGCCGCACCGCGCCGCCATCGTGGCGACTTTTTCTGAATCGGGCTTATCGCGCCAACCCAAATTCAAAGTCCGCAGGGCCGCACATTGGTTGGTACGCACGTAGAATTCGGCGAGCGGCGTGGCAGTATCAAAACGCTCAGTCAGGCCTTTCAGCGTTTCTTCGGCAGTTTCCAGGTCACCGCCTGCCTCGGCTATCCAAGCCCGTGCGAGCTCACAGAACTTACGCTCTTGCCCACTGTGCGCGGAGTGGCAATAAAGCCCGTGTGCCGTTGTGACCACTTCGATATCGGCTTTTTGGGCGTCAGCTGGTTTTGACGGTCGAAGCTGAATCACGGCCCGTTCGATCACCGGATCTCCGGGAACAAACTCCATCGCACGGTTCGCTTCGGTTCGCGCCTGATCGATGCGATTGGACTTGAGCAAAGTCTGAATCAACAAGCCATGCCCGATGGGGTTGCCGTCTGCGTCGGCGCGGCCGTCGGCAATCAATAAACGGGCCCACAGCTCGGCAACATCGTAGTCCTTGCGTTGCCAGTAGGTTTCGATTGCCACCTGGGCCGCAAGCGCACTCTTTGGATGTTCGTCGACCAGCGCGAGCGCAAAGTCGACTCCAGCCTCTTTGCCACGCGCTTTCATGGCCGCGTCTCGTGCTTCTCGCCAATATCTGTCTTGTGGAATCGCTTGAGCGGCGAGCTTTGGCGGTAGAATCGCAGCCGCTTCACGAGCCGCACGTGCAGCCAGATGGGATTGTCCAACCACCAGATAATCTGCCACGGCCTCTTCCCCACGTTTGTTCGCCGCGAGGGTTAGTGCGTGCAACAAATGCATACGGGCTGTGGGCTCAAGTTCCAATGCACGTGCGGCAAACACCTCGGCTTGGACGTGTTGGTCCTTGGCCATTTCTTCCCGCGTGAGTGTGGCAAAGAGTGTGGCGTCACTTGGCGTTTCGAAAATCCTCTGTTTGAGCCCCTTTTGGGATGGTGAGGAAATCCAAGCACCGAGGGCCCCGCATCCAATCATCACAAATGTGAATCCCAATATGATTGGTGTAGATATCTGCCGATATCGGACGAACGAGTCGTGGGTTGGAGGACGGCGGTGAGAATACGCCCGTCGTTGGAAACTCTCCAAAATCACCACAGCAGGCAAGGACACGCCGAGAGCCAAGAAGGGAAAGTGCATCATGCTAATTGCCGCAAAGTAAACGGCCACAATCCAAGCAGCGAGAAAATAGTAGGACTTCCGATCGGACCACGAGTCGTTGGGGTTTTGGCGCATGGGTATCAAGTAGGTAAACAGCAACAGGATAACAATCCCGGCGACCAACCATCCGTACGTAAACAGCCATTCGATAGGTTCTGTCTCGATCGTCCTAAGCCGTGTGTCTTGAATAATCGACCAATCGATGAACTTGGGGAGCGCTGTTTCGGTTGTCCCGGCTCCAAAGCCTACACACCAAGCATGAACAGACCCTGTGAGCGCTGCCCGATTGAGTTCTAAACGTGTTTGCAAACTATCAGGTTGACTAAAAAACAGGCCAGCCATGGCGGCCGATGCAAGAATAATCAACCCAAAAAAACCAGCATATTTTTTTGAAATTGTGGCCACGAAACGCAGCAGCACCAGCAACCCCACCCCACCGATCGCCAGGAAAACCCCCGTGCTGTTGGATTCAATCACCACAATCAGAGCGATACACAGGGCAAGGCTATTCGCTACAACCGTTGGACGGTTGCTCGTTTGTATGCTTCGCCAAAGACGAAGCCCAGCCACGATTGCTCCAAGTCCAAATGCGGCCGCCGCATGATTTGAACTGATAAAAGTGGTGAGTTTTGGCCCCACTCCAGGATCGTAGGTTCCAAAGAATTGGTGAAGCTCCAGGAATCGATGCAAAACCCCAAGAAACAACGAAATGACTAGGCCTGCTGCGAAGCCGAAAGGAATCAACCGTCGCTCAAGGTCTCGCAGTCGAAGATTGTTTGCACTAATGCTCGCGAGGGTCAGCGTCGCGAAGCGCAGTGCACGATCTGCTGAGGCTTCTGGCTGCAGGGATAAAGCGTGCCAGTTCTCGGTGATCCCAACGAGTTGGCTAGAATCCATCCAAATTTGGTGAACATAGGGAGAAAGTATGCCGAGCAATCCGCCTGGGATTGGAATGCACTGCACGAGTGCCCAAAAGGAAAGAAGCCCGAGCGCCAAGTTTAGCGCAGAAATCTTTATGGGCGTTGATAGTTTTACCCTTCTGGCAATCCCTGTAAGCGCGGAGATGCCAGTGAGGACAAAAAGCAGCACAACCACAGGAAGGTGCACACCGCCAAGTGCGGCGGGAGCAACAAACAGTGCGGACACCAATGTCCAGAGAGAGACTGAGTTGAGCTTGGATTGCACTTAAGTTCACGCTGTTCCGGTTGATTGACTCCAACGACACCAGTAACTAGGATTCGGCGCCTTGCCCGGGGTTCATGGTTCTGTATCCGAACCGGGCGTCAATCTGCTCGGTTGGTGATGAATGTTAGACGAAACCCAAACTGACTTTCGTGCTGCGCCAATGGCCGACGAGGGACAATCCCCGATGGTTCTGGTGTCGTTCTATTGGAGCCTGATCCGAAAGTATTACTGGATTGTGCTTCTTACGTCGATTGTCAGTGTAACTGTTGGCTATTTCTGGACACAGCAGCAACCGCGCCTGTATCGAACTTCGTCAAAAATCATTTTCCACAACAAGGATAATGCGTTAGGGCGTCACATTGATCGCGTCGACTTGATGGATCCGGGTGGTGCTTGGCAGTTCGAGCAATTCTGGAATACACAAAAAGAGGTCTTGGGCTCTCGCTGGTTTACGGAACGGGTCGTCCAACGTGTTGGGTTATTAGAGGGGGATAAGTTCATTCCAACCACGTCGGGAGGAAAGCCTCTCAACGAAGAACAGCGACTGAAGACAGCTGTTTCGATGATCAAAGGAATGGCAACCGTGGACCTTCAACGTGATAGCCGCGTGGCGGTGGTCACGGCCACGGGAAATGACCCCGAATTTGCGAAGCTCGTGGCCGATGCCGTGGCACAAACATATGTCGCGTACACCAAGGAAGTGCAATCGGGCGGACTTACCCAAATCATCAACTGGTTTGACAAATACCTGAGTGAGAAACGGACCGAGCTCAATGACTCGCAGTCGGCCCTGCATCAATTTAAGCGCGATAATAATATTTTGTCGGAGTCTTACGAGGATCGGCGAAATCTCACCGCTGCCAATATTGAAGCGGTCAATCACCAGATGAATGAAGTGTATGGACAATTTACTGCCGCTAGCGCTCTTGAGCAGCAATTGGTCGAAATGCAGAAGCGTGGAGCAACCCCAGAAGATGCGGCCCGTTTTGCCGGAAGCGATGTTTTGGTGAGGTTGATTCAATCCGAACGTGAGTTGGATCGACAGGTTGCAGGGTTAAAAACGGTCTTTGGACCTAAACACGAAAGTGTCAGGGGAGTACAGGACGAGCTTGAACTCGTACGGAAGGCAGTCGACCAAGAGATCTCGCTAGCGTTAGCAGAGGTTAGAAACCGTGTCGCGTTTCTTAATCGTCAAATGGTGACCCATAAGAATCGTCTAGAGGAACTGCGTGAGGAGGCCTTTGAGCTGGGTGATCTTGGCCTGACCTACAACCAGATGAAAGATCGGACGGAGAGCCTTCAAGATTTGTACAAGATGGTGTTGGAACGTTCCAAGGAACTCGATATCAATTCAATGTATGATTCGGATTCCATTCGTATGCTGGAGGAGGCGGAGACTCCAGCTGCACCGTTCAGTCCAAATTTACCATCCAGTCTTGGAATCGCCTTGGTGTTCGGATTAGCTTTTGGGGGCAGTATAATCTTCCTAATCGCCGCACTCGACAACACTGTGAAGTCCGAGGGCGATGTCACTCGAATTACCAACGCTCCACTTTTGGGAACATTACCCGAGCTTGACCTATCGTCGCTTGGGATCGTGGCCGAAGCTGCTTCATTGGATATGATCACGGAATTGGCACCCAAATCATCTTTTGCGGAGGGGATCAAAACGCTTCGAACTAATTTGATGTTTATGTCAGCGGATTCCCCCGCTCGAGTTCTGTTGGTTACCAGTCCAGGTCCGGGTGAAGGCAAAACGTTGATTTCATCCAATATGGCTATTGCCATGGCGCAATCAGGTCTGAGGACTTTGATTGTGGACGTCGATCTTCGTCGTCCGCGCGTTCACAAGGCGCTTGGATTGGCCAACAAAGCCGGCGTTTCAGATGTCGTGTCCGGAACGATCGATCTGGACGCCGCCATCCAAGAGACTGGAATCGAGAACCTATTTGGATTGCCTGCCGGGCACATCCCTCCCAACCCGACGGAAATGTTGCATACCAAGGCATTTGCGAAGCTTATCGAGGACCTTGGAGCACGATTCGATCGCGTCATTGTTGATTCACCACCCATTGGTGCGGTGGCAGATGCGCTGATTTTGAGTCGAAGCGTCGATGGCGTCCTTTTGGTGCTGAAATATGGCGCGACTCGGCGTGAGATGTTTCGACGCTCCATCCTTCAGCTCGATGCAATTGGTGCCCCGCTGATGGGATGCGTTCTGAATGACGTAAAACGCAACGCGGCTGGCTACGGCTATTCGTATTATCATTATCGATATCAGGAAGAAGAAAGCGGTAAGAGCCAAGCGAAGAACCGACTCGCAAGCTGAGGTGAGTCATGGTCGCGTTTTTTGTAGTGTTTGTTCTCGCATCAGGAATGCTCTTCGCGGCCTCGACGCCGTTTTCAAAGCTTGAGCAACGCTACTTGTGGCTTGGGTACGGCGCGCATGTTCTTTCCGCGATCGGTCAGGTCGTTGTGACGCTCTACTATTACGGCGGGGGTGATATGACGATGTATCACCGCAACGGCGTATTGATCGCGCGGCAAGTACGAGCTCGCCCCGACCTATTTCAAGATTTGATCATGTTAATTTTTGGCTCTAATCCATTTGCATTTGCATGGGTGGAAGGAGCCGGCGGGTCTACGGGTGTGATGTCCGCGGTTTCTGGGCTGCTTTGTTTGCTGCTCAACGATTCGCTCGTGTCCTCTTGTCTGGTGGTTTCCTGCTTTGCGTTCATCGGCCAGATTTCGATGTATCTCGCTTTCAGGCTCCACCTGCCAAAGGCCTATCATGAGCGCGCTCTCTTTGCGTCTCTCTTGGTGCCGTCAGTTGTGTTTTGGTCCAGTGGAGTTTTGAAAGAGAGTATTGCCCTAGGCGGCCTTGGCCTCGGATTCTATGGAATGTCGCGTCTGGTTCGATCAGCTCGACCTGATCCTCGAGCCGTCGCAATTATGTTGGCAGGATTTTGGGTCGTGGGCCTCATTAAAGCCTATATCTTGTTTCCGGTCGCGATCTCAGGGTTGATTTGGTTTTTTGCCGAGCGGTCGCGAAAACGCGGCGAGGTCTTCCGACTGCGTCCAGCCTATCTTCTTCCCGGCATCGTGTTGTCGATAGTGGTCGTCACCTGGCTTGGCGAAGTTTACCCTCGATTTGCCTTGGAAAAAATCGCCGTCGAAACTGCGCAGTTGCAGGGCGCTTATCGGAAGATTGATGGTGGCTCGACCTATGAATTAGGTGATCCCAGTGCGCGGACCCTTCCGGAACAATTGCAGTTTGCACCAGTTGCGTTGGTTTCAACGCTATTGCGGCCCTTTATTTTCGAGGTGCACAACATCGTATCACTCGTGAACGCTCTTGAGACGCTCGCGCTGTTCGTGATGTTAATGATGGTGGTGTTTCGTACCGGGATGGGCCGTTTGTTTCGAATCATCAGGTCAGAACCGCTGCTACTGTTTTGTACGGTTTACGTAATCATCTTCTCGATTGCCGTAGGGCTTGCTGCTCCGAATCTGGGCACGCTTTCTCGTTACCGCGTGCCGATGTTCCCCGCCTATTGGCTTCTGATACTCATGTTGTTGCCGCTCAAACAAGCAGCCAGACCGACGAGTAACGCGCAACGGCGACAATTGCCTAAGCGCGGACGCTAAGGCATTAAAGCCTTATGACATGGGGGAAGTCCTGCGTTACCGCATTTCTGGTGTCCAGAACCAATGGTGTGTTTTGACAGACATAGTCGTAGTCAATGTCTTTATGATTTGTCACAATGACGACCACATCCGTCCGAGCCAATTCGTCGTCTGTTAGTTCGATTGAATCAGACTGAAACTGACTAATATGGGGGATATACGGATCATGGTAAACGACGTCAGCTCCCCACTCCAAAGCAAGCAGTTGCCAAATGTCGAGGCCGGGCGATTCACGCAGGTCGTTGATATTGGGTTTATAAGCCATACCCAACAATAACACCCGAGACCCTTTAATCGCTTTGCCTTGCTCGTTCATTATCTTAGATAACTTCTGCACCGTGAACCGCGGCATATTTCCGTTGATGTCTGTCGCGAGTTCAATGAACCGATTGTAGAATCCGTAGGATTTGGCCTTCCAAGATAGGTAGGTTGGATCCAGTGGAATGCAGTGTCCACCAATTCCAGGCCCCGGATAGAACGGCATGAATCCAAAAGGCTTCGTGCTGGCAGCCTGAATCACGTCCCACATATCGATTTCCATGCGGTCGCACATCAGAAGCATTTCGTTGACCAAGGCAATGTTCACGGCGCGAAAGGTGTTTTCGAGCAGTTTCACCATCTCCGCCTCGCGCGAGCCACGAACACAGTGCACATGGTCCACTACCCGTTCGTAAAACGCCGCAATCAGAGCGGTGGACTGTGGGGTTACTCCACCCACTACTTTTGGCGTGTTTTTCAGGCCGTACGTGGGGTTTCCAGGGTCAACACGCTCTGGGCTGAACGCTACGAAGAGGTTTTCATCAAGAATGAGCCGCTCGCATTCTAGTTCGTCGGCGATGAGTTCATTGGTGGTCCCTGGATAGGTCGTGGACTCCAGAATGATCAGTACGCCGGTTTGTTTCAGATAGGGTTTCATCGCGGCAACAGATGCCTGAATGTATGAAACGTCAGGATCCTTGGTTTTTCGCAATGGAGTTGGAACACAGATAGAAATCACATCTGCGTGCGCAATCATCGAATAATCGGCGGTCGCAACGTAACGATTGCTGTCGATGGCTTCGTGCAATTCCTGAGCACCAACATCAAGAATATGACTCACACCTCGGTTGAGGTTTTCAACCGTTGCGGTCGAGACGTCGATGCCTAAGCAGTTGTATCCAGAGCGAGCAACTTCCATGGCCAATGGTAGTCCGACATAGCCCTGACCTAAAACGGCGACTCGCGCCGTATGGTTTTCAATTTTTTCCAATAAATTTGCGTAACTCATTTTAATGCTTCTCGACTGAGCTTCGATTTCTGGTGGACCATAGTGTGACCGCATATTGCAAGGCAATGCCAGCCGGGATGATCAGGGCAACATCCGCCTGCAGCAGATATCTCATCTGTAGACCACGTATGTAGAAAGACATGAAGAGATAAACGCTCATCGCAAATACGGCCACGACCATGGATTCGCGCCGTTTTCGTGAAATCCACAACCCCGCAAATCCAATCAGCAGCAAAACTGTTCGCGCGCCAAAAAGGGCACCCGCCAACCACGCAAAGCCAGGTTGATTTGCGGGTTTCATCAATTCATTCTTGAACAGTGACTTATGCAAATTCAGTAATGGCACCTCGAAAGCCCAGCGCACAGGGTGTCTCTGGATATAGGACTGTTTTAAATCGGCGTAGCCTTGGGCGAGTTCTTCGTTGCAGGACGTCACCGGCTCGGCACGTCCCCCCCAAAGTCGGATGCCAACACCACATTCCCGCGATCGCTCGAATAATTTGAAAGCCCGCTCGGACTCCTCATCGCTAAGGACGTGCTCAGGTAGATCTAACGGCTCGTTCCGAGCCACACGGTCCAAATAGATGCCTTGAGTCGGAGTCCAGGCAGACATCCAATCCACGGCAGCACCCATATCACTCGCATATTGTCGATAACCCGAAGATGGTGCCCGAAACACAATTAACTCCTCGTGAACAACAAAATTTCGCGCGGGCCATGGCGAATAGACTACGAGCCCGACCAATCCCGCAACGCCCGCCGTCTTCAGTCGTTGAGACCATATTGTGTTCAACGTCATCCATGAAACGGCGGCAGGAATGACCAGCAAAATCAGGTATTCACGCGTAAGTGTTGCTGCGGCCAGATAAGCACCGTCAATGGCTGCCTGTTGCCAAGTCGGGGGTCGGTCTCGTGCAAAGATTAGCAGCCCAGCTATTGCGAGTGCTGTCGTGACAACATCAGGAACGGTTAGAGTCACCCAGAACAATGCGAAGGGATACATTGCGTAAATGCCGCCTGCCAGCCATCCAGCTCGTCGTTCAGCCATTCGTCCTGCGAGTACAGCAATCATCACTGCAGTGCCGCTGTCGATAACGACTTGAACGGCTGCGACCCATGGGTGGATGTTCTCGGTCAGTCCCTGCAACAAATACAAAAACAGCGCATATCCCGGAACTCGGGTGAAAAGTCCGTCCCTAAATCCCACGTCCGACGTGTAGGTCCCAATCGCATGTAAATTGATTGCCGGTGCGACGAAACTCTCTGTGTCCGCGTGCAGGTAGATGCTTACGGGATGCAAATGTGGGGCAATGAAAAGCCAAAATAATATGCGCATCAGAAATGCGAAGGCGAAAATCACCACTAAGTCGTGTTGTATCGCCGTTTTTCTCAGATTCTGCATCGAACTATCCGCCTTCTGAACTTCGATTAGTTCGCGATCGATCTAAGAATGTCGCCAATCTCTTGGGACGCGTCGTTCCAGTCATAGCGCGCTGCGCTCTCGAGAGCACTCATGCGTAACTCCTTGTCGACATTTGGGTCTTCAAGCTGAAACAATGTGCCAATCCAAGTGTCTAGATCGTTTGGCTCCAACAAGGCCCCCCCATTCTGTATAACTTGCGGTAGGGATGCTCGATTTGATGAGATAACCGCTGCCCCCGATGCCATGGCCTCGAGTGGTGCCAGTCCAAAACCCTCATAGAGTGAAGGGAAGACAAATGCGAATGCTTCCTGCATGAGCGCAGAGAGTTGTTCCTGACTCACATATCCAACGCAATGGGTATTTTCCCAGGTTCCAAACTCCTGCAACCTTTCCCGCAGCGGTCCAAGACTTCCGGAATCTAGTCGTCCGGTCAAAACAAGGTCGATATCCATACCCTCGGAGCGGGCACGCGTAAGAATATCGGCCAAAAATGTTGTGTTTTTGTGCGGTGCCATGGTCCCACTGTAGAGGATGAACTTTCGTGGGAGGTTTAACGGCCCAAGAAGCGCCTCACGGTCAGCTTTGGATCGCGGATGGTAAATTGCAGCGTTATATCCCTCGGTGACTACTTGAAGGTCGTCAACGGGAATACCGCAGTGGGATGCAACATCGAACGCAGTGTTGTCGGAAACACAGATTACCGCCTCGGCGTTCTCGACCACAATCGGTAGCGCGTAGCGCATATATGCGGTGAGCAGCGGAGAGAAGTAGCTCGATGGATGGTGCAACATGGTTAGGTCGTGAACCACGAGCGCTTGTGGAAGCGGCGATAGAAACATGCCTTCGTGAAATGGAATGAAGACAACATCGCACTCTTGCTGTCGAAGGGCAGTACGTAAGAGAACATTCAGCGCAAAATATCGAAATGCTTGCTTAGATTTGCCCTTCAACCGCGCTGGCACAGCGAACTTATGGACGGCGTTCACTCGCCAGGCATCTGGAACAACGCTTGTGGAAAGCGTGAACAAGACATGGTCGGGAAATTGTCGAAATAGGCGGGTACAGATTTCCTGCATATAGACCCCTAGTCCCCCGGGGTTCTCGTCGATATATGGAATCCAGACAGCAAGTTTCACAAGGTTCGCCCCGGTATGAGGTCACTGAAAAGGCTGCGACTTCCGTTAGAGAACTTTTGATAGTCCCCATTAACGGTTGCTTTTGCGATAGGAATGAGTCGAGCCAAGTAGGGGGTTTGAGTCAATTGTTCTCGCATGTAGAGATGATTGGCCTTCTTCGCGCAATACTGAACGAGCGCGCGGCCTTCAGCAGTTGTTGCGAGGCTACCGATCCGGGTGACGAGCGCATCGAAACTTGAGCCACAAGGCGTGATCGAAACTTGGAGTGGGGTCTTTTTACCCATGGTTCCGCTGACTTGCCCACTGTGTTGTCGATAGTCCAGTAATGGCATGGGAACGATTTTGATTTCACCCATGCATGCGGCGACCAACGCCACAAAATTGTCATGCCCGAATGGCATCGGGATTGGAAAGACGAGATTCCTTAGAGCCGGGGAGTTTCGGTAGGCCATGGTGAGTCCGAACGCGATGGTCCTCTTTCCAAGGTACTCGATGGGGTTGAACCGATTGGCTTCGAAATTCAGCCGTTCCCATAAGGTTTTGCCCAGCGGGATCAAATTTTCATCGACAAGGTTGGCGTCGCAAAAAACTAGCGTTGTCATCGGGTTAAATGCCTGCAGCATCCGCTCAATTTTGTAGGGGTGCCAAACGTCGTCTTGGTCACAACACATGACAACATCACCGCGTGCCTCCATCATTGCACGCTCGAAATTACGTGTGGGTCCATTGCCACCGGTGGTCCCAACAATCCTCACAGGAATAGACGTGGTGCGCGCGAAGTCCCGAATAATTGCGACAGTGTCGTCCGTCGAACCATCGTCGGCGATCACGAGTTCTACGGGAGCGCAGGTTTGCCTCGCCAAACTCTGGAGTTGAGTAGCGATGTACCGACCACCGTTAAACGTAGCCAGCGTTATGGAGACCGTTAAATTAGCCATTCAAAACATCTCTCCACAACTTCGCAACTTCTCTTACTTCGTATGTTGCCTGCGCAAAGGTGTGGGCTGATGATCGAAGACGAGCCAGTCTCTTGCGATCAGCATTCAATTCGTCCACGGCGTTGCCGATGCTAGTTACAGAGACTTCCGACAGCAGAATCCCTGTCTTATCTTGCTCAATTATACTCGCTGGCCCTACGTTGTCCGAAGCGATGCAGGTGGCTCCGCAAGCAAAAGCCTCGACGATGGCGATGCCAAAAAGCTCTTCCCAACCGGGCGTCCGCTTCGAGGGCAGCAACAGAAGGTGCGACCGCTGGTAGGCGCCCGTCAATTGCTCGCCCGTAAGATATCCGAGATTCTTGATATTTGAATGCGTCGACTCGGCATCGCTGATTTGCTTGGAAAACGGGCCATCACCCACAAACAACCAGTCGATATGAGGCCGTGACACCGCGACCTGGAGAACTTCAGCGACGCCTTTCTCCTCGACCATTCGTCCGACAAAAAGAACTTGAAGTCGACTTTTTGAATCGAGACTCTTGGGCGAGAATTCAGCGGCATCGTACGCATGGGGTATGACCCGCGCATTTGCCCCATATCGGCTCACAGCCTGAGCAACACCCGGAGTGACCGCGACAACCTCTAGGTCTTTCAAGAACCGCCACCAGGCCTCGGCCAACGGCCAGTTCCGCGGGTGATGAACCGCAGTTCCGAAGGCCCAGTGGGGCCAGGAAGTAAAGAGTATGAGACGATTTCTCCGTTTGAGAGCCTCGAGCGCCCACACCCAGCCGTTAAATGGTGCCACACCCAGAATGATGGTCTGATCACGCATCCCCGCGAGTTGGACCAGCGACGTCGACTCAACAAGCTTGTTTTTGGCGTCGGTCCATCTTCCATCCACCATGTTTCGGGCCGCCGCTCTAGGCGTTGATAATGGAGCTAGATGGTTGAGGTGAATCTGTCCGGTTTCATGCAAATATTGATGCGGAAGATAGTGACGTCGCGCGCCGTATTCATGCAGAACGTGAATATTTTTCATGGCTTACGTGAGCGTACGACGTGCTGGCCAACCAGAAAGTCGCGGAAGACTCCCGAGGTCAATAGATCAAGCTTGGCGGATTTACCAGACAAGGGCACGTAGCCTACTTCCTCGACCCGCAGTCCCAGTTTTTCGTGAAATTCGATAATGGTTTTTTGGGTAAACCAACGCAAATGGGTCCGGTCCCTGAGTCCTTGTGATTCGTATTGAAAGTCGCCTTTCACAACGAGGTCTCTCAAGATTTGCCAGTTTCTTAAGTTCGGTGTCGAGGTAATCAAGTATCCGCCGGTTGAAACATGGGCGAATACTCGCTCTAAGACCTGCCAAGGGTCTTTGAGGTGCTCGATGACATCGGCGCATATAACAACGTCGAAGGTGGAACCATCTGGAAGATCAAAAGTATCAAGGTCTGCGATCGTGAGCTCATCAAGGATCGCAGAAGCTTGGGCTCCTGCCACTGGATCAAGTTCAACACCGCACAGGTACTCAGCACCCAGATCGGATTTCAGCCAACGGCTCATTCGGCCGCCGCCACACCCAAGTTCAAGCACGCGCTTGTCTCGTAGACTGGGCAGAAATGGCTCAAGTTCGCGGCGTTCGTTTTCGTAGTAACTCACAAATGAGTCCTTCGAAATGCGGTCGTTTCCCAAACGTAGGTATTGGAAGGACCGAGCGAACGAAAGCGCTTTTCAACGAAGCCCAGCCCACGCAAATGTTCTTGCACGGCGGCGTATTCTTTTCGTTCGGCATTATCCAAGAGGATCACGCCATCCACTTTCACTTTGGAAATCGATCGCATCACACAGCTCGCCCGGCTTCGTCCGTCCACAATCACGAGATCAAAAGAGTCATCATCAAACTCATCAATTGAGCAGACATAATCTTCGAAAGAGTGCGTTTCAAAACCGTCCGAGAACGAACGAAAGGTAAGGCCGTCATAGGGCAGGCGCTTCCCGTCTTTTGTCGGCGCGATGTAACGCAAATCCAAATTTGTTATCTTTCGCTCTTCTATGACGCCCGAAATGTAGTCATAAAAACCGGTGTCATGCTCAATGCTGATAACTTGTTTTGTTCGACGGGCAAAAAACATGGAAGAGCCACCACTCCCGTATTCGAACACCCGCATATTGGGTTTCAACCATGATTCTAGCCATGCAATAGAATCAAAATTGATCCAAGGAACCTCGTCGACGATCGTCGTATGGTCAGGCAATAAGCTTGTAAGCCAGGGCTTGAGATGGCGAAGGCTGCCCGGGTCGTTTCGCGCGACTTCGACAGTGGACCGTAAAACAGATCCAACCTTCTTAAAGACCTCGCGATCTTTCGCAAGTCGTTTGCCGGTGGAGATAAAGCGGGACAAAGAACTCATGACAACTGTTCCTGGAGCGACGTCGTGATCTGTTCACGATAAGCTTGTATAATGCGTTGCATGTTGCGGCAAAGATGATGCCATGAAAACCGTTCGATGACGTGTTCTCGTACCTGGGTTCCCACGATGGAGCGATCGCTGCGTTGCATAACACGTCGAAGTGCGGCTGTCAGGGCGGAGTCGCTCTCAATAGGAACCAATTCACCCAGCGCGGCATTGGCCGTGATATCGCGAGCTGCACCCACATCGGTTGAAACGATGAAACAGCGCGCTGCCGCTGCCTCGGCTAATACAAGCCCGAAACTCTCCCATCGCGATGATAAAGCGAATATGGAAGCTTTCTCGAAACGCGCGTAGAGAAGGTCTCGGTCGTAAATCGGACCGCTTAGCACGACACTAGGTTCTTGAAATTCGGACAGCCAGCTTTGGAATTCCGTTTCGGCCGGGCCCACGAGTTCAAGTGTCCAGTTGGACCTTTCGCCAAGAGGAATTGCCAAAAATGATCTGACGATTGATGGGCTGTTTTTTTGCGGCATCCCGTGGCGTGCAACACACAGAATAGTTTTCTCTTTAAGTGGGGCCGGTCGATCCAAGAGGTTTTTGTCCAGAGAAAATCCGTTTGCAAAGACGTGTAGCGGTTTCCGAATCTGGTCAAAGTAGGGCTGGATTTTTTTGCGTAGAGTCGTTGTCTCAACTGTGAAGAAATCGATGGGACAAGCTTGAAAAACGCGATCGTTTAATTGTGCTTTGAGGCCCGACCGCGACTCAAGCATTGCGGCCGAGCGTTCATCCATATCCAGTTTCAAAAAACAAACACCATCGGGCCGTATTTCTTTATAAATTTCGGCGTAAGCGGCGCTCTCAAGAGTCAATTGATACAAAAGAAGCACATCAAATCGATGAGCGTTTTTGTACAGCCATAACGTCAATTGCTTGAAACGGTCTTGGCGTCGGTTATGAAACCCAAGATCGTGAACCTCAACCCAGTCTTCAAGATATCCTCTTTGGTCGGCTGAAATAGGTTCGACATTGGTATGCACCAAGCAGGTTTCCCAACCCAGATCGCGTGCAAAGGTGAGAGGGATGCTGCCGACATCTTTTTGATAGCCAATTGGGCGAAGTCTTGGAAATAGAACGCAAAGTCGCGTCATTTTTTACTCAAGTTCGAAGACATAAAGACAAGACCGATTGCTACGAAGCCCTCTACAATCACCATCGTGATGATCATACCAGGCGTCCCCATGGACTTGGTCAGCGGCCATGCCATTGCAAGGAAGATGGTCGATGCAACCGCGTAGATGACAAAGAGCCGATGGAACTTCTTCGTGGCCATGATGAAGAGGTTCATCATTACACTGATGCCCGAGAACAGTACCATGGGTAACATCATCCGAAGATATACCGTGCCCACCGGTTGTTCAGCGCCAGCGATTAAGTGCAGGATATAAGGCGCAGCGATTCCGACTCCCAACACCACGAGCACAAGAATGCCCAGCGTTGCGGCCAAAGTCATTTCCCTAGCTTTGCGAAACGCTTGCTCATCGTCGACAGTTCGACAGATGGTCGCGTAAACCGACTGTGCCGCAGGCGCCACAAATGAACTAATCATGCCGGCAAGACGTTGAGCCATCGCGTACAAACCAAACTGCAAGTCTGAGGTGAGCGTCCCGAGCATAACCATTGATCCGCGGGCATAAATATGGCTGGGCAGAGTACCAAGAAATGCCTTGGCAGATTCACTCAGCATTTCGATCATGAGGGCCGAAGTCGGCCTAGGTTTCAGAGATACACCTAATTTTTTTAGAAGCGCCCAACTCCCAGCGCCAGTTACAAATACTGGGGTGGCCATGACAAATGCCGCTGGCACGATGTCTTCGTGATCATGCACAAGCAGTACAAGCAGTCCGATCGAAACAGCGCGGGCAACTGCATTAAGCAGAGTGACAAATCCCAGACGTTCAAGGCCCATAAAGAGCCACATGGGAAACAACATTTCACCAGCGAGCAAGAGCAGGAGCGTCAGAAAAATCAAACGGTCAGGGGCCCAATCTGCGAAGACGTATGTCAAACCCATTAAAACAGTGCTGGTGAGAACAAAAAGAACGAATCGAACCGCTACAACGCTCCAGAAAGTTCGGCTCAATTCCTCATGATCGTCGCGAATGCGTGAAACACGGGCCGTAGCTGTGTAGTTGAACGATAGGTTTACGAACAGAACTCCCACCTGAATGATCGCCAACACGCGAGAGATTCGACCGAATCCCTCAAGCCCAATAACACGTATCAAATATGGAAACGTGAAGATGGGCACCAGATAATTTATCGCTTGCAGGGCGTAGAGTGATGCTGCGTTCCCAATCACAGTGGAATACTTGCCACGGATCATGGTTTTCAGTGTGTTTGCATTGTGAAGGGCGTTTGGGGGTCGTCTTCGTGACGAATCTCATCTACCGGGTCGGCGTAATTTTCACCGCGGAAGAGGCGATTGGGGCTGTTGATAACGATCCCTACGCCGTGACTAACGTTTTTGTAGGCATGCGCGACACCGGGCGGAATAATGACAGACATGGGGTTATCTGCCCCCACAAACATCGTCTCCACCACGTTGAACGTAGGTGAATCAGCACGGTTATCCCAAACGCGGAGCATGAAGTTACCCGGCCCTAGGAATGAAAAGTTGTCAGTTTGGTCCACGTGTTCGTGCGGACCTCGAATGACATGGGGTTCGGTTTGAGAAATATAGGTCATCGCAGGATGGAATTTCTCGTCCACATTATCTGCACGCCAAAGCTCAGAGAGCCATCCACGATCGTCTACAAATTTACGTAACGGCGTAGCCTTTACGTCATGAATTTTGCCCTTCTTAAAATCGCGTGACATTTGGCCTCCCTTTGGCGACGGCAAAAATACGCAGGTCGACCCTTTTTGCCAAGTCAGACTTGGACATCTCTGCCTTTATGCATCTCATCACGAGCGGTTCGAGGCGCCACACGGTAATGCGCACCGGCTAGGCTTGTGATACGCAGTATTTAGACGGAAATCAGGGAGAGTCGCTTGAACGGTGTTTTTTTGACCGATGGGATCTTTGTTCCAGCGTCACGCTTTCGCTGTGAGCAATTTTTTCCGTATTTTCGTGATGCAGGCATCAACCCTACGCTTCGTTATGCGTATGGCCCGTCTTACAACCGCGCGATTCATCAATGGTGGGGCAACCCGTATAAGGCACTATGTCGCCTTCGACGTGGCGTTTATCAAGTGGCCGTGCCGTCTGATACAGATTTTGTGTTCTTGCAGCGAACGGCTTTTCCACAAACAGCCGCTTTCGAAAAGTTGCTAGCGCGCCGCAAAATCCAAACTTTTTTCGATTTTGATGATTCGTTATGGGTCGATGGGACCGGTGCAATCAGTGCCTCTCGCAAGAAGGCATTTGAAGTTGCAGTCGAACTGGCTGACCACCTTATCGCGGGCAATGGGTTTTTGGCCGAACAAGCCAATCGCCCTAACAAAACCACAATCATTCCCACTGTGATTGATACCAATCTTTACATCCCTCCTGCCAATCGTTCTGGCGATGAAGTGATTATTGGTTGGATGGGGACTGCTGGGAATTTCCCGTTTCTCAATCGCGTCGTTCCCGCGTTGAAGACGGTCTTGGAAATGCGTCCGCAGGCGCGTGTGAAACTGATTTCAAACGCGAATTTTGACCCGCTTTTGGGTGTGGATCGTGTCGAGCAAATCCCGTGGACGGCAGCCGAAGAGATCGCCCAACTGCAAAGCTTCGATATCGGACTCATGCCGCTGGTCGACTCTCCGCTAACGCGAGGAAAGTGTGCCTTCAAAATGATTCAATATATGTCTGTGGGAGCGCCAGTGGTGGTATCGAACGTGGGTGCAAATGCAGAGGTTTTTGGAAAGCGCGAGCTCGGCTATCTGCTTGATGATTTTGACTGGGTCGAGGCTCTCATTACTTTAATCGATGATGCTACGTTGCGCACCGAAATGGGTAAACGAGGTCGTCAGCGCGCGGTTGAAAACTATAGCATCACGGCGGTCCTTCCGACTTACATCACGCTGTTCGAGGCTACGAAACGATGAAGGAAATTGTCCCTTTGGTGATTGTTCTGGGAGTTGAAATGGTTCAACAGGTCCGCAACGAGACAATTGACCGCAGCTGGTTTGGTGTGATGGATGAGTATGGCGTCCAGAACATGGATGACCAACCCCGCGCGTTGATAGTCGAGTGAATGTCTGGGGACATGTCGCGTTTGCACATGCTCTTGCGACCCGACGTCCTTGGGGTGTGGAGGCATTGAAGTCGCGGGCACTTCCATTAATCTTCGGCGCTCTTCTGCCCGACATCATCGACAAAACCTTGATGTTTGCTCAAGTGTATCCATGGGGCCGCACCGTTGGGCATTCGGCTTATGTGCTCACGCTGTTTGCGTTGATTTCATTGCTGGTAAAACGTGAGTGGTTCACCTGGTTGGTGGCGGGCTGGGTCTCACACCTATTTGCCGACCTCACCGATGATGTGGTGATGGCAATTCAGGCCACGCGATACGTGTTTGCCGCGTGGTACACATGGCCTTATTTCAACCCAGATATGTTTGCGGTCCAGGTCGATCCAATCCATCCCGCTCGCTCGTGTTTGTCGGTCTACGAGACGTTCGTGACCCTCTGGGCTGCTATCTCAGCTCGGGTGCTGGTTACTTCACGCCGTTGGCTATGAAGGAGCCAAGATCTTATGCAGTAAACCACTCGACCGTGTGTTTCAGGCCTTCCTGATAGGTCACGGTTGGCTCGTATTGGATGAGCTTTCGTGCGCGGGAGATGTCGGCGAGCGAGTCTTTGACGTCGCCGATACGTGGTGGTCCGAAGATGGCGGGGCGGTCGATGCCCATATGCTGCGTGATGATTCGGTACAAATCGTTGAGCGAGATACGCTCGCCGCACGCGATATTCATGACTTGGCCGCGGGCGTCTTCGGCATGTTCGCAGGCTTTCAGGTTGGCCTGCACCGCATTCGCTACGTACGTGAAGTCGCGCGTGTGTTCGCCGTCGCCGTTCATCACCGGGGTTCCGCCGGCCTTCAGGATCTCGATGAATTTGGGGATTACCGCTGCGTATGGACCCTTTGGATCCTGGCGCGGCCCAAAGATGTTGAAGTAGCGCAGCGCGACGGTGTTCAGGCCGTAAAGTCCTGCAAATACGCTGCAGTATTGTTCGCAGGCCGACTTGTTGACGGCATAAGGGCTCAGCGGGCGCGGAGGCATATCTTCTTGTTTAGGCAGGGTCGGGGTGTCCCCGTAAGCCGAGCTGCTCGCCGCAAAAACGAAGCTCTTCACGCCTGCGTCTCGCGCTGCCACAAGCATGTTCAGGGTGCCGGTTAGGTTGACCTCATGCGACAACAGTGGATCTTCGATTGACCGAGGCACCGAGCCCAATGCCGCCTGATGTGTGACGTAGTCCATGCCAGCACAGGCCTTCTTGCACGCCTCGGCATCCCGAATATCGCCTTCGATGAACTCAAAATCATTCAGGAAGGGGGCGATATTATGGCGATGGCCGGTCGCAAAATTATCAAACCCACGGACCTCATGACCTTGTTTGATAAGGGTTTCGACGATGTGGCTTCCAATAAAACCGGCGGCGCCAGTGACAAGGTATTTCATGATTTTTCCGAATCTAAAGAGAGTACCGAACCGGTCATGTGCAATGTCTTCCCGTTGGTCGACAAGACACGCCACTGCGTTTCTTTGGCCTGGGTGTTGGCCTCAAAAACCACGCGTGAAGGCAGGAAAATTGGGCGTTTGAACGACACGTCAAGCGCATAACCTGAATCAGGGATATCCGTGTCCAGTTCCGCTGCGATTCTCGCCACTGTCCACATCCCCGTGGCAATCGCGCGTTTAAAACCGAAAAGCTTGGCCACAGAGGCATGCAGGTGAATCGGGTTGTAGTCGCCCGATACCGCTGCGTATTTTCGCCCGATATCTTCCCGAGCGATAAACGTCGATGAGCGTGTGTGGGCGCCACTTTCGCGGATATTTCCGGTGGGTTTTGAGCCCGAGCCAAGCCGGTCTTTGCCGGGTCTTAAAACCGTCGTTACTTGGTCCCAGACGACCTTCCCACCTGAGGTGAACTCGGTGATTAGGTCGAATTCGATGCCCTTTTTGGCTTCTCTTTGACCGTCGATTCGGACCGTCACATCCCATGAACCGTCCAGGTCCATTGGCTCAATGACCCGAATCCGATTCGCCACGTGGACCAGACCCAGCGCCGGATGCGGGAAGTCGTCCCTTGAGATCAAACGTGCGTGCAGGGCGCCTATCAACACATGGGGATAGGTAGGTGGCATGCGGCCATCGTCGACCGCACCGGCGACCTTCAAAAACGCACGAAGGTGGCTGCGGTCGATCCGCAGGCCCTGCACACGTTCCTCGATTTTGCCGACCACGCCACCTTTTTTCCGCGAAAGCAGAATCTTGGCATACGCAGATCCGTATGTTGGAAGTTCGTTCACCATGGCCTCTCGTTACGCCAAGCTTCGGGCCACATCGAGCCACGATTACCGGGAATTTCAACCCCATAAGGATCCGTGACAAAATTGTTCATATCGCTGAACGCACGCTCGGCATTGATGCGGCCCTCACGTTTGCGCATGGGCTGAATCTTGCCATTTTGCCGCAAGAAAACGACCTCGTGCGGACCGGGTCGAAGGTCGACCAGCGCCCCTTTCCGAGTCGCGTTCATCAGCTGTTCTTCGTTTCCAATAGGGTCGGCAACAGTCTTGGCTTTTAAGGTCCAAAACAGCAAAGACGTGGGCTTTTGGCCAGGAAACGCGCTCTGAAGCAGGTCTTTTTCGCCATAAAATGATTTGCCGATATCGTTCTGATTCACCGGGCCAGCCATCAAGCAAATGCCTGCGAGCAAATCGCAATCATCGGGCAAGTCGACCACACCCATCAGTTCGGCCACCAGCGCTCCGCGGGCCGATGCTGCGCCAAATGCGCGCACGGCCTGGACCCAGTCGATGCCGGCTTCCTTGATCGCGTCTTGGTCGAGGCCTCCCATATAAATTCGCTGTCCTGCCAGGGCGAAGGCCTTCTTGCCACGCGCGGCATTCCTAGACAGGGCTTTGCCCACAGGAAGGTCGGCCCAAAGCGGAATATTGGCGATCACCTTGTCGGTCACCGAGTCCAAATGGGAGCGAACCTCGCGCAGACGTTCTTTTCCGTTGGGTGTGAGCACGTCGATGCGCTCCAAAAGCAGCAGCCGCTTGGCGACCTCGCGGTCTACGCCAGTCCAGTGAATGAACGCGTTGTAACCCGCGCGTCCGGCCATCACTGTGAGCTCGTCTGGCACGTCCATGTCCTGACGAGTCTGGTAGGCGGGTGGTGCTTTTTCTTCCTGATTTACGCCCGGCTGGATGCGCTCGCTGCGGAAAGCCAACAGGTTTGCTCCCAAGCGTCGCAGGGTGTTCGCGGTGATCCGTACGCGATCCTTTGCCGCGACCTCTCCAACCTGCCCAACAGTAGCCACTCGCCAGCCGTTGACGCGGTCTTCCGCCGACAGACCAATCAGCTCTTCCAGTTTCCGTGCGGCTTTCTGGTTGGTTCGTGCGTGCGCACCCGAGAACGGTCGCATGAAGACCTGCGCCTGCTGGCGTCCGCCTGATGCGATGACCGTCGCACGCTCCATCTGGTCGGCCAGAATGCCGATATGCAGCTGCTGCAGGTAGCCGATGGTCGGGATATCATCGATGTGTTGGATCTTTTTGCGCAGTCCGCGGATGGCCACAGTGGCAAGACTTACCACGGGTTTATGTCCGATGAAGGTCAACAGCATCGTGAACGGCGTGCGGTACGGGCGCGACAGGACGATATGTGTGTGGGTCGCGTTGTCCAGGACTGGCGCTTCGTTCCCCTCCAGCTGGCGCAGAATTTCAGCGGCGAGCCGTGAGTCTGAAGGGCCAAGCAAGATGTCGCGATGGCCGACATAATTGGTCGATTGCCGCGCGGTTAGGATGCCGAGCGAAACTTCTTCGAAGAGCGCTTGTTCGGTGGGAACGACGGCGTCTTTTACAAAAGCTTTAGGGCGTTCGAGCGACAGCAATAACAACGCCTGCTGCGCCATTTTTTCGGTCATCGTCAAGCGAGTGCGAAACCCGACGGGTGACGTCGTGTCGAGTGCCGCTGGCAGGTCGTATCGACCCTTCTTGACACCATCTTCGGGGAAAGCGGCGCTTCTTTTCGCCCGCTGTTCCTCGGGTGGCGGCGATATAGCCACGACATCAACTATCTTCTGTTCGACTCCCACAACCACCTCACTCGCAAATCAGTCCGCCTTCTACAACATTGAAGATCGCTTGTCAGTCAGCAGTCAGCAGCGAGCGGTTGGCAGTGAGCAGTGAGCGGTGAGCAGTGGGAATCGCAGTGCGGGGTGGGAGCGCACCCGTCGCAGATTTCTGAGTGATCGAGGGCGAAATCTGGTGGTTTGCCTCGCAGATTTCTGACGGCAAGTCGCGGAAGGTCTGAGTCTAGTTGTTTGGTTTCAATGGTTTATGGCTTTAAAGTTTGTTTGGCACAAAGCGTGAACTACTTAAGAACACTTGAATCGAAAATGAAGGTGCCCAAATGAAACTCCTACTGACCAAAATCGCAATTCTGACTGGATGTTTGACGATGAGCGCTTGTGTGTTTTCGGATGCGCCTGAAAAGGCCGGTCCGTTGACCAAACAAGACGCCAAAAAGATCGTGAATCCAGGCGAGGACCTTTGCGACGTGTACAACTGGTATGGGGACGGTGAGTGTGATGCGTTCTGCGAAAATACCGACCCAGACTGCGATATTCAGTGTGATGCGGTTCCAGTTTGCGCCGCCGGATTTTACGAAGTCGAGGCCTGCCATTCCGAAAGCGAATGCCGTGAGGTCAGCCTTTGTGGCGATACGATTCAGTGCCAACGTGACGAGATCTACTGTCTGGCGAGTGGCCTGTCACAACCCTATATTGGTTGTGAGGACGGATACGAGCTTGTCGAGTCGTGTGACGATGGATTGGATGACTGTTATCAGGTCGATGGATACTGCGGGAGTGCGCCCCTTTACTGCCAAGCGACCAACAACTGCGAAGCCTATCCGTCATGTCCTGCGGACACCTACGAGGTCGAATGGTGCTCTGACGATGATGAAGAGTGTTTTGAACAGCGCCTTTGTGGCTACACGATTTACTGCGCCCAAGAATTGTACTGCGATGCCTACCCGAGCTGTCCTGCGGACACGGTGGAGGTCGAACAGTGTGACGACGCGATCGATATCGAATGTTTCCAAGAGACGCTGTGCGGATCGACGATCAGCTGCCGTGCGGTTGGAGTCTGCGACTTTAAGTTGAGCTGCGGTGAGGGTTATTCCGAAATCGAGTCCTGCCCCACGGACGTCAACTGTTACGAAGAAACCGCCTGCGGACAGACGATCTCTTGCATCGAAAATACGGTGAATTGCCTTGCCTACCCAACTTGCCCACCTGGAACCGAAGAGGTTCAGGCCTGCGCGACGGACGCGATTTGCCCAACAGCGTCCATGTGTGGTGTGACGATTATTTGCCAGAATATCATGCCCTGAGCAGCCCACGACCCGCAGATTTCTGTGTGATCGCCGCCAAAGTTATTAATAACGGCCACAAATTTCTGATGATGCGACAACCTCGATCTTATAGACGGCCTGTATTTCAGGGCGTTAGGCGTTTTTAGGGGCTTGGCATAAACCGTGTATCAATTGAGAACATCTGAGTCGAAATGAAGGCGCCAAAAAATGAATAATCCAATGACCCGAATCGCTATCATGACCGCATGCCTGACCTTGAGCGCGTGCATAAGTCCCGCAGAAAATGCCGAGGAATTCACAAAAGAAGACGCAAAAAAAATCGTCGATCCCGACCAAGACCTTTGCGCTGTTCACAGCTGGTATGGGGATGGCGTGTGCGACACCTTCTGTGAAAATGCCGACTCAGATTGCACGGTCGAGTGTGCGGCAGTTCCTGTGTGCGACAGCAGTTCCTACGAAGTCGAAGCTTGCAGCCCATCTGGCACCTGTGAGGAAGTTATGCTTTGCGGCACGACAATCGTGTGTGAGCAGGAGGAAGATCCTGAGTGTTTTTTCACACCCGTCCTCGATTGTGATGAGGGTTACGAATTGGTCGAAGTCTGCGCGACCGACACCGATTGTTACGAAGCCAGCCAAGGTTGCGCGCAGATGTTCTGCCAGGGCCCATTGATTCAATGCGATGCGATCCCGGTTTGCCCTGATGACTATCTCGAAGTGGATTTATGTCCGACCGATACCGATTGTTACGAGGAAACCCTGTGCGGCCGTGCTGTCTCGTGCATGAAGGACGCTCGATGCGAGCAACCGGCGCAACCGATGTGCCCCGCCGACCGCTACCTGATTCAGACTTGTCCGACAGACAGCGATTGCACTGAAGAGGTGATTTGCGGAATCACGGTTTCTTGCATGGAAGGCTCCATTGATTGCCTTAATCCGCCGGAGTGCCCGGTCGGAACGACCTCCGTATCCGTGTGTGATTCTGCCCGTCCGTGTAATGAAGTCATCGATTGTGGGATACGCCTTTATTGCGAAGACAACATTATCTAGGCTGGGGCTGATGAAACGGAACTAAAAGGTGCAAAATATGAACAGCTTACTGACCAGAACCGCCATTTTGACCGCATGCTTAGTGCTGAGCGGGTGCGTTTTTTCCGATTCGACAGAAAAGCCAGGTCGATTGACCAAGGAAGACGCCCAAAACATCCCCAATCCCGGCGAAGACCTTTGCGATCTGTATAACTGGTATGGCGATGGTCAGTGCGACACTTTCTGCGAAAACCCAGATCCGGACTGCAACGTGCAATGCGCAGCCATTCCGGTTTGCCCCGGTGGCACTGAGCAAGTCGAGGCATGCAGTCCGCAGGCCGAATGCAGCGAACACACGATGTGCGGAACCACGATCATTTGTGAGTCCTTCAGCGCCTGTTTGAACAACGACTCGTCCTTGCCCCCGCAGCAGGACTGCGAATTGGGCTACGAGGTCGTTGAAACGTGCGATCCAGACGCTCGGGACTGCTACATATTGGGAAGTTATTGCGGAGGCCCTGAGCTGTTTTGCCAAGCGCTGCCTAACTGCGAAGCCTATCCGAGTTGCCCGCTGGACACCTACGAAGTCGAGACCTGTTTCGATGGAGACCAGGATTGCTTTGATACCACGCTGTGTGGAACCACGATTCACTGCACTCCACAGGTATCTAACTGCGACGCCTACCCGGTCTGCCCCGACGGAATGACTGAGGTCGACGTCTGCCAGGATGACCGTCCTTGTCCGACTGCGACCCTGTGTGGCTACACGATTTCGTGTCAGGAGATTGGGGAATGCAAGGAACCCATCGCGTGTCCGCAAGGCTACTACTTGATCGCCGAGTGCCCAGCCAACACCAACTGCTACGAAGAGTTAATCTGCGACACCACGGTTTCGTGCATGGAGGGAACGATCGATTGTTTGGTTCCGCCCATGTGCCCAACAGGACAGGTCGAGGTGCCAGTTTGCCATCCCAACCGGCCGTGTAACATCATCATCGAATGTGGAATGCGGCTTTTGTGTCAGGACCTGATCTTTTAGGCGCCATTAGGCTGGGTTTAGGCGAGTCACCGTACCGCGGTCGCCGTCGACGGTGACCAGGTCGCCAGTCTGAATCAGCTCGCAGATTCCGGGAACACTGACCACCGCTGGAATATGGAATTCACGCGCCACAATAGCCGCGTGGCTTAATGGCCCGCCGAGCCCCATCACGACCGCCTTAGCGCCCACAAACAGCGGGGTCCACCCCACGTCTGCGTATGGGACGATCAGGATTTCGTCGGGTTCCATCACGGCGTCCTTGGACGAGGTGATAACCCGTGCCCGTCCGGTGACTCGTCCAGCGCTCCCGGGCAGTCCCGTGAATTGTTGGTCCTGTCCGGATGCCGAGAACTCTTCGGGTTTCAGCCGGTCTTCAGTGATTCTTTCCTCGCCGCGCATCATAAATGTCGAAGGTGGATCGGGCATTTGTTCAAACGCCTCGTAGACAGCCCGTCGGACGATCACACGCCGTTTGAAACTTCTTCCAACCGTTACATCGCCGAGCCAGCTCTGAACTTCGGGTTTTTTCAGGAAAAAGACGTCGTCGGTTTTGTGCAATATGCCGGTCTGAACCATGCGTCGCCCGCATTCCAGCAGGAAATGGCGGTACATATCCAACGCATCAACCACCTGTGCTCGCGTGGATTCTCGCATGCGGGCGTTTAGCCGAGTCACCTGCAAAACTGCTCGAAAAACCGACCTGACACCGGGCGCAAAAGTTCGGTCGATGAGGTCAGAAACGTCCTTTGCCGCGTCTTCACGGCCGCGCTCGACCTCGCGTGGGGACGGCACGTGGGACGAGTTAAGAATACTTTTGAGCACATCAAAGGCGAAGCTCAGATCCTCACGCCATCGGGGCGTGGCGAGCTCGGCTTCACGCGGTGCGCGATGCCCGAACTGAACTCGGAACTCTTCAAGCACGTCCAAGAAATGTTTGACGTCGTCATGATGATTTTCCGCCAACAAGACGCCCAGAACTTGGCCCGATGGGTTCTCTCCGATAATGCGCCGCAAGCGTTTTGAACGTCGGGCGATCCGCCCAAGCTCCAACAAATGCTGGCCAGGCTCGGCGCTTTCGACCCCCAGATCTGAAAGCAGATCTTTTTCGCGACCGTGCGATTCTTGCGCGCCAAACCAGGTCAGGAATTCCGAAGTCAACACATAGGACATCAGGAAATTCGAGCTGACCGACAACATGACTTGACCGGTCATATTAAAGAGCCGGTCCAACATCTGAAGTTCATCGAGCATGGCTTGGTGAGACATGCGGTAGAGCTCGCGCTCAAAAAATGACTCGCAGCGTTGGTCAAAATAGGTCTCCCAGATCTTGGCCACCAAGGGCATCGAGGCCTGAGTCGCAAGGATGCGCGGAATCGTGGTGGGCAGCCGCGAAAGGAACGACGTCGAAGACCGCCTGGTGATATTTTTGAGGATATCTGCCCCGCCACCCCCGGCCATCGAGTAGAGCATCGTGGGATCCAAGATTGGGATCGCGCTGGCAATGCTCACAAACTCGGTCAAATTCAGGTAAATGCGGCCATGAAAGCTGCCGACGAGCTCAGCGTTGTCTGGAACATCAAGGCCAAGGGCGCCAAAGGCGCGCTCAAACCCACGCGTCGAAAAATCCTTCAGGACACTCCAAGTCATTGGGGTCGCAACGCCAGGAAGCGCTTCACCGACATTGGAGTTGCTCCAAACGACGTCTTCGGTGGTGTTTGGTGCGGCATCCTGCCCGCCTGTGCTGGTCGCCCGACCCGTGATTTGGCGCGCCTGAAGGACGTAAATCGTGTCGCCGATTATGGCCCATTCGACGTCTGCGCCAGGAATAGTCGTCTCGGCGGCCAGTAGCCCTTCGGTTCGCAGTGCCAGGTTTGCCAGCTTCTCTAGCTCCGGCAAGGTCAACGAGCCCGAATCGACCAATTCACTACGCAACAGATAGCCTGAAGGCCGCTCCAGGTAATAGGTATCGCAGGGCTCGCCCTCAACGACCACGTTTCCGAGGCCAGGGGTTGCGGAGACCACAAGCTCAGGAAGTTCTAGCGCGACTGGATTGCGCGAAAAGACGACCCCAGCGACTCGGGGGGCAACCATCTTTTGAACCACAACTCCCATCGACCCTGGGAGCCCATCAAGGGCCAGTCGTGCCCGGTACATAAGGGCGGCAGGGTCGTAGAGGCTCGCCCAAACTTTCCGAACAGCGTCGACGATATCGTCGATTCCGGTGACGTTGAGGACCGTGGTTTGTTGACCGGCAAAACTGCGGCGCCCGTCTTCGTCAAACGCGCTGGAACGCACAGCCCACTTGCCTGCCCCGAAGTTCGTTGCTTCTTCGAGCTCGGCCAGTAATCGTGCGGGTAGAGGCTCGATTCGGATGGCCTCGCGAAGCTCTTCGGTGGAGCGTGCCATGGGCACAACCAAGTCGACCATCACGTCAAATGCGGCCGTCGAGATCACAAATCCCTCTGGCACGCTAAACCCAGCGCGGTTGGCCAGCATAAGGCCATGGGCCTTGCCGCCGACCAATTCTCGAGTCGCTTCTTCTTCGAGCGAGTACAAGTATTGAGACGCCGTGCGTTCGGCAACCGGCTGCCAGCCTTGGCGAGGACGGTGTTCAGGGGTTCGTGTGGTCATCGTGAATTCTCCTCGACCCATTTCAAATACGCGGGATGGGCGGCCGCGACGTCGATCGCGATGATTTCTGGAACCGAATAGGGATGAAGCTCGATGATGCGCTGTTGCAGCGCTTCCCATCGCTCGTCCGTGGTCTTGATAATAAGGGTGGTTTCTTGGTCTTCGCAGACCTGACCTTCCCACTCGTAAAAGCTCAGCACCCCTGGGACCGCGTTAACACACGCTGCTAGGCGTTCTTCAACTAGTTTTCGCGCAATGATGGGGGCGTGTTCTGGAGGGCAATTACACAGGACGACACGCATGTTTACCCCGCCGTGGTGTCCACAGGTTCTGTGGTCCCGGCCAGGAAATGCATCACCAGGTGGTCGACGATCTCGAATGGAGGCACATCACTCAACGTCTTGTTGACGATATGTTCCATGATGATGCGCTCGACCATGCCGACCGTCATGTACGCAAGGACCTTGAAATTAAGGGGTTTTATCAAACCTCGTTCACACAGAATACGATTGAAATTCGTGAGCATCTCGCCCAACGTGTCGTAAAACTCGTGAATGATCAGGTCAAATTCAGGTGCGACCGCGAGCGCTTCTTTGAAGAAAATGGTCGCAAGCCCCTCATTTTCTTGAACGACCTCGGTCAGCAAAACTCCGACCCGGGTGAGCTCTTTTCGAAACACTTCTCGTGAGTCGAGCTCCGCAGGTTCCCAGTCAGCAACCGTCTGAACTACCATCGTCAGGAAGTCGTTCAGCAGCTCTCCGAAGATCTGGTCCTTGCTCTCGTAGTAAAGATAAAAAGTCCCCTGTGCCACGCCCACACGGCGCACAATCTCGGAGATCTTGGTGGCGTGGTAACCACGTTCCGAAAAAACCTCGATGGCGGCAATCTTGATGGCTTCCCGTCGGTCAGCCTTCTTTTCGCTGCGAGATCTACGTTTTCCGTCTATAAATTCTGACATGATTCTATTCTGGTGAAGACCCGCAGACATTACTACAGCCTTGTTGGCTTCGCTAGACGAGGTCACGATGCGGTAGATCCAAACACGTCGGGCTGCGTTCAAGACTTGTGGTTGGTGCGCTAGGTTATTGCTTGCCATGGCGATTTGGAGAGACACGATGCAAAAATTTCTTCTGATTCTTTTATTATCTGTGACCGCCGTCGGTTGCGCCAAGGATATGGCCCCGGCCTCGTCAGCTCCGGCCATGGAATCTAGGTTCGCCGAGCTTGCCCTCTCGGACCCAGGGGCGGGTGGTGAGGGCAAGCCCAAAGCAGAAAATGGTCCAGCGGCTGCTCCTCAGGAGCGCATGATTATTCGTACGGCCACCCTAAGCTTAGTTGCAGAGGCCCCGGATGCGGCGTCGCGCAAGGTCACTGGCTACGTCGAACAAATCAAAGGGTATATCGTCGAGACCACCAACGATGGCGGTAACGGTTGGAAAAAGGTCACGGTCAAGGCACGGGTTCCCGCCGCGAGTTTTGATGCCGCGCTCGAGACCTTTCGCGGTCTTGGTGAAGTCGAAACTGAGCAGGTATTGGGACAGGATGTGACCGAGGAGTTCGTCGATTTGGGCGCGCGGTTAGGAGTCCAACGAGCTCTAGAAACCCGTATGGTTGAGCTTTTGGCCGAATCCAAAACCGTCGAGGACACCATCCGTGTGGAGTCCGAGCTTGCCCGAATTCGGGAGGTCATCGAAACGATGGACGGTCGCTCAAGGTTCTTGGCCGACCAGACCTCGATGTCTACGATCGTCGTGACCATCACGTCGAAAAGCGTCAGCGTCGAGAAAGGTTTTGGCAGCGAAATCGCCGACGCGTTTGGTGATGCCGGCGAAATCATGGAAGCCGTGATCGCTGGATTGATTCGGGTGGTTGCGGCGTTGATCCCCATCGCAATCGTGCTGGGGATCTTGCTTTTTGGATTGATGGCCGTGCTTCGCCGCCGAAAAGCAGCAAAAAAGTAAGCTAATCCGAGAGTTCCGAGGTCGGGATATCCATGGTGGATGGATTGTCTTCGGACTGGGTGGGCGCCTCGAGCGAGCGCTCAAGAGTTTCTAGTTCCATCACCAATGCGGTGTAGATCGCGTCCACCAGCGTCACTCCGCGTTTCTCGATCTCGCCTTTGATTTGCCGTGTGCGAACCGAGCGAAATGCGAAGATTTGTTCCCTAAAGCCAGGGTGTTCCCGAAACTGCACAAAGCCGCCTGCGCGGGACAGAGTGGTGTGCATCTGGACCAAGGCACTGTCGACGAACCTCTCCTGAGTCCAGCCGATCTCTTCGAGCAGGCTTAAAACTCGGGCCAGCTCGTCGGCGCGAAGCGGAACCGCGTAATATTCGTTTGTTAATGTCGGCATCTCTGGTCTCCGAGAGCCATCATGTCATATTTGTCGTGCAAAGTGTGCGCAGCTTCGTGGATATTTTTGTTCAGTTTGTTGTTCATTGATGCAATTTTTCTGCGACGCCACTGAAACGCCGAACCTTCCGTTCGATGGCTTGTGCAAAAAGCTCTTCGCTCCCATATACATAAACCGCTCGTCGTGCCCGAGTGATGGCCGTGTAAAGGTTTTCGCGCGTTAGTAATGGAATGTCGCGGTCCGGCAAGACAACGGCGACCTCGTCGAATTCAGAGCCTTGGGCCTTGTGAACCGTCATGGCAAACGACAGGTCGATGACACCTTCCAGCGCGTGGATATGGTGTGCACGCCATTGCCCATCGGCCCGAAACACGGCCATGATCGACTCGACACCGTTATTTTCGACCAGCGCCAACATGCCCTGGTCTCCGTTATAAAGCCGTCGATTATAATCATTTTTGAGCATCATCACGGGCATGCCCGGCAGAAAGCCGTCGCCGCCACCGACGTGCTGAGCGTAGCGCCGCCGAATCGCGTCGTTGATGGCCTCCGCACCGGTCCGAAATTTCCGCGTAACGCACAGAATTCGCGCCCGGGTGGCGCCTGCGAGCTCGGCGTCTAAATCATCGCGATCGTGTTCAGAAAAGTCCCCACCATCAAGCCGGTACACACGGGGCTCAAGGTTTCGAGAGAACACGTGTTTTTCACACCAGGCGTCGACAAAGTGACCGATCGAAGTCGAATCAGCTTCGGCCTGACTTCGCAGCCAGACCACCCCATCGTCTGAGAGGTCGTTTTCTGGGCGTTGAGGCAGATCCCGAAGCAAGAGTAAGTCTCCCAAACGTACACGCTGTGCGGCCTCGAGCACTTTTCGGCCCGCGGGGTCGTCATCACGCATTCGATGACTTTTGGTCAGGCGAATCACATGCGAAGCGTCTTCTTCGGGCACCAGGTCGCGCAGAATCGTGCCGGTTTCGACCGACGGTAACTGTTCGGCGTCACCCAACAAAATCAGGTGGGTGCCCTCGGCGAGCGCCTGAAGCAGAGACTCCATCAAGACGAGGTCGACCATGGAAGCCTCGTCCACGATCACAAAATCAAAGGGAAGGGGATTGCCCTCGCGGTAGCGGAAACGGCTGGCCGACGGGGAATACCCGAGCAGCCGGTGCAACGTAGTAGGCTCGGGATTGCTGACGCTGTCTTTGATTCGGTTGGCGGCCTTTCCAGTCGGAGCGGCAATCGCCACGCGCTCCAGCTCGACCCCTAATCCACTCAAAGCGGCCAGGATGGCGACCACGATCGAGGTCTTGCCGGTGCCCGGTCCGCCGGTAATCACAGCAAGCGGATGGGTCAGAGCGTGCATGACCGCGCTTCGTTGTTCGTCAGTCAGTGAAAACCCTGCCCCTTCGGACACGATTGCGGGCTCGGCCTGTTCGGTCGTAAACCGGGGGTTAACCTTCATCAGCTTCAATACTGCGGCCACAAAACGCTCTTCGTAGGCGTGGGTGCGATGGTGATAAATCCACTGATTTTCGATAATCAGCGGTCGGTACGAGCCCGGTGGTCCGGCGATCAACGTAGCTTTTTTTAGGGCTTTCAGCGCGCTTTCCAGAACTTCCGCGGGTTCGCCTTGAACCAAGCCTTCTCCGAGGCTCTCGAACGCGTCAGCCGTCAACGGCAGCCGGGTTGAGCCTTCGCGCAGTGATATCAACGAACTCAACACAAGCAAGGTCAGGGCGTTGCGAGGCGCCCCGTCTAGGTTGGGCTCAAGAGCGGTCAGCTCAAGCGCGAGCGTCCCGAGGTCGGGATCGACGTCGTTCGCTTCGCATAGCGCCGCGAACGTCTCAGCGATCGGCACGAGCCTTTTGGTTTCCGCCCCAGAATTCATCAATAACGACCGGTGGTGAGGTACGCCTCAAGCGCTGTATAGGCCCGGGTCAGTTCCTGGGCGAGGTCGGTTGCCATGGCCTCGCGCTGGGGGTCGCCGGCGTGTCGGTCAGGATGGTAGCGGCGCATCAGATTCCGATACGATTCTTTGACCGTCGCCAGATTTGAGCCATTGGGGACCTCAAGGTTGGCGTAATAATCAGCAATGGATTTATGCCCTGATTTGGTCGGTGGAGGTCCCGCTTCGTCAAACCCAAGCTCTTTCACAAAAGGGTCCACGACGCCGCGCAGGCCGCCCATGGCTTCGAAATCCTGAACGGCATCAAGAACCACATTGAGGTTCTGGCGAAGTTTTCGGGCGACACGGTCTTTGATCGACATCAGCTAATCACGCAAAGCTGGTCCCGCCACCGGGCAGGATTTCAAGAGAGTACGGGTTCACGTCTTGTCCAATGGAGACCTCGGTTTCCATTCCCCATCGCTCCACAGACAAAGAACGCTCCCCGCTGCCTTCGTATTCGAAATAATCGCACGACATGCCTGTGCGTCGTCCGGTCTTGCCGGTTTGGGTGACCTTGGCGCGGCCGTCTTCGACTCGTCGGAACTGTTCCCCATCGTAGTCGATGGTTTTGGGTGGATCTGAACCCAGGTCGAGGTCGATTTCTTCCCACATCGAAACTTCCAACTTGTCGTCTTCCTCGACCGCCAACCATCGCACGTCTTCGCCGTCGACCAGCATGAAACACGTCCACGGCCAGCCACTGTCGTTGTAGTCGACGCGCCCCTCGACGACATAATCCACATCAAAATAACTGACGATATCGCCCATGCGCAGGTTCGTGACGGTCGCATCACCGCTGCGTTTCCCCTCGATGAGTCCGGCGACGCCGTCTCCTCCGGAAAGGGCTGCGCGCTCGCTAACAACGGATTTGCGGTAAAAAACGAAGGACATACCGGCTGCTCCTAAAAGCAGCACGACAAGGATAATAGTGACCATGATTTTATCACATGACGATTCGGCAAAGCGCTGTGGCTTCGCCATTATTCTGATTATCACACGAATAGACTTCTTTTTCTGGGTCTACCGTGGCGGTGATCGTGACGTTTTTGCCTAACACGGCCGGCGTCGCGGTCCAATCAAAGCTGAGTGTTTCTTC
>JBBKVQ010000540.1:0-10522 GCA_037968515.1 Bradymonadaceae bacterium
CATCAATATCAACACATATAAATCCATCACCTAAATAACCAACATCACATACACACAAAAATGTGCCTGGAGTGTTGGTGCAGGTGGCGTCAACTCCACAGATATTGAGCATAGGGTCGGCGCATTCATCCACATCAGCACAGGTCGCGCCATCCCCCGTGTATCCGGCGTTGCACGAACAGGTAAAGCTTCCGATGTCGTTGGTGCATGCTGCGTTTGTATCGCAGTTGTTGAGCGCTGCATCGGCGCATTCATCGACGTCGGTGCAAGTGATTCCGTCACCGGAATAGCCGGCATCGCATGCACACGAAAATGTGCCCGGAGTGTTGGTGCAGGTGGCGTCGGCGCCACAAGTATTGAGTGCCACATCGGCGCATTCATCGATGTCCATGCAGGTTGTTCCGTCGCCGGCGTATCCGGCATCGCATGCGCAAGCAAAGGTTCCCACGTCATTGATGCATGCCGCATTTGGGTCGCAGTTATTAAGTGTGGCATCGGCGCACTCATCGACGTCAGCGCAGGCCGTTCCGTCACCCATATATCCGGCATTGCATGCGCAGGCGAAGGTGCCGGGTTCGTTAGTGCAAGCTGCGTTTGCATCGCAGTCGTTGAGCGCCGCATCTGCGCATTCATCGATGTCAGCGCAGGTCGTGCCATCGCCGGTAAATCCGGCGTCACATGCGCATGAAAACGTGCCCACTTCGTTGGTGCAAGCGGCGTTTGCACCGCAGTCGTTGAGTGTCGCATCGGCACATTCATCGGTGTCAGTGCAGGTTGTGCCGTCCCCGTTGTAACCCGCGTCGCATGTGCAGACCCCGCCAGTGGCTGTGTCAGAGCATGTAGCGTTTTCGTCGCAAGTTGTTTTGGCGCAAGTCTTTGTATTCTCGTTGATGGTCCCGTTGTTGGTGGTCGCGTTGTTTGTGGCCGCGTTGTTCGTGGTCGCGTTGTTCGTGGTCGCGTTGTTCGTGGTCGCGTTGTTCGTGGTCGCGTTGTTCGTTGTCGCGTTGTTCGTGGTCGCGTTGTTCGTCGGGGTCTTTGCAGGGTCGTCGTCTGCGCCGCAGGCGGCAACCATGGTGGACAAAAAGAACAGCCAGGTGAGGCTTCTCAAAACTTTCATGGACTCTCCACGGATATGCGAATCAGCTTGCGGTACGCAATTTGTGCGGCGTGAACGTCACATGCCGATCTTTGGGCGTCAACCAATCACTCCGCGAGTACGCGACGAAGTTAGGAGCCCACCAGCAGGACAATGAGCCAGCTCAGAAGGGCAATCAGCGTGGATTGCGCGATTAGAATCGTTATAACGCCGTCGGTCGGGAATTGAAGACGATTGAACACGGCGAACGAAGCCTACACGCCCTTGCGATCGGGGGTGTAGATGGGGCGCGCATCAATGGCTTGTATGTAATTCCGTACCGCTTCCAGATGCGCGATATAATTTTGACCAAAATTCCCGACCGAATCGATGTGTTTCGTTCGCCGATTTCCGTTTCCTTTGGGGTTATTACTCGTGGAAATGGCTGTTCCATCCGTGAATAACGTCTGCATGTAGAAGCGTTTACCTTGATACGACTCGAGTTTAACCAAACCCTCGGGCCCCATGAATTGTGGAGTATTGACCATCGTTGGAAAGGGCCAATGGCCCCACCACATGTAGCAGATCGGGCGAAATCCGGCGTCTTGTGCAGCGTTTCGAATGGAGCTCGGCAACGCGTCGAATTTAGGTTTGCCGTAAGTAATCGCCGCGGCGAAAAACGCGCCAAAGCGAAGGATGCGTGGAGCGGGGAGTTTCAATAACCGGTTGATTTTGGCGCTCGACTCCTGCCCTCGAAGTTCGATTTCGCCGCCATCGGTGGGGAACTTCGTGTCGTTTCCGGGCATCTACGTCCTTTTTCTTTCTGATCCGCAGGGCGTTTGAAATCAATCCTCTGTGCTCACTGCTCATTGCCCTAGGGCTGCTGGCGGTCTTCAATGCACAGGCCCAAAAGGCACGTCGTGTTGCTTGGACAAATGTTTGCGTCCGCTGAACAATCGATGCGCTGGCACAGGCCAGACGCGCTGCAACCGAACATTGGAACTGGGCAGACATCATCCAAACATGGTTGAGCCGCACAACGTCCAGAACCCGTACAACGAAGACCTGCTGGGCATTCCTCGGTGGTTGCGCAGGTGGTGATGCACGTCCCGTTAAAACAGGTGTCATCGCAATACTGGTCATTGACCGCGTCACAGGCGCCACACGAGCCGCCAGGAAGCGCGCGATTACAGTCTTTGCCGTTTGGGTTATCCGGACAGTCCGCCGTGACCGCACACTGACCTAACGGACGGCTGGCGTAGGGATCCCCGACATCCGGCGAGGCATCGACCGAGAGATCCTGCCCAAGATCGGCGAGCGTCATGTCTGAACCGGCATCCGCCACAGCGTTGTTGGTGTCGCGGCCCATGTCAGCCACGACATTATTCGTCGAGCCAGTCGTCGAGCCGGTCGTCGCGTTATTCGAAGCCGTATTGGTCGAATTGTTCGAGACAACGTTGTTGGCAGAGTCATTCGAATCAGACGAACACGCTGCAGCAACCAGCAGAAATGGCAATAGGAGGTATCGAATATTCATGGCGTACAAATCATCCCAGGCAAGAGAGGTAAAGCTGGCGGTGCACAGGTTTGAGTACCTTCGCATTGAGCAGAGCTAGTGCAAACTCGGCCGCACTCGAATTGGTTAGCAAGTGAAATCAGCCCACAACTCGACCCGGCGGGACACGACGTTGCAGTAAAGTCACACGCCATCGTGCAATAACCCCCGGCAACAGTAATGTCGCAAACCAGCCCCTGAGCGCAGTTCGAATCGCCTGTGCAAAGCGCACCGACGGTTCCGTTGCCTGCTGGCTGGGTAATGCACGTATTTTGCGAACACGCTTTGCCTGCTCCACAGGTCGGGCACTGGATCATTTGACCGCATCCGTTCGGGACGCTGCCACACTGGGCGCCGACATCAGCGCAGGTCTTAGGCGTGCACGCACAATCAGTATCCGAAGCAAACGTACAACCATTGGGGCAACAGCCGTCGCCACTTGAACAAGCCGTCACGGCTCGAAGCTGACAGGCCGCCGAACAGGTATTTGCAGCCCCCACCAACGTGGCCACTGTGCACGAATTTGGCGCCGCGCATGAAGTTGGGCAGTTGCCATCACAGGTTTCGCCTGTGTCGACCGAGCCATTGCCACACGTCATCGAACAATCGGTATCCGTTTGTGGCGTGCAACCACCTGGACAGCAACCGTCGCCACCAACACAAGATGTGACATTGAAATCCACACATTGGGCGTCGCAGGTCCCTGCCGATCCGCTCAACCGGGCCACTGAACATGCGCCAGCAGACTGACAGCTTGTTGGGCAATTGCCATCGCATGATTCGCCCTGATCGACGACACCATCACCGCACGCCGCGGCGGCGTCGCAGTCGTTGTCTTCGTCGGCGGTGCATCCCACCGGACAACATCCATCACCTGAATTGCAACCAACCGGTGCGCCAGCCTCACAACGCGATGAACACGTCGTTGCGTCGCCCGCCAGTGTCAGGCCGCCACAAGCGTCACCGCAACTCGACACGCAGTCGCCATCGCAGGTCTCGGGCGAATCCACGACGCCGTCTCCGCAGGTATTTGTGCATTCTGCGTCCGAAGTCGAGTCACAACCCAGCGGGCAACAACCATCTCCATCGGCACACGCGACAGGCTCGACAACGCAGCGCGCGTTGCACGAAAGCGGCGTGCCAGTCAGCGTGGCAACCTCGCAACCGCCCGCAGCACACGAGGTCGGGCACGAGCCGGCTTCGGTGGCTGCGATGTTGGGATCGCAAGATTCCCCCGGGTCCAATTCTCCATTACCGCACAGGGTCGTCGGGGCCGCTTTTTTGGCCGAATCGCTTCCACAGCCCGCGATGAAGAACAACAAGAAAAACCATTTCACGGTGTCACCTTAAGTCCGGGCGCCTGCATCAATGACGGCGCACCAAGTCCCTGAGAAGGCTGCTGAAGCAACCCCTGCGACCGTAACATCGGCCGCAAACCATTATTGGCCCAAACTCGAGCCGTCGGGCCGTCGTCAGAACAGTTGCCGGCTTCGTCACACGCATGAACCTGGTAAGACCCATCAACGTCGACCGATTGATGAACAAGCTCGCGACCATCAACGCCGACTTCGGCCACGATTTCGCCATCCGAAACCACGCGGTACCCCGTCACGGCAACGTTATCCTTGGCCTCGGACCAAGTGAAAGTTACTGCCGTTCCAAGCGGCCCTTTCGACTCCAACGCAGTCGTCAGCTCTGCCCCTTCAGGCCATTTCGGAGCCTCGGAGTCACCGGTTTTTACCGAAAGTAATAATGGTTCTGACCACTTGCCCGTATTATCGAGTGCAACGACCGCGAATTTGTACTCAGTCATTCCTTCCAAATTTTCGGCAGTATACGTCATGACGTTGCCCTCGATTTGGGCAAGAAGCGTGTCGTTTTGACGGACCGCGTAGGCCTTAATTCCATCGGCGTCCTGCGGCGCAGGCCACTCCAAAGTAACCGCTGTGCCCGAAACCGATTTTGTGGTCATTCGGGTTTCTGCAGGCCATTTCGGTGGACCGTCTCCACAGCCGAAAAGCCCCACGCACAAAGCCAAAATGATCATTTCACGCATCGTTTCTCCTTCAAAACTGCTCTTCACCAACCTATCCGTTCCGTGCTCAGCTTGCCATAGTTGCTGGTCGACACACGATCGCCAAGGTATGCTGCCCCAATGAGCAAAACCAAGAAGTATTGGCCAAGCTTCACGCTGGCTGCAGATGGTACATCACTCGCCTGGGATACACGAGGCGAGGGGATGCCAATCATCTTCACAAACGGTTACGCAACCTCCCATTTCTATTGGGACCTTCTGCGTGATCACCTCGTCCCCCATCATAAAACCGTCGTGTGGGATCTGAAAGGCCACGGCCGCTCGGGCCCCGCAAAAAACTTAGATCACTGCAGCATCCCTTTCTGCGCAGACGACCTTCGTCGCGTGATGGACGCCGCAGGGATAGAAAAAGCCGTGTTGGCTGGGTTTTCGCTTGGGTGTCAGGTGATTTTCGAGGCGTGGCGCCAGTTTCCGGAGCGGATCACAGGCCTGATTCCCGTGCTGGGCACCTACGAGCACCCTTTCGATAACGCGATCCACCCCGCCTTGGGAAAGACCACTTTCGAGGTTTTCAAGCGCTTCGCCCCTCCGACATCGGGCAAGGTGTTGTCAATGGCCTACCACTCAATGAAGGCGCCTTGGTCGCACCCAGCAAACAAGCTCATCGGGATGATCGGCAGGAACGTTAACCGCCAGTCGATGCAACCGTTCTATGACCACTTCGAACTGATCGACGGGCCGACTTGGGCGCGGATGGGAGTGCTGATGCAAGGTCATTCTGCCGCAGACATCTTGTCGACGATCGACGTTCCAACGCTGATTATCGCCGGAGGAAAAGATCTACTGACGCCGCAGCGACTCTCACGCCATATGAACGACAAGATCCCAGAATCGCAGCTGCTTTACCTGCCCAAGGCGACCCACGCCGGACTCTACGAGTACCCTAATGAAATCGCGGCGGCGGTTGATCTGTTCCTCGACAGACACTTTGTGCATCACACCTCCCGCCCTTAGCCGACGCTATATGAAGGGAACTGTAGCACCGACACCTACCGTCTGTTATCGTCGGCGCCGTTCAACGAATGGAATCTCCGCATTTTGAGGTACCCCGTGAGTCATGTCAGTAAGCTGTCAACAGCCCTCCTCGGTCTTTCTTTGTTATCTATGGGCTGCGGCGACACGGCTACCGAAGACGTTAATCGAATCCACCGGCAAGAGATCAAAGGCGGATTTGTTGACGCAGCGGACACCGCCACCGTCGGGATTTACGCGGCTCAGGGTTACGCGGGTGGAATTTGTTCGGGGACGTTGATCGCACCAAACCTCGTCCTCACTGCGCAACACTGCGTCGCCGAAGTCGCAACGCAATACGTGATTTGTGGCGAGACGGCATTCGGTACCAAACTTTCACCGAATAACCTGTTGGTCACGACGGAAACCTATATGAGCCGCAACGCTCGATTTCGTCGAGTGAAAGAGGTGATTGTTCCCGACGACGTCAATGACATGTGCGGCAACGACATCGCACTGCTGGTGCTCACCGAGAACGTTGGATTGGTGGACGCCATCCCGGTGATTCCTCGAATTGACGCACCACCCGCAAGAAATGAAGTCTACGCAGCGATCGGCTACGGGCATGTCGGCGACGGCTCAGGTTCAGGCGTAAGACGACGTATCGACAACCGAAGCGTCCAATGTGCTGGCAGCGGATGTCCGGACTTCACGTCGGTTCAAAACAGCGAGTTTTTAGGTAGCGATGGTACCTGTCAGGGCGATTCGGGCGGAACTCCCCTCGACGCTCAAGGTCGCGTCTTGGGTGCACTTTCCCGCGGACCAGACGGGTGCGCTGCATCGGTTTACTCGGGCGTGTTTGAATGGGGCGAATGGCTTCGCGAAAAAGGCCAATACGCTGCTGACCTCGGTGGTTATGAGCCTCATTTTTGGGTCACCAAGGGCGCCAGCGCGGTGCCTGAATTCGACGTCGATTTCGACGGAATCTCGAACGAAACAGATAATTGTTTGAACCTCGAAAACCCGGACCAGTCCGATGTGGATGATGATGGCGCGGGCGACGCATGCGATACTGACTCAGATAATGATGGAGTTTTGGACGCGAGCGACAACTGCCCATTGGTAACGAACGCAGATCAAGCCGACGAAGATGGCGACACCCTTGGTGACGCGTGTGACACAGACGCTG
Source organism: Bradymonadaceae bacterium (assembly GCA_037968515.1). Lineage (GTDB taxonomy): Bacteria > Myxococcota_A > Bradymonadia > Bradymonadales > Bradymonadaceae > JBFFMO01. Next base: position 6,866 of record JBBKVQ010000540.1, read on the forward strand.
ATAATGACGGCGTCGAAAACGCCGTCGACAACTGCCCAGACGTCGCCAATCCGGATCAAATCAACACAGACAGCGACCCGGCCGGCGATGCTTGTGTCGAACCCGTTCCGGATGTCGAGCTCATCGATACCGCGGCAGCACGAAACGCTCAATCCAGCGGCTGTTCGGTCGGTCTCGGGTCGACCTCACTTCTGATGCTTTTTGCCTTCTTTGGTTTTGCTCGACGACGCACTTAAGGACTCAGCATGGGACGTGTGGCCATCATCATGGGGAGCGACTCGGACTACGAGACCATGCGTCACGCCGAGGATATCCTGATTCAGTTCGAGATTCCCTACGATATTGAAGTTGTCAGCGCCCATCGCACGCCGATGCGGATGGTCGAGTTCGCCTCGACGGCACTTGAAAATGGGTTTCACGTCATTATTGCTGGAGCCGGCGGCGCTGCCCACCTGCCGGGAATGGTTGCCGCTTTAACCACGCTTCCCGTCTTGGGCGTTCCGGTAGAATCCCGCGCCTTAAAGGGCATGGACTCGTTGTTGTCGATTGTCCAAATGCCAGCTGGTGTGCCCACTGCAACCTTTGCAATCGGCAAAGCTGGCGCGGTGAACTCAGCGCTCTTCGCCGCGCAAGTCCTTGCGTTACACGACGTGACCCTCGCCTCCAAACTGACGGTTTATCGCACCGAACGCGCCGCTGCTGCCGCCGCGTCGTCTGAAAACGTCCGCCAGCGCCTCGAATCGAAATGAAGACCGTTGGAATTCTTGGTGGCGGGCAGCTTGGTGCCATGTTGGGCGAATCCCTTTTTTCGCTCGGCCTGCGGCCTAAGTTTTTTGCGCAGACGGGCTCGACAGCTCACCAACGCTTTATCGACGTCACTATTGGCGACTTTCACGACGAAGACGCTGTCAGAAAGTTTGTCGAACAGTGCGATGTGGTCACGTTCGAGATGGAACATGTGCCCATTCAAGTCCTGGAGCGCATCGAGGCCAACTACGTGCCTAGCCTTGACGTGATTCGACTTACGCAGCATCGAGCACGCGAAAAGTCCTTCCTGAGGTCAACCAGGCTGCCTCATGCGCACTTCGAGGTCCTACCAGACGCCGAATCGCTGGCGAAGTTGGCGACTTTTCCCCGGATCGTGAAGACATCGCTTGGTGGTTACGATGGTCTTGGGCAACGTTTCATCGACGGAATCGCGGCGCGCGACCGAATGGTGACCGACGTCCACGATGCCCACGGAGAAGGGTTTGTCGCCGAAGAACCCATCGTCATCGAGGCCGAGCTTTCCTGCATTATTGCTCGCGACGGCGACGGTCGCGTATCGGAGTTCCCGGTATTTAGAAACACGCACCGCTCACACGTTCTCGACGTGACGGTTGTCCCCACCGGACTGCCTGAGTCCCTAGAAAAGGTTGCGCGCGAAATCGCGGTTAAATCCGCGCACGAGCTTGGCGTGATCGGCTTGCTGACGACTGAGTTTTTTGTGACTCAGACACCTTGTGCAGGCCCAACCGTTGAAGTTGACGGTTATCATCTACTCATCAATGAGTTTGCCCCGCGCCCGCACAACTCAGGCCATGTCACCCGCAAAGCGTGCTCTTTTAGCCAGTTCGACGCGCTCGCCAGAATCCTGGCGGGAATCCCACTTTTTGCGCCAAACGTTTGGCCCGGCGGGTTTGCGATGGCGAACTTACTTAGCGAAATTTGGGGAGACTCGGCCGGTCTCGACATGCGGTCATGGAGCAAACATCCGGACGTCGAGGAAGTCTGCCTGTATGGGAAGACGCCGAGCCGGCCAAAACGCAAGATGGGACACATCATTTGTTCCGCACCAACGGCTGAAGCCGCAGAAGATAACGCGCGAGCCTTTCGCGATTCCCTGCGCGGCCGTTAGCTATCGCCCTTTAAGGCCCGTTCAACCAGACGCGCCGGGACTTTTTCCTCGACGGCACGCTTTTGCCAGGTTTCGACGAATTTGGTGCGTTTTGTCTGCCGGCCCCGTTCAAGGGCCTCCAAAATCACCTCGCGCATGTCGGAACTCCGAACGGCGATCGCGGCGCGATACGCAGTTGTGGCGCGGGCGTCATCGCCTTGTTTTAGAGCGGTCTCGGCCACTGCAAATTGCGCTCGACGATCGAATGGAGAAATCTCAATCCAGCGCTCTGCGGCTTCACGAGCACGCGGCAGCGACTTCTTGTCCATATTCCACTGCCACCACTGCCGGGCAACCACCGAGTCATGCTGGTCCAAATCAAAGATCCTCGACAAAGCTTTTTCACGGGTCTTATCGTTCTTTTGAGTCTGGGCTATTCTGGCCAAGGCCTGCCACGCCTCGACGCCATCGCCCCAAAGTTGAGTGGCCGCTTGATAATGAATGGCGGCTTCGTCCATTCGTTCAAGCGCCGACGAAGATGCCCCTAAAAGCATCCGAACATCGTACGAGTCCCGAATCTCATCGAGCACCGCAATCCCCTGCGCATAAGCGTCTTTCATCCGGTTTTGGTCGAAGAACAGAAGAGCAGCGACGTAGTGAACCCGCGCATCACCCTTTCCAACCGCCAAACCTTGCTCAATGGCCGCGTTCGAACCTAGCACGTCTCCGTCGCGCACCTTGGCAACGGCCAATTGCGCCCAGACAAAGCCGTCATCGGGGGCCTTAGCCGCCTTCTTTTCGAGGTCACGCGCTGAACCGATATCGGTTAAATCCACGTTAAGCTGTCCATAAAAATTCAGATATCTGCGGCCAAGCCAAGCCTTAAAGCCGGCATCGATGTCGGCTGGGGCCACGCCCAGAACCCCGCGATAAACCTGGTCATTCGTTTGATTCTCCCCCCATGCTTGGAGCATCGCAACGATCTTCTCGAACCCGTGAGTCTCGACCAAATAGTGAATCACGAGGCTCGCCTGATGGTACGCCCGAAGAATCTCTTCGAAGGATCGCGCTTGGGTAAAGCCCTTGTCGAGGTCCATGACGCCCCGCAATTTTCCGGCAAACAGGCCTTTTGATAACTCGCGGTCGTGGTGTCGCTGCCACCCGCGTTCTTTAACGTTGGTTTCGTATTCGGCCAGACCCTCAGTGAACCAGCGAGGAACCCGGTTATTGGAAACTTGAATATGATAGACGTGGGCTAGCTCGTGCCAGATGACCTGTCGCCAATTGAAGTTGCCCTCGCTCGGGCTGCGGCTGACAACCACGCGGCCAAAACAAATCCCCTGAGGCGAAACATTGGGTAATCCTACCGAACGTACCGCGAAAGTCTCGGCCGAAGGATAGACCTCGACGGCCAAATACGGGTTGGGCGTAAAGTGATATTTTGCGGTGTAGAGCCCCAACGCGTCTTTGACCACAGGGGCGACAATCGCATTGATGGCGTCGTTTTCCTGCCTCGACGCACGCAGCCGAAAACCTTTGTATTCGGTGAATTCGTAGTCAGGCATCACCTTTTCATAGAGCTCCACCATGTTGAAGGCGCGCACGTTGTAGGGGTCGGCATCAAAGGCATCCCGCAGCGCATCGAAACCTTCGTCTTCCAGACCTGTTCGCGACAAGCCAATCCCCAAGCCTAGCAACGCCTCAGGGTGGCCGGGAACGAGCTTCAAAGCTCGGCGGTCCAACTCTACAGCCTCGTGATAGCGATAAACGCGCACCAGATA
>JBBKVQ010000541.1:0-7777 GCA_037968515.1 Bradymonadaceae bacterium
TTCTTGTGTATTGATAAGACGTCTCCGACGATGAACGCCGCCTAAACCATAATCAAAATCTGATGTTTACATGGCTCAAAAATTTGTTCCTTTCATGGGATGACCCTCTTGGTTGGGAGGATCCTTACCAATGGATCCGCATTCCAGATCTATCGATTGCAGTCGACATTTACACGGGCGAACTCAGCTTCGGAGACGGTTCCTCGACTAGCCTCGGGCAGGACATGTCGACCCTGTCGCCGTTGGGGCCTCCCGACGAGAACCCAAATGGGCCTCTCGTCTATCAGGCACTTGGGATCAGCATCTCCATCGATCATTGGGGAAAAGACGAAGATCCCTTTTTAGTGGGCGACTTCGACATCGATTTTCAGCAGCCGACTGTTGTGCCATGTTTGATCAATGGACGCCCCGCAAATCTATCGTCTTCCACAACCTTCGACGAGGTCATCGAGCTCCTCAATGATCTCCCACACGATATTGAGCCTTGGTTAGACGAGGAAGCGAGCACGCTTTACTACCAATGGAACAATTCTTTTCATAGTCGGTGGCACTTTGAGGCTGGTAAGCTGGAATACCTCTCTCTGGTTTTTGTTGGATGACGTCTACGACGATGAACGCCGCCCCTACCATAATGAGGCTCTGATGTTTGAATGGTTAAAAAACCTGTTTACGGCCACCCCGCCCCATCCACGCGATCGTTGGGTGGCTGCACCCGGCCTTAGGGTCACGATCGACCTTGGCACCGGCGAGCTGAGCTTCGGCAACGGTCAGTCCACAAACTTGGGCCAAAACCCCTTGTCGTTGGCTCCGCTGGGAGCCCCAGACAAAAACCTCTCCACAGATTTTTATAATTACACCCGACATGGGCTGTTCATAAACGTAGAGGACGACCTCATCGACTCCATGTCGGTCGACTTTGAGGAATCCACGCCACCGTCGATTTTGCTGAATGGGCGCTCGGTCGAATTGACCCGAAACGCCGAGATATCCGAAGTCATTGCATTGATGGGCCCCCCATTAGCGCAACACGATCAGGAGTTCGATGGCGTCGTATCGACCGACCTCGAATACCGTCTGCGTGCAGGTGTTTATAGCGAATGGAACTTCGAAAACGGGAAGCTCTCGGGCGTCGATCTAGCCGATTACGGCGAGGACATCCACGAGCAGGAAGTCTTGGCAGAGGACGATGAGGGCGAGTCGACCTGGTGAATCCAAACTCTGAGGGGGTGGTCCGAAGACCGCCCCCTCAGTGTTACGCTCCCCCGAGCTCATAAAAACTAGTTAGCGCGGTAGACAAAGCCTTTATAACCACCGCCAGCGACGTAGATGTCTCCGTTGGCAAAGTACCAAGCGTTAGACAACTCGACTGGCTTATCCGGACCAGGCGTGATGTCGGTCCAAGTGGTACCGGCGTCAACCGAATGCAGCACGAAGCCGCCCTGGCTGGACGGAAACTTTGTGCCAACGACGACGGTCTTGTCACCATTCACAGCCAATGCGTAAGCGCCGCCTTCATATTCGATGCCTTGTGCCCGCAGGTTTACTTTCTTCCAGTTCGCCGCCACGGCTGGATCGGTGCCGTCCAAGCGGAAAATCAGCGGGCTGCGGTTGGCGTTGGTTGTTTGATTCCAACCGACGAGCAACATCTTCGTTGGGCTCCAAGTCCAGAAGTCCAGCAGCTCGCCGCTCTCGAAACTCTCTTGAAGTTCGACGGGATGCATGTGGAACGTCGCGCCAGGCAACGCCGAGGGCGCCATGAACTGTGCGGGCTCGTTGATCGTACTTCCGACGCCCATGAATCCGGTGGCGGCCGGTCGGACGCGACGAACCTGGAACGAAGAAGTTGTGTCCGGATCAGCAATCGCATCTTCGTGCAGCGTCGACGTTTCCGTGACGTCGCCATTGGCCGCAACAAGGGTCGCGGACCGTCCGGTCAACGAATCCACAAGCACGCTGCCATCGGCTTGAACCGCGATATTTTCTGCCTGCGCGACGCTATTGAACGCGTTATTCGAGGGCGTGAACATCACCGTGTAAGAAAGCGTGCCATTATCGTCGGCGACTTTGAAAGCGCTTCCTCCGCCGGGATTACGAATCCCTGCAAGGTAAAGGGTTCCGTCCACGCGGGTAATGTCGTTGATTCGCAGGCTCTCGAAATCAAAGACCTCGGTCCAGTTCATGCCGCCGTCGACGGTTTTGAAGAATCCGTAACCGTCAGCGCCTTCGCCACAACCGGCGTACCCGTTGTTTCGATCATCAAACCAAATGGCGTTGGTTTTTGAACCAGCGCACGCCGAGGAAGCTGGGACCCAGCCACCAACACCATTATTCGTGGCGTTATTGGTGGCGTTATTCGTCGCGTTGTTATTCGTCGCGTTGTTATTCGTCGCGTTGTTGTTCGTCGCGTTGTTGTTCGTCTCGTTATTATTCGTAGCGTTGTTATTCGTCGTCGCGTTATTCGTCGTCGCGTTATTGGTGTTATTATTGGTGCTGTCCGCAGCTTTTCCGCACGAGACAGCGCCAGTGAGCAACAATGCATAAAAGATTGGTTTCATAATTCCTTCCATCGTTAAAAGTGGTCAGACCATATACAAGTCGATCCCAATCTACAAGAAACAAAATGGGCCGCTCGATGGCGGCCCTGCTGGTACTAAGTGCATTCTCAGAGGCTAGTGCCCCGTGAGTGTGGCCTTCAAGTACTCGCGCTTCATAATCGCGATATTATCGAGCGAAATCTCTTTGGGGCAGGCTGCTTCGCATTCGCCGATATTCGAACAATGGCCAAAACCAAGGTCGTCCATTCGGCGGACCATGCCAGCAACGCGCGTATTACGCTCAGGATGCCCCTGGGGCATCAGCGCAAGCTGAGTCACCTTGGCTCCCGTGAACAACGATGCCGAGGCGTTTGGACACGCTGCGACACATGCACCACAACCGATGCAGGCAGCAGCATCGAACGCGCGGTCCGACAACTCTTTACCAATCCGCATGCCGTTGGCATCTGGCTTGGGTCCAGTGTTTACGCTGACATAACCGCCTGCTTGATGAATCTTATCCAAGCCGGTTCGGTCGACCACGAGGTCTTTGATGATTGGGAAGGAATTCGCCCGGAAAGGCTCAACCACCAAAGCATCGCCGTCCTTGAAGACGCGCATGTGCAGCTGGCAAACCGTTGTCCCCAGCTGCGGGCCGTGTGCCTGACCGTTGATCATGCAACCGCATTGTCCGCAAATGCCTTCACGGCAATCGCTGTCGAATTCGATCGGGCGTTTGCCGTCACGCATCAAACGGTCATTAATCAGGTCGAGCATCTCAAGAAAGGACGCGTGTTCGCTGATGTCTTGCGAATACTCCGAAAAGTCTTCGAACCCACCTGCTTCGTTGGGGCCATTCTGACGCCAGACCTGCAATTTAAAGCTCTTGTTAGCCATCTGCGTCTCCTTACTTGTAGCTGCGCTGCGTGAGTTTCACGTTCTCGAATACGAGTGCTTCCTTGTGGAGCTGATGAGGATTTCCCTCACCCTTCCATTCCCAAGCGGCTGCATATGCGAAGTTTTCATCATCGCGTAGGGCCTCGCCTTCGGGAGTTTGCGACTCCGCACGGAAATGCCCACCACACGACTCTTTGCGGTCCAAAGCGTCTCGCGCCATCAGCTCGCCAAGTTCGATGAAATCTTTGATACGTCCGGTCATCTCAAGATACTTGTTGAAGTCTGTATCCTGAGGCACCTGGGCGTTCTCTTTGAGGTCTGCCATCATTTTCGGGAACATTTTGAGGGCCTTTTCAAGCCCTTCTGCGGTTCGTTCCATGCCGACATAATCATACATGGCCTCGCCGAGCTCCCGGTAAATGTCGATGACCGACTTCGTGCCATTTTTGCCGGCAGCCAGCATTCCATCGATATCGGCCTGAACTTCAGCCAACGTCGTTGCAAACTTAGCGTGAGCCTCGGTAATCGGCGTCGTAAGCTCTGCTGCCAGGAAATTCGACGTCGCGAGGTAGTTGCCAACCGTATGCGGAGCAACAAAATAGCCGTCGGCCAAGCCCTGCATCAACGCACTCGCACCAAGACGGTTTGCACCGTGGTCCGAGAAATTGGCTTCGCCCAAGGCGAAGAGGCCCGGAATGGTGGTCATCAGGTTATAATCAACCCAAAGCCCGCCCATGGTGTAGTGAATCGCAGGATAGATCTTCATGGGCATTTCATACGGATTTTCGCCCGTAATCTTTGCGTACATGTCGAACAAGTTGCCGTATTTGTCGGCTACACCGTCTTTTCCGTCGCGCTTAATCGCGTCTTCGAAGTCCAGGTAAACCGCGCGGCCGGTGGGGTTCACGCCTAGGCCTTCGTCACACACCAGCTTCGCATTACGTGATGCCACGTCGCGCGGAACCAAGTTGCCGAAGCTCGGGTACTTCTCTTCGAGGTAGTACCAGCGTTTGTCCGGCGTGATGTCTTTGGCCTTCTTACGGCCTTCCTGAATCGCGAGTGCGTCTTCTTTTGCACGCGGAACCCAGACCCGGCCGTCGTTTCGAAGCGACTCGGACATCAGGGTCAGTTTCGACTGATAATCTCCCGATGCTGGAATGCAGGTCGGGTGAATCTGAACGTAACAAGGATTGGCAAACAGGGCGCCGCGCTTGTGCGCACGCCATGCGGCTGTTCCGTTCGAGTTGAAAGCGTTCGTCGACAGGAAGAACACTCGACCGTATCCGCCAGTGGCAAGAAGTACGGCATGACCTGCAAATTTCTCGAGTTCACCTGTAATCAGGTTTCGCGAGATAATGCCGCGGGCCTTGCCGTCGATGACCACAAGATCGAGCATTTCGCGACGCGAATACATCGTGACGCTGCCAGCCTCGATCTGCCGATTCAACGCACCGTAGGCGCCCAAAAGCAACTGCTGACCCGTTTGACCACGTGCGTAAAACGTACGGGAAACCTGCGCTCCACCGAACGAACGGTTAGCGAGTTCTCCGCCGTATTCGCGGGCAAAGGGCACGCCCTGAGCCACACACTGGTCGATAATCGCGCCGCTCATCTCGGCCAAACGATAGACGTTTCCTTCACGTGACCGGTAGTCGCCACCTTTAATGGTGTCGTAAAACAGTCGGTACGTGCTGTCGCCGTCGTAAGGGTAGTTTTTATTGGCGTTGATTCCGCCCTGAGCGGCAATCGAATGCGCGCGACGAGGTGAATCTTGGATGCAGAAACACTTAACTTTGTAGCCAAGCTCGCCCATGGTGGCCGCCGCCGAAGCGCCGGCAAGACCCGAACCCACAACAATGATCGTGTGTTTTCGCTTGTTCGCCGGGCTGACGAGTTTCATGGACTCTTTGTAGCGGCTCCACTTCTCTTGCAGCGGGCCATCTGGAATGCCTGATTCGAGGATCATGGTCGAACTCCGCGTTACTTAAAGAAGTAAATAAATGAAGGAATGCCGAGGAATCCAGCCGCGAACGCGATTGCGATAGCAATGCCCGCGAATTCGATTGCCTTGGTGTATTTCGGAGCCATCAATCCCAAGGACTGAAATGCGCTCCAGAAACCGTGGCGAAGGTGGAACCCAAGGAACACCATGATGATTGAATAAGCACCAACCATCACAGGATTCTTGAACGTGTCGACGACCAACCGATGAAGGTCACGCGCCGCGACACCGTCGATCATGGTCGTGTAATCACCCTGCACGAAGATTTCGAATCGAAACCAGCCGACGTGAGCGATCAGGAAAAACATCAAACCCAAGCCCGTCCAAATCATCGTGTTGGACGACAGGTTGTATTTGCTCTTTCCGCCTTTGGTTTTCTGCGCGACGTCGTATTGACGACCACGCTGTTTGCCGCCTGCGAAATGGAGCTTGAGCGCCACTCCGATATGCAGAACAAACAGAGTCAGCAGGCCGATTTCGGCGACCCACAACAACGGCCCAAGGTCGACGAGACCCTTCGCATAAAGGTTGAACGCTTCGCCCTCAGGCAAATACAGCAATAAGTTGCCAAGAAGATGAGAGGCGAGGAAGCCGACCAAGAGCAGACCACTAGCGCCCATAAGGTACTTGCGGCCGACTGACGATGAGAGAGCTTCTTTAATCGAAAGCATGGAAAAACTCCGAGGGGATTCCTGATTCTTCCGCAGGGTGTGGCCAATGCCAGCGACAACTACGACGGCGACACACCGATTCAGATAGGTATTGAACCGATTCTGCGTGCCTCGCGGGCGAGTTCGTCCCACACTTTGGTCGAATATTCAAGTTTCGTGACGTCTGGAACATATCTTGTCTAATTTAGAACCACGTTTTGAACCGTCCTCAAGTGCACTGCTTCTGCGGAGTTTCCCGGGTTGGCCCTATCGTGTGCTCACGTATGCGTTTTTACTCGCGTCGTTTTCACACCTATGGCTCGAAGACGCGACGCTTACATCTTGGATGCCAGCAAATACCATTTATGTTCTAGGAATCTTAATAATGGTTTGGCGCCCGGGACTGTTGGCATGGTCTTTATGCGCAGCAGGACTGGCGATCCCCTTATTTTTCTTGCGTGACCAACTGACGCAATCTGTTTTTCTGCTTCTGGTCTGCACGGCCGCGATTGCTCAGCATGTGCGGTTATGGCGCGGGCACCACGACGCCGGGATGGTGTTCATGCAAACGGTGCGGTGGATGACCGTTATCACCTACGGCATGGCCTCGTTTCATAAGCTTAACCGTGATTTTCTGAACCCTGTAACCAGCTGTGCCAACTATGGCGTCCACGAACTGATCGTGTATTGGGGTTTGCCCAATCTGGCCGTATTGGATCCGATCTGGCCCTGGCTTGCGATCAGCATCGAAGTCTCGATCGCCCTGCTCTTCCTAATGCGACGGCAGCGTGTGGCTTGGACGCTCGGCGTGATTTTTCATATCCCGCTGACTTTGACGATGGCGCCGGCCTTTGTGTTTGTGATGTTTGTGGGCTGGGCTGCTTTCGCGACCGACGACGATTTGAGCCGTATGCGTGCGACGGTTCGACACCATGGCGCCAAGATTTTGCCCATCGCGATGATCCTGTGTGCGGTCAGTCTGTGGGCGTACGGCAAAGTCCCCGAACCCACGATGATTCCTCGAGAACTCATGCTGTGGGCCCTGCTCCTGTTGTTTGCCGTGGCATTTCCTATTCTTCGAAAAACCACTTGGGAAGCACGCCCGGCAGTGAGGGGCTCGATTTGGAGTGTGGTCTTCGCGGGGTTGTTTCTGGCCAATACACTGACGCCGTACACCGGCGTCCAATACCAGCACGCCGCAGCCATGCTGAGCAACCTACGCATCGACGAGGGGTGCTGGAACCACGCAATCATCCCCGAATCCGTGCGCTTGCGCGAAGACTATATCCGCATCGAAGAAGGCTGGTTTGGGAAACCCGGTGTGATCGAAGAGTACGAAAACATCATGAAAGACCAGCTGTGGAACGTGCCGCAAATGCGACAGATGCAGCGCAACTGGTGTAAACACGAGGTTCGCCCACTCTACATCCGGGGGACCTACCGCGGAAAACCCTTCGAGGTCGCCGATCTTTGTCCGGCTCCAGGCTCGAAGGTTTTGCCCCCATTGCCCTTCGACGATAGCGTTTTTGGGATCGAACTGTTTCCCGAATACCTTCGCTTCCAGAAAAACCTGGAACGACAGTGTCCGCAGGCGTGCATCCACTAAGCGGTGAGCGGTGAGCGGTGAGCAGTGAGCAGTGAGCGGTGAGCGGTGAGCGGTGAGCGGTGAGCGGTGAGCGGTGAGCGGTGAGCGG
>JBBKVQ010000542.1:0-3596 GCA_037968515.1 Bradymonadaceae bacterium
CGCTTGAATAGATGAGGTAAGTGATGAGACATAAGAATTCGGGCCGTAAACTCGGACGCAACTCTTCGCATCGTAAAGCATTGTTTAACAACCTTGCGATTGCGATGGTGAAGTACGAATTGATTCAGACAACCGATGCAAAAGCCAAAGAGCTTCGCAGCGTGGCTGACCATTTGATCACCCTTGGTAAGCGCGACACATTGCACGCACGTCGTCAGGCTTTTGCGGTCCTTAAGGATCGTGACCTGGTTGGCAAGTTGTTCAATGATCTCGCAAAACGCGAAGAACTCACGTCACGCTCGGGCGGTTACACGCGCGTTCTGAAAGTGGGAAATCGCGGAAACGACAACGCACCAATGTCACGAGTTTCGTGGGTTGGTTCGACGGTGGAAAACACCATGTCGCTTCGCTACCCAGCACATTTGCTTAGTACGACTGACGCTTCGGATGAAGTCGAAGGTTGAGCTATAGTGTGATGTATTTGGAATAGGGCTGCTTCGGCAGCCCTTTTTCATTTCTTGGCGTCATGAAGTAACTCGGTTCACAGTCCCAGGAGTTCGGTCGCCGTGGCTCGATCGATGCCTTCGATCTCTACGGTCTTTCTCTTGCCAGTTGCGCCAGCACACAACATGACGCTCGACTTGGGAACACTGAATTCTTTGGCGAGGAATCTCACGAGTTCCTTGTTTGCTGCGCCATCAACCGGCGGGGCCGCCAATTGGATCTTAACGCGTTCATCGTAGTATCCGAGGACGTGGGTACGACTTGCTCTGGGTGAGGCGTGAACGCGGATTCTACAGCCGGTCTCGGTGTTTTCGATCGCCGTCGACATCTAGTGGACCTTCATAGCTTTCATGCGGGATTCAACAGCCGCCGGTGCGAGCGTAGATCCGGTGTTTTCCTTCACGTAATCGGAGGCCCGATCGAGCTCAGCATCTGAGAGAGGTGCGTTTAGTTCGTCGGCCGAGAGCACTTTTCCCTTTTTCGCTGCCACGTCTTTTCGGGCTTCGATGATCATCGTAGCGACCTTGAGAAGTTCTTCATCGATCCGAAACAGGCCCCCGGCTGGAGAGTACTCAGCGCCGCACGACGCGGACCCGCCCATTACCGATATACCGGCGGTACTTTTGATCCGGTACACGCCCGCACCCGGAAAATAGCCTTGTGCGTGTCCGGCATTCAGGTTGCCCTGCCACACGGTTTTGTTTTCCATGTCTGAAATCGTGACCGGATTATTGTCGAAGTAGGAAAAGACCCAGAGTTGTTCGCTTGTCGTAGTAATGAAGGAAGTTTCAATTCCCATTCCTTCTTGGCCGCCAGCGAAATGATGTTCAGCGTAACCTTGGAAATTGTAGGGCGCGACCAAGGCGGCGATCTCATCTTCAGCTTCGATTTGCACATACTGACCTGAAAGTGAGAGCGAGTGGAGTGATTTGGCGGGGACGGTGCCTTCCCAAATGATCGCTTTGGTGGTGAGGTCGCGAACTTTTGCCTTGGTCGCTCTGCCGTAGTTGATCAGATTGAGGTCGTTGGTGCCTTGGGTGATCTTGCCCACATAAGTCCGAAAGAGTTTGCCGGAGACGCGTCCATCAGCTGCGGGGACGTGAAAGCCTTCGTCGTAGTAGACTTGAACCGAGATATCCGGCCCACTCGCACTGATGTCTAAGACACTATTATGGAGTCCTGACAGGGCCGCTGAATCGAAGGTGTGATGTTGTCCAGCCTTTAACGTGAGTTCCGACAGGGTGCTATCGGCAGTGATGTTGGTGACTTTGATTTTTGTGTCTTTCCAGGCCCAGATGATGAGCTTGTTGTCTTCGCCAGACGAAGTCGAAGGAAGTTGCGTCAGAAAGCGTTTCGATACGAGGCCTCCGTTCTGGTCGCGAACGTAGTAGCCAACTGCCGTACAGGAGGTTGGCGTGCCGACGAGGATAGACGCCTTTTTGTCTGCGAGAAACGCGAAGACGCCTTGCCCGGTTGGGATGTTCTTGGTCTCGCCCTGTCCTACCTTGCCTTGCCAAATCGTGCGGTTTTCCTGAAGCGAGACAATTCGGACGTCGGTTTGTGGCTCATACCCATGAACGATCGCTTCGCCTGCTGTGTAGAAATAGGTCGTGTACAGCAGCTTTTTCCCCGCGACATCGGCGAGTTGGGTGTCCGACTTTGAAACATCCAGACTGGCGAGCGCATCTTTGGCGATCTTCGCCACCTTGGGCGGCTCGGAGTGTTTTGGAGGTGTGGAAAATGCGCTGGCGGAAGCCAGCGTGAGGGTGAGCGTAATCAGGGTGGTCTTTAGCATCTGGGATCTCCGTTTCATTTCGATAGTCGTTGGAACGAGGCATCGAAAAAAAAGATCCAAGATTACCGAATACGTACGTGAATGCGGAAAAGTTGCTGACCCATGAAGATGAAGTCGCCATCCTGGAGATTGGTTTTTTCCCAAATCTTGATCCAAGTACCGTTCGACGAATTCAAATCCACGAGATAGCAGTTGCCGTCGTCGCCGGTGTAAATTTGTGCGTGCCTGCTCGACATGAATTTGTCGTGCGGGAATATGATGTCTCCCTTCTCACGACCCAGCACTGCACCTGATTCTGGGAGGCAGTAGACATTTTGTACGACCCCACCAATTCCGATCTGTAGAACTTTATAACTTCCACCCGGGGACGGGCTTCCCATGTAGCGGGTCCCATCGGCGGACTTGGTCTTTGGAGTGATTGCTTGTTCAAACCGTTCGAAACGCAGGACCTGACGGCCCATCAAGAACGTGTCTCCCGGGGTCAACCTAACTTCGTCCCTTAGTTTGAGGAACGTTCCATTGAGGCTGTAGAGATCCTCAATGAAGAGGGCGCCTTTCTCGATGTGGAGGCGCGCATGCTTGGGACTCAGAAATGCGTCGGTCGGAAAGCGTGTGTCGCCTTCTCTGCCGATGGTGGTTTCCAAGAATTGAAGCGGGATATCGACCCCGTCGCTACCATCTTCGTTGATCGAGACCAACGAAATCTTCCAAGGATTTTCTTTTCTAGAGAGGTCTGAGGGTGGGGGGATTTTGCGTTTTACGTCTTCGCCGCTCTTGGCGATCGCGAGACTGCCTCCGCACTCCACGCAGAATTTCATTCCAGGCGGATTGGACGCTGCACAGTGTGGACACGTGACAGTAGGTTCTGGGCGTGCCAACGGCGCTTCAATTCTGCCAGTGTGCTCGATATCCACCCGCATGGTTTCTTCGACAGGGTCCGACTCGTCGGGCTCCGGTTCAGCATCTAGGGCGTCGAGAATGAAATCCTGCAGTTGGGCTTCGGAGACATTATTGGTCTCGTTCTGCTGGTCCAAACTGGGCGCATTCATCTGCATTGGCGCAATTTTTGAGCGTCTAAACCTTTGAGCTGCGCCCTGGACGGCATCCTCTTCGTCTGGCAATGCGGCGGCGAGGTCGACGCCAAAATTTCCTCCGCCTCCAAGACGTCCACCGCCTGTGACGACGAAATTTTCAGCGGTGTTGCTCATTTCTGCGTCGGAGTCTGAATCCGACAATGAGAACAGGTCCGGCGGTACTTTTCCCTCTTCCACGGATGTCCTCCAAAGGCCTGCTTAAG
>JBBKVQ010000543.1:0-5050 GCA_037968515.1 Bradymonadaceae bacterium
TCGATGACAGGGACTTCGAGAGGTCCGAGTTCGTCCGAGTTGTCATGCCGTGAGGCCCGTTTATCAAATGCCAAAACTCTGCTCCGTGTATGCGAGAACGCAAGTGCTCTTGAGAATGATACTAGCACAATCTTGTGTGTTCAGTCCTATGCGAGAGTATCCCCCCACTTTTTTTACCCAGCTGAGCAACTCAACCGTAGATAGAACCGTGCGGCAGATACGCGATGGAATTTAAGAACAATCCAGACAAGGTCGAGCTTTTCAAAAGCGCGGACCGGGAGACCTTCACATGGGTCTACCGAACCTATGTCAATGAGGTGGCGAAGATGTTGACCGGTGGATTCACCTTCAACAGCAGTGGGGAACGAGTTCGGTTTGCGGGATACCGCAGCCCTAATCAACTGCAAGAGGCCATTCAGGAGACCTTTCTAAAGGCATTTGGTGAGTCGGCAAGGAGGAACTACGACGGCTCACGCCCGTACGCGCCGTACCTGATGCAAATCGCAAAAAACGTCGTGATCGACGGCTTTCGAAAACAGAGCCTCGATCGATCCCTGTTCGTGATGATCGGGAATCTCGTTTACGAAAACGAGACCGAGGACGAAGCCATCGGACGCCTGGGACAACAGCACAGTGAAAGTCCGGAAGACCTTGCCGCAAAAAACCAAATCTACTTGCTTGTGCGCAGTTTTGTTGACGCGTTGAATCCGGAAGACCGAAAAATTGTGACGGAACACCTCGCGGGCGACGCCTCTCAAGCGGAGATCGCTGAGACCTTGGGCGTCGATCGCAACGAGATCCGACGGCGCATCAAAAACATCCGCGAAGCGTTGTTACGACACCTAAAAACACACGGTGCCATTGAAGCGCTTGACCCCAAACTTGTGTTGGAAATTCTACTCGTGAGTTTACAATGACCCGAAGAGAACTCGAAAAGCTCTTCGTCGAGCCCAGCGAATTGCGGTCTGGTCATTCTAATGCCGCCCACTTTGATTCACTGGCGCACGCCTCCCGAGCTCTCGAAGGAACAGATCTTTCAGGCTTTGAGATCAGCGCAGCCCAAGCCAGCATCTTCGCTCGCCTCGATGCGCAAGAACCGGGAGACGTTGAAGTTGTCTTTCAAGCGCCAGCCGCCAACTCAAACCGAAGCAGAATATTCATGGCAGTTGGGGCTGTCGCAATCGCCTTGCTAATGATTCCTCTCTTTGCCAACGACGACCGGGAGACCTCTGAGTGGCAAGCCAGATCCGCCCAGTTAGTGGCCAGCCGCGACCTGCCCAAAGTCCATGTTTACTGCGTACGCTCAGATGACCAAAACGTCGCATTTATTGGGCAACATGAAAGCCCCTTTGGCGTCATATCTTGCCGCCCAACTGATGATCTGAAGATCGCCTACGAGAACCCTGATTCGTCGCTGAAATTTGCATATTTTGCGGGTTTGAGCTCCACCCGTGAAACCCTCTGGTACGGACCAACCCCAACAGATTCAACACCGTTCTCTGTAGGCATCACCCGCGAGCCAACCCCACTCGGTGAAACGCGGCGACTCGCTGTTAATCATTCGGCTGGACGCTATGATGTAGTTGGCGTGTTTTCCGAGCGACTCCTTACGTTCAGTGAGTTTGAAACGATGGTGGAGCGGACGAAAATCAAAGATGATCAATTTGGTCAGACACCGGGAGTCGTCCTCGTTCACGCTGAGTTCGAGGTGAAACCATGAAAACATTCTTAGTGATATTGTTCTTGGGACTAGGTCTCACCACAACTGCCAACGCACAAGACTCTCGATACGCATTGATCGTGGCCAATAACGCCAGCATCGATCCGGGAGTTCCACCCTTACGTTTTGCAGATGACGATGGGGCGCGCTTCTTCGAAATCTTCTCGAGCTACGCCGATCAAACCATCCTGCTGACCACCCTTGATTCCGAATCCCAACAACTTTTCCCCCAGGCTGCACGGGCCTCTGCCCCACCCTCTCGTGAAAACCTTCTCTCCAGTGTCAGTGCACTAAAGGCGAGGATCGATGCTGACCGCAAAAACGGGAAGCGTGCAGAAGTATTTGTCGTTTTCACGGGGCACGGAAACCGCGACGAATCAGGGGAAGGCTACCTATCATTATCTGACGAACGTCTTCGGCGGAGCGACCTGCTTCGCAACGTGATCGAACCACTGAACGCCGATTTCACACATGTGATCATCGACGCTTGCAACGCATATTTCATGGTGAATTCACGAGGCGACGGCTGGAAAGACGACCGCTCCGGTTTAAGTCTCAACAACGAATTCGATGACTATCTGACCGGCGGTCAAACCCAGCCAAGTCTCCCCACCGTTGGTGTGATTTTGTCGACAGCTGGTGCTCAGGAAGTGCACGAGTGGAGCGTCTACGGAGGTGGTGTTTTCAGTCATCAGCTACGAAGTGCGTTGCTCGGAGCAGCGGACGCCGACGGCGACGGATCGGTGACCTATCCCGAGATCGAAGCGTATCTGGTGGCTGCAAACGCTTCCGTCACCAATCCGCGTGCTCGCATTCATGTTCATGTTCGAGGACCTGCACAAGATTCATCGAGACGGGTGGTCGATCTTGAAAAACTCACCAACTCAACGACGTTGGAAATTGCTGGAGGCCAAGGTCCCATGTGGATCGAGGACAGCCGAGGACTTCGCTACGCGGACTTAAACCTCGCGTCTGACGGCGCTGCGAAACTGCGCCTGATGCGCGCTACCACAAAAGACGGATCGTATTGGTTACGCACGGTCGACGATGAAGTAGTCATCCCGACCGGGGAACACATCGCGCTTGCTGCTTTAGAAAGAACACCAAACACCAGCGGCGCGCGCGGTGCTGTGAACGAGTCCTTCCGCCAAGAGCTGTTCAAAACATCTTTTGGACCCGGCTTCCTTGCAGGTTTCCTTGCAGCCAGAAACGAGACTCCACAAACGACCGTCGTGATTGCCGATGCAAAATGGAACCCTCGTTTCGCCATCGACTACCAGATCAATCAAGCGATCTTAGACGTCGGAACCATACAACATGCGCTGTCCGTCTCGGCGGACCTATCGCATGTCAACGGTCTGGCACTCGGCGGTTTCGCTGAATACGGGTTTGGAACGGACTCCACCGCAACCCTCCATCGTTTAGCTGCAGGCGTTCAACTCGGGTGGGGACGCCGTTTTGGCCCCACGAACCTTGGTTTGCAACTTCGTGCGGGACCGGAAGTCCTTCTGATTGACGGCGTGATGCTCGAGGCGGATCCCATTGCCCTCCGCGCCGACACTTCGTTTTTAGTCGTTTGGCAAGACGACTCGTGGTCGCCTTTCATCACGGGCGGGGTAGCGCTTGATGTTGTTACTCGTGCGGGCATCGAACGGAACTCGGAGCAACTATGGTTCAGTCCACATGCGGGTATTGGTGTACGCTTCTGATTCTGGCGTGCGGCTGTCAAACGACTCCCAATAGTCCAGTACCTCGTCAAAAAACGACCTCCACTCCATACATGTTTGTGGTCCGGGAGACCTCGATTTGTCCAACGCCAGCTCAGGCGCTTTCGAGGGAATGTGGCAATTCGGTAGAGTCCTCAGCTATGGGCTATCGACTTCATCGTGGCGAGAGGATCGAGGTCGACGGTAATGAATCCGCTGGAACCATTGGAAGTCCAAGATATCTGGTCGAGGGAAAGACTCCCGGTTTTGTTCGAACTGACGACCTAGCCCTCAAGCCGGACCTCTCGCATCTTCAAAACGCAGCGCTGAACGTCCCTGTTCAGGTGGATCTCCGGCAGACCTCTGTGGCCTTGGTGGCGGAAGACCACGACGGCGACAGGTACCCAGTCAACCCCGCACAAATTCTAATAGGAACCAAGTCGTTCCTGCTGCCGTGTCTTGCGACCATCGATGGTCTCTACTTCGAAGACATTCACAGCTGTTTGTCTGAACGCGATTGCGACACGCTCAACTACGTTTGCGACGGTGATTATTGTGACATCCTTTTGATCGAATTCGAGGATTCAAAAGTCTCGGCCGTGGCGGACCGCTACGGAGTCTTTAAAGTCGGGAAATGCGAACGCTATCCATGAGTTAAAACGCAATGGCAGGCAGACTAAAAGTAAGTGGAGCGTCAGTTCGCCGAGCATTCGCCAAAGATCCCACAAAAATGAAAAGATCCCACCACGTGTGCAGGAAAACGGCATCTCGAAGATTATAGTTTGCCGATTGGGCCAGCCAACCTGAGTACAACCCAAATCCCATCCGCACCAAGAAGCCGTAGCTGAAATCGCCGTGTGATGCGGCAAAGAGTGTTGCTTGGGCTCCGTTTGCGACCAGCGGATGCCAACCAGCGACGCGATCTAATCCATGAAGAACGTACCCGCGGAAAAATGCTTCTTCCCCAACGCCAGCTCCGTAAGATGCTCCAAGTGAAAACACACCGTCGTGCCACCGGAACTCCTCAAACGGCCCCGACGAGTACGACGTGTTTTCCTCTTCCACAAAAGCCGCCCCGATCGCAAGTGCCCCAATCAAGACCCATGGAACCAAAACACGCACTTGAGCAAGCGCCCGAAAATCCCCAGGTGCGACCAGAAGCGATGAGACAGAGTTGAGGTCTTCCGGACTTCGAAGCTCGTCGATCACCCTGTGGCGATAAGTCTCATAACTACTTAGGAAAGCAGCCCCCAGCCAAAGTTGTGCCCCCAAGAGAAATGATTGTGACTCGATCTTGGTTAGCGAGACCTGTCCGGAATTTCTGTGGGCGTCGGCCGCAACTCCGGCCACCATCAAGCCAGCCAGAGCCGCAGTCGTATAGGGCCAACCGCGTTCACCGTCCCAATATTGACCAAGTCCGGGGAGGAACAGTGAGCCCAAAGGCAGAAGCACTAAGGAACAGTTGATGTTTTCCAGCGTTCCGCAATGACTAACACGCGCTGGCGCGATCATTGGCAGATCGACGACGGACGGCGGCGGTGGCGGTGGCGGCGGTGGTATTGCCTGTGCGGATACGGAAAGCGTACACAGCGCAGCAATGACAGTTTGACGAAGACTATGCATG
>JBBKVQ010000544.1:0-4546 GCA_037968515.1 Bradymonadaceae bacterium
CCAAAATTATATCCACTAAAATGCGATTCTGCGGGCGCCTGGCCATTCATGGAAGTATCGGGACCGAGTTTAACCATGCCGTTTGGCAGCTGCGCCGCTGGAGTGAGCGCCGCGTATCCAAATGCAAAACCGCCTGTTCCAATAAACGGGTCGACCAACTCCAGCGCGCGCTCGGCGTCGATCCATTCTGGCTCTGAGTCGGCTGCGTCGGCATTCGAGTCTTCTTTGAACCCGGTATCGTTTGAAGCGTCCACGCCGGTTGTGGCAGCAGGATTGCCCACGTCGCCGGAACATGCGGCGACCGGCAAGGCGACGATGTTGAGGATCAGAATCAGTCGGTTCAGGTTCATGTCACAAGTCCCAAGTGTGAGTCAGCCGACGGTGGTCAAAAAGAGCACGTAGCTATAGATTCTAGCCTCCTACGACGAGAACCCCGTGTCACGACTCAATCCGATTCCCATCATCACGCGCTGCGTCAGCCGGCCAGTCACCAAGCCCTTGCACACTCTGGCAGAATTGGAATTGATGACGCCTGCCAATATTGCAGATATTGCTGACTTGATCGATCCCCTGATCCGCAATGAATTGATTACCCACAACTATTGGCGAATCGCCCATCGGTTCTATGACCGTTTTGGCAAAAAAAACCTAGTTTGGCCCACATTCGGTTCGTGGGCCTCGACTCAGGCGGGCCAGCAAATGCGACTTGGCGTGGCCCGTCCGGTACGCTTCGTAACAGGCGGAACGTCGCTTCGCATTACGGACCTATTGGGCCGCGGCAATCAGCTGATCTTCAGAGATATCGCCCCACCCTTCGACCGATTTTTGAGCTTCCTGGATGCAACGCCCGAGGCCGACTTGCTCGCGCTCATGGCTCGCCCAACTTTCACGGACGAATTGGCCGCCCATCTGGGGCTAGATTTGCGAGACTTCAGCACCTCACCCGACGGTGAATTCCTGATGGTACTGGCATTCGAGCAATATCTGCGTGCGCTGTTTGAAACCGACGATGACGCTCGCGCCGAACGATTTTTTGTCGCCAATGCTTGTGTCGGATTGCAAGAGCAAACCCGCGTAGACTCAAGCTTGGACGCCTTGCTCGACTTAAAGGGCATCAATCACGGGCTGGCTCCGTGGCTCAAACTTTTACGACCCGGATTGACCGCTGGAACCAGCGTCGCGACTTGGGCTTGGCCCACCGTCTCCGTCATTTTTGGTAACGACGGCCCTCCGCTTGAGCGTCGCCTCCGAAACTTCAAACGTCTCCTCAGTGCCATGATCGATGATGGCCGAGTCACTCAGTGCGTGGGCACGCAGATTTTCTTTGAATTGGATCTTGGCGAAAACCATTTTGATCTCGGCCACGACCTGCGTGATGGCCCTTTTGCTCAAGGTCTAGAGACCATTACCCTGACCGCGGCGGACTTCCAAAGAAGCTTCAACCTCGTTGCTGCGTGGGATCGCACTCCAAATTCGATCTATCAGACGGGCGCCGCAGACTGGTCGGATTTATCTGACCGGATGAACTTCATCCTCGATTTGTTCCGAACCTACCAGTCCGATGAACGACTCACGGCCCACCCACTCGTTTAAAGCACACCTCCAAAAAGAAACCAATCCCATGCGTCGGTAATCCTAGCGTTTCTATTTGGAAAACCAGTCGGATTTAGACTGGCAACCAACCCGAAAATCCGCCAAAGTCATCGAAAGGCCAGATAGTTGGACAAAGGGCATGTCTTATTCAAGCACAGATTGGAGCGAGCGTGAGATCTTCGCGCGAGGGCCCGTCGTCGTTTTTCGATGGAGGAATCAACCTGGTTGGCCTGTGGAGTATGTTTCGCCCAACGCCGGCGAAGTATTCGGGTTCAGCCCGCAACAGTTCCTCGACGGTGAAGTCGTTTATGGCGACCTCATCCACGCGGAAGACCTAGAACAGGTCGCGGCCGAAGTTGAAGAAGGCTCGAAGAACTTCGCCACTTCGTTTGTCCAATCACCCTACCGCATCCTACGAGCCGACGGCGAGATTCGCTGGCTGTATGATATGGCCCACATCATTCGCGAGACACCAGACGGCGAGCCCACGCATTTTTTAGGTTATGTGGTCGACATCACAAAACAAATTGAGGCTGAAAATCAACGTCATGAACTTCAGCTCAAGCTCCTTCAGACGCAGAAACTAGAAAGCTTGGGGATTTTAGCCAGCGGCGTGGCGCACGATTTCAACAATTTCCTGACAGGTATTCTTGGGGAGGCCGAACTCGCCCTGCTCAACCTTGGGGTCGATCGCGACGAGGTCGAGCGCGGACTGAGGAGCATCGATACGCTCGCGACTCGCGCGGCCGAAGTCACCCGACAGTTGCTCACGTACAGTGGAAAACGTCAGGATTCCGTGCGACCGGTCAAACTTGATGTGGTCGTCCGAGAAGTCGCGGACATGCTGGGAACCGTGATTTCGTCTAACGCCGTACTTGAGATGCGTCTGGATAACGTTCCAGAGATTATCGCCGATCGAACACAGATTGTTCAGATTGCCATGAATCTACTTACCAACGCCTCAGATTCCCTCGACGGGAAGCCTGGGCGAATCGCAGTGAGCGTCTCCGAGGTCCCCAACAAAAAGCCCGGAAAGACGTTTGTTCGTTTGACCGTCACAGACACAGGTTGCGGCATGAGCGAGGATGTCCGAGCCCGTCTATTCGACCCATTTTTCACGACTAAACACACAGGTCGCGGACTTGGCATGTCGGCGGTTCAGGGCATTCTGCGTGCTCATGGCGGTCATATCGAGGTCGAATCGTCCCCAGGAATTGGATCCAGTTTTCACGTCATCCTGCCGCAAAGTCCTCCAGACGCCCGTTAGAGAGATCTAATCGAACCTCCACAGAATCGATGGCGTTGCTCTGCACAAAGTTTGCGCTCCCCGAAAGTCCGTGATCTACTGATATAATCACCGCATGAAGCGGTGTGCACATCGGAGACAGACACATGGACGTGTTGATTTCTCGCGATCGGTGGACCCGAATCGCTTTAGTAGCCTCTTCCTCAATCAACATTGTTTTGCTGGCCATGGTTCTTTGGCCAGATGCCGAACCCGTAGACGTGCCGATGCCTGCCGTTGATCTCGCTGCGGTTGAGCCCGTTGATGCCCCAGAAACGCTCGATTTTGCTGAGGCTGAGGTCGTCGAACCTGCCCCCGCAACACCAGAGCCAGCGATCGAGGCCATCGCAAAACCGGCCGCCCTAAATGATTCGGACGTGCGCGTCACCGTCGCCGCACTCAAGAACAGTATTCCCCAAACCTTAGCCGTGGCTGCCGAACCTTACGGGGACTTTGTCAGCGCGACACTTTCTCGAGTGCTTGTTTGGGACCTCGACCTGCGCAAAGACCTGCGACCGGGCGATAATATCGAAGTCTCATGGACACTGGGAACCACCGACACTGTTGTGATCGAAGCCGCACGCTTTTTCACCGGAAAACACAACAAAACCATCACTGCCTATCGCTACAAAGCCACCGGCGACGAATACGCGTCCTACTGGTCGGCGGACGGAGTGGAAGTTCCCCATCGCCTGCGAAACAGCCCACTTGGTGAATACGAACAAATCACGAGCCTTCTGCGAGACCGCCCCACCCATCATGGCATGGACTTCAAAGTTGCAACCGGAACTCCAGTGGTTTCCGGTTTCGACGGCGTCGTGACGCGCGTGAACTGGAATTGGAGCGCCAACGGAAATTGCGTCGAGGTTCAACACAAAGACGGCGTGCTCGCCAAGTACCTGCACCTGTCTGACAGCAAAGTAAAAGTTGGCACGCGTGTTCGAGCCGGCGAGGTTATTGCTTTGAGTGGGAACACTGGGCACTCGACGGGGCCTCACTTGCACTACCAACTCAATCAGGGCACCAAAGTGATTGACCCTATCACCTACCACGGCACAGACCGTCGGCCGCTGCCAGCAGCCGATAGAGCCGCGTTTGAGGGCGTTGTCGCGACAGCCAACTCGCGACTGGACGCCGGGGGCACTCTGGCTGCTGCGAACTAGCTGTTCTGTGATTGGTGCGCAGGCCCTATGGCCTGCATGCGATTCCTGCGATTATTCAGACACATGCGAGCCACAGGGAGGCTGTCTATCTGACTCGACACGAGAGATGTTGGGAACTGTTTTTGGCCTATCTACAAGTTCGGTGATTCTGCGCTTGGTGCGCAGGCCCTATGGCCTGCATGCGATTCCTGCGATTATTCAGACACATGCGAGCCATAGGGCTCGCGGACCAATCACAACATCAGCCTCGTGATCGACCCCTTATGCGACAGCCTCCCTATGGCCTGTATGCGATTCCTGCGATTATTCAGACACATGCGAGCCATAAGGCTCGCGGACCAATCGCATGCGAGCCATAAGGCTCGCGGACCTATCACAAAAACAACCTCGTCACCTACTTTTGCGACAGCCTCCATAAGGCTCGCGGACCAATAATATGTGAGCCATCGGGCTCGCGGACCAATCACAAAATATCCCTATGCGACTGCCTCCATAAGGCTCGTGG
>JBBKVQ010000545.1:0-12263 GCA_037968515.1 Bradymonadaceae bacterium
TACGGAGAAGTGCTGGTCGCCGGTCGACTTGGTGATATGTTCGACGGCCCAGTACCACAGAAAGCGGAGTTGTCGGCAGTGAGCCAGACCACCGAAAAAGCAACATTCGAACGAACGATATCGCTCGATGATCCATTCATGCGAGACCACGTCTACGAGGGGCACGCGCTGCTCCCCGGCGTCATGGGACTCGAATTCATGCACGAAGCTGCCCGCGTTTTGGGCCAAGACACGTGGGTTGCGAGCGACGTTCGCTTCGACAAGGCGGTCAAGCTTTTGCGCGACGAACCCGTCACCATCAAAGTGACCGCAGAACGCCGCGAAGACGGCATTCGCGCGTGGGTCGAAACCAACCGCAAGTCCGTCACGGGCCGGCAACTCGACGATATCCACTTCGAAGCTACGTTCTCGCAGACGCCAGAACACGCGCCCCCGCACTGGGTGCTCGATGTGAGTCAGGCGGTTGTCGGGCCGGATCATGACCAGATCTACAGCCGGTTTTTTCATACCGGCGTGTTCAGAGTGCTCGATAAAGTCGCGCTTTTGACCAAGGATTTTGTGGTCGCTCACGGTCATATTCCCGCGACACCACTCATGGACGGCAAAGACGCAGGTCAAGTTTCGACTCAGCCGTTGCTTACCGAAATGATGTTTCAGGCGATCGGAATCTGGGGAATGGTTCACAAGAACGTGACATCTCTGCCCAATCGCATCAGCTCGTGGGAGCTCTTCCGCACGGTTCAGGCGGGCTCACCGGTTTGCATTCGTGCACTCAAAATCGATGTCACTGACACCCACCTGATTTTTGATGCCGAGGTCCGAGACGAGTTCGGCCACTTGGTGGCGTTTGCGGAAGGCATTGAACTCATCATCCATCAGGCCCTTCCCACCGGGCTGGCCTTTGGTGATTTTGAATTGTCGCGCGGCGACACAATTCAGATGAACGACCCAGAGGCAAGGGCTTGGGTTGCTGACCACGGATTGAAAGTCGAAGATATGCTGGGCAGTCAGGAACTCGAGTCGTGGACACGATTCTTGAGCGAGCGACGTAAATCCGAGTGGTTTGCCGCGCGAATCGCCGCCAAACGCGGGATCGCGGCCTGGATTCGCGACGTGCGCGGACTCGCCGCACATCCTCGTGACATCATCATTGATAAGGATGAAAGCAAAGCGCCCTTCCCCACGCTCCGTGGAGCGCTGGCTCACTACAAAGGGCCGTTGCCACACCTGTCGATCACCCATTCGGGTGGGATAGCCGTGGTTCATGTGGGAACGCGTACAGACATGCGCATTGGCGTAGATTTAGAAGCCATCGAAGCGCGTGACTCGTCATTTGCGAACGAATACTTCACAAAAGATGAGCTGAAGCTTGGCGCGTCTTTAGGGCGTGATCAGCAACTCACCGTGCTTTGGACGATCAAAGAATCGGTGTCAAAGGCTCTCGGCCTTGGACTTCATGTTCGGCTTGCGGAAATCGTGATCGAAAGCCTAGATCTTTCTCAAGAGCCATGGATTGCAGGTGTACGACTCGACAACGAGGCCAACGACGCGCTGACTGGCTTGAGAGGTAACTCGATGGATGTTCGGCTGTTTAATCTTGATACGTTCATCCTCGCCGAAGCCACCTTTGTTGCTTCGGCAGAAGTCGTCTTAAAAGAAGCTATCGTGATCCCTCCCCCAGAGGGTGCACACATGTTCGCTGCGGTCGCGGCGTTGCTGCATCATAAAGGTCTGCTAAAGACCACGCCGCGAAGCGATGTCGCCGGAGCCAATCATGTATCTCGTTGAACTCGACGGCAAAGAACAAGCTGTGTCTCTTAAAGAGACAAAACGTGGCGTCTGGACCGCAATGGTGGGCGGCGAGTCGTGGGAAATGCGGCTGCTCGGCCGGGACGCCGATGGGAGTGTGATCGTCGTTGTGGACGGCGTCGAGCGGGTATTCGGCATCCACCGCAACGGCTGCGTTGTCCTGTCTCAGGGCGAGCTTTCGGCCACTGTGAATGTGATTCCGTCAGCCGATATCGTGCTTGAGCAACTCGGTGCCCGAACGCCCGAAACGACCGCGCAACGGGCGCTTCAGAGTCCAATTACAGGCATTATTCTCGACATACTCGTCAAACCTGGACAACCGGTTTTGGCAGGACAACCGCTGGTTGTTGTCGAGGCAATGAAAATGGAAAACACCTTGTCCGCCCCACGCGACGCGACGATCGGTGCGGTTTCGACCTCACCTGGATCGACGGTTTTCGCAGGCGATGACTTGATTCTATTCGATTGAAGGATCCCCAATGACCACTGACCTCAGCAAAATGCCCCCGGGTGAATCATCGCTCGGCGAAATCTCCGACGCGCGCGAAGAAGTGAGAGAGCGCGCCAAAGGAATTTCAGTCGCACGACGACGCCTTGAGCTGCTGTTCGACGAAGGCTCGATGGAAGAAATCGGCGCCGAAGTCCTGCATCGTTCTTACGACTTTGGGCTCGATAAGAAGCGTATCGCCGGCGACGGCGTCATCACTGCGTGCGGCCTCGTGGACGGGCGCCCCGTCTACGCCTCGTCGCAGGACAAGACCGTTCTTGGCGGCAGTTTAGGTGAGGCACATGCGATGAAAATCGCGCGCCTGCAGGACCTCGCACTCAAGTCGGGAGCCCCTTTTATTGCCATCAACGACTCTGGCGGTGCCCGAATTCAAGAGGGCGTGGATTCACTGGCTGGTTACGGCGAGATTTTCCGCCGAAACGTCAAATCCAGCGGCGTGATCCCGCAGATCAGTTTGATTATGGGGCCTTGTGCCGGCGGCGCCGTGTACTCCCCTGCCCTCACTGACTTTGTAGGCATGGTCGACGGGTCAAGCTACATGTTCCTCACGGGCCCCAAAGTGGTCAAAACGGTGACGTTCGAGGACGTGACTGTCGAGGAACTCGGCGGTGGGCGAACTCACACCAAAGGAACCGGCGTTTCGCATTTCCTTTGGAACGACGACCGCGAAGCCATCCTCGAACTTCGTAAGCTGTTGTCCTATCTGCCTTCAAACAACAAAGAAAAGCCGCCCTACATTGAAAGCCGAGACAACGTCGACCGCATGGACACTGAGTTCCACAAGGTTGTCCCAGCGGACCCGCGAAAACCCTACGATGTGCGAAAGCTTATCGATTTGGTGGTTGACCACGAATCCTTTTTTGAAGTGCAGGACCAGTGGGCGCAAAACATCGTGATTGGCTTCGCCCGGCTCGACGGCAACGTGGTCGGCATCATCGCCAATCAGCCGTTCTTTTTGGCCGGCGTTCTCGACATCGATTCAAGCCGCAAGGCCGCACGTTTCATCCGAACCTGTAACGCCTTCAATATTCCGTTGGTCACGCTTGTCGACGTCCCAGGATTCCTCCCTGGCCTTCACCAAGAGCGCGGGGCCGTGATCGATCACGGTGCAAAGCTGCTCTATGCCTATTGCGAAGCCACGGTGCCAAAACTCTCGGTCATCGTTCGTAAGGCTTATGGTGGGGCGTACATCGTGATGAGTTCCAAACATGTCGGTGGAGACATCAACCTGGCTTGGCCATCGGCTGAAATCGCCGTGATGGGCGCAGCAGGCGCGGTCGAAGTGCTGAATCATCGGGAAATCGCTGCGGCGGACGACTCGGTGGCTAAAACCGAAGAACTCAAGCAAGCTTACGAAGACAAATTCCTCAATCCCAACGTCGCGGCTTCACGCGGTTACTTGGACGCTGTGATTGAACCCCATGAGACTCGCCATAAATTGATTCGCTTCTTGAAAGTGCTTCAGAATAAAGACGAGGAAATGCCGTGGAAACGGAACGGAAACATGCCCACCTGAAGGTTACTTGATAGCCCTCAAATCAAAAACGCGCCCACCTCGGCGCGTTTTTTTTTGACGCACGCGAGCGTGTTCCGGAGACGGCTTCGAGCACACCCCGTCATGCAAACGGCAAAAAAAAGCGCCACCTGGTACCAGGTGACGCGTGAGTCGAAGGCTTAACTCGTCCCGACTAGTTGCAGGTTTCCAAAGGCGCGACGCCAAATCCACTTGTGTCGCCGTTTGGCAACGCGGTGAAATAATCGGCCACAAGGAAAGCTCCCAAGCCGTCGTAAGGCGTGAAATTGCAGCGCGACAGAGTCTGGTCTTTCCAGATTTCTGAGGCAGGACGTGTATTCGTTTGGCCAAAAGCATCCACCACAGCGTCGGTAGCCTTCTCGAACGTGCCATTGGTGTTGATGTCACGGAACAGTATGAGCCGGTCATCACCGTTGAAATTAGCGACTGTGGGCAGCGCCACATCGCAATTGCTGACGATGCCTGGCAGGGGGTCGGTCGCGCTGGCCGATTTCGACCGGCAGAACGTGGCAACATCGCCGGCAGCGACGGTGGTCGACAGCGCAGAAGAGGCCGAACATGTCGTGGCAGCGTTGCTGACCAGACAAATTCCATACTCCGTCAAATCAATTGGGGCACCCGAGCAGTTCAGGATCTCAAACGCCTTATTATTGCTGCCGCTGCCTTCGATGATCTCCGAGATGATCAGGCAATTTGCCGAAGGTTCGATGATGTTCACCGTGGCCATGACGGTCGAGGTGAGTGTCGCCGAAATCATGCCCGTGCCGCCCATCGCAGGCGCCGTGACCATGAAGTCCGCCGAGATATCGCCTTCAGCAACAGTGACGGTTGCGGGCGCTGTGAGCCCACCAGAAGCCGCAAGAGTTACAACAACTCCACCGGTTCCTGCCGGAACACTCAACGAAACACGAACCACGCCAGTCTGGTTCACCACGATGTCTTGCGACGCAGGGGTCAACGACGCGACATCGCGAGGGGTCGTATTATCGTAAACGGTCACATTGGCCGTGAACATATCTGCGTCCAAAGCCGCCGTCACAGTCCCAGTGCCCAAAAGCAGCCCCGTCAAAGGAACCGAGGCGCCTGACTGACCGCTCGCGATCGTGACCGTGGCTGGCCCCGTAACCTGACCGGTATAGGTCAGGGTCACAATGGTATCCACGAGTGCTCCACCGGACAGTTTGATCTCCAGCGCTGGTGTTGAGCTTCCGGTGGCCCCGGCTTCAACAAAAACCTGAGAAGGAGCAAGAGACACAAGGCTCGGCGGACCAGTCAAAATATCGTTTTCGTTTCTCGGCTCGATCTTTGTGTTCGAAAATCCGAAATGCAACATGCCAGTGATGCTCGAGAACATCTCACCCACGGCGGGACGAGCCGGAACGGCGTACAGGATGTCATCAACTCGCAAGCCATCAACCGACCATTCTTGGAAATCCGAAGGGGCGTCAGGGTTGGCGCTTGTGACCGTGACGTCACGCACGCGAATGAGCTGGCCCTGCAAGGTCGATGCTTTAGCGCCGCCCACAACGACTTCAACCGGAGTGACGTCAATAGGGTTTGGAATCGCCACACCCATCGCGGTGACCTGCGCGCTTGCAAGAGAATCCATCTGAACCGCGCCACCAAACTCCGAGACGTTTCCAACGAGGGTAATCACGCTGCCAACCGTTGGTGCAGTCATCACGGCGCCGTTGCCAGCGTAGACCTGAAGACCACTGTTATCGATACCAGCAAACGGGGTCGAACCTGGGTTCACCTGAACAAAGAATGTCGTTCCGCTGGCAGCCGTCACCAGCGCGTCGGTGATTTGCACCAACGACCCTACGGCGTTGGCCCCGCTGCGAATTTTGTAAATGGTGGTTGGACAATACAGCGCGGTGCTGTTGTCAAAACCGGGGCATGTATCGCAAACATCGCCAATACCGTCGTTGTCCTCGTCAAGCTGGTCCGTGTTTGGAGCCGTTGGGCAATTGTCGAGCAGGTTTGGCACGCCGTCGCTGTCCCGGTCATCTGGATCATACATGGCGCACGTCGCTCCTTCAGTGAGCGGACAAACGTCGCATTCATCGCCCGTAGAGTCGGCGTCAAAGTCGGCTTGGCCGGCTGTATCAAGTGGGCGTACCGGATTGAACTGTGCTGGACAGATGTCGTCGACGTCGTTGATGCCGTCTCCGTCACTGTCTGCGGGCGATGTCAAGCCGTCGAATTCGTCTGGGCGGCTTGGGACACATGATGGCTCCGATGGAGGCGTTCCACAGAAGAACGGGCCGTAGGCCGTCTGCGGAAGTGCTCCCCGAATCTCAGCGATGGTTTTGCCGGTGTCCCGTTTTGCGCAGACACGTCGGTCCTGCTGGCAAACCGACAGGGTCTCGCACTGATCGAGCTCCGCGGCAGGAACCAGAGCTTCGATGATATTTGCGTCACCAACCAAGGGTTTTCCGCCACGCAGAACCAGTGCCGTCTGAGTCGTATCCGCCTCAATCACGGCGCGATAACCAGTGCGTCCAATTCGTGCGAATAGTGCAAGGTCGGCAACACGGCCTGGGCGAATCGAACCGATTTGGTCGTCAGCTCCCATCGCAATCGCTCCGTTGATCGTGGCCATCTGCCAAAGTTCTTTGTCGGACAAAAGCCCGCCATATTGATCGCGATTTAGGCCGTCGGCACACTTGAGTTCGCGCAACATTGTGGCCGATCCGCTCGGCGACCAGTCGGTCCCCATCGCGATCGTCACCCCAAATCTACGGAAAAGCGGAATTCGAGCCGTCATGCCGTAAAGGCTGACGTTTGAACGAGGTGACCAGATGAGCTTTGCGCCATTCGCGGCGATATCCGCGATGTCATCGGCATTCAGACCCACACCATGAACGATCGCGGTGTTGGCCTCGATCAAGTCCTTGCCGCTTCCGCCCGAAAGGCAAAGGTATTCGTTACGGGCTTCAGCATCGATGCCTTCGGAGACGTGGGGCATGTAGATCCCCGAATCCAAGGACGAAACAGGGGCGATCGATGGATAAGCACAACCGGTCGAAATCAAACCTCCGTCGCTGTCCCCAAGCGGGAACGTGTCGTAATCGACATCCACGCCGCTAAGGCCTTCAAGATTTGCTGTACGGTCTAGATTTCGAACAAAACCGTTCGTTCCGCCGCTCCCTGCCATACTGGTCGTACCCGTAAGCAAATTTCGAAGCTCTACAAATAGCAGTGCTTCGGTGCTGTTGTTCGAAGGCGAAGAAATTCTATTATGCCCACGAATCCCCTTGCGCCAGTCATGGCGGTGTTCGTAACGCTCGTCTGTCGGCGCGGGAGTCAATGTCGAGAAAGTGATGTGCTCATGCGCGTTGATGAGTCCTGGCGACAACACAGCGTCTGCACAGGAAATCTTGGCCGCTGCGGCAGCTGTGGGCACGGTCGCGCAATCACAACCTGTGCACGTGATAATGCCCGAATCGTCAATAAGGACATATCCATTTTCATAAATGGTGTCGTCCGCGAGCACTTCTCCGACATGCAGAAGGACGCCAGATGTGCCCGGTGCTGCATCGCAAAGGCCCGAAGCCGCGACCGGAACAACCGTCGGGCAGATTTCGCGAGGATCGACGACCGTCATGTCTGGGTCGGCATCCATCCCCATATCTGGCTGGCCGTCATCGGTTCCAAGGTCTGGAAGCGTCGAATCCGACTGGGCGTCCATCCCTACGTCCGCACCGGGATCGTTGTTTGAGGGGTCGTCGTCGGAACAGGCCGTGAAACCGATTACCAACAAAGTAAAGATCCACATAAATCGTTTGGACATCATCTCTCCATCAAGTGTCTTGGCAACTTGTACTCGAAAACTCCGGAGAGTTCAGCGACAAGTTCGTGACGAAACGTTGACAGAAATTGCGCACGATTACTAGGTGGTGCCGCGCCCCTTGGCCTGCTCTAGCAACACGCCGGTCGCGACAATTAGATTCCCGGGAGCCATCGCCACAAGAATCCATGGCAACCAACCCAAAATCCCCAGCAACATGGCCGCGAACACGATGAAGTCCTTCTTTGCGAAGTATTTGAGGTTCTTCAACACAGCGTCGAGCCAGGACGAATCTTCGTCGGCTGAGTCGAAACTCCAAGTGAACGCCAAGAGATCACCACGTTTATTGGCGATCAACCATTTGTAGTAGACCACCATCGACAAAAGTTTTCCGACAACCGCAACCACGCCCAACCAAAGCCAGATTTCCGAGGAAAATCCAAAGATGCCCCCGAAGGTCTTCGACGCGCCCCAGCCTAAACCTGCCCAGAAAAAAACATCCGAAAAGTCATCGCTTAAGGTATCGAGCCATTCGCCCAGCACCGAAAACTGATACCGAACGCGCGCCAGTTCACCATCACACCCGTCAATCACGCTGTTCAATTGAAAGACGAGACCGGCCAGCAAGAAGTTCTGAAACCCGCCCAAGGATGCCAATACACCGCCCAAAATCCCCAAAGAAAATGTAAAAACTGAAATATGATTGGGTTTGATCGGCGTCGCGGCGAGTAGCCGTGACACGAAAAGCGACATGTAGCGGTTGATATGACGGGACACCATGCCGTCAAGCGGCTTTCGGCAATCGAGCCACAGCAATCGGTCTGCGCGCTTTAGATCGGCGCGCTCGTTGATCGTGATTTGCCACCGGTCTTCAGCAACCTCGGTGGCAGCAAGGCCATTCACGAAATCCTGAACGGACTTAAAACTGGTGATGGCCCCACGGGGGATCACTGCGACCGCCGCTAAATCGTTGGTGGCAAGTCGAATGACCGTCGGCTTCCCATCAAACTTCGAAACTAGGTCTTTGACCATTCCCCGATGGAACACAGTCGCAGCGTCCATCACCAGAACAGTCGTGGCGACCCCAACTGCAGCCTTCACCGCATTAAACTGGGTTACCACGATGGGCTCGAGGGTCACTTTTGCAGTGACCACTTGAGCTTTCACCTCGGAAATATTGGTGTCGCTGGCCCAGATCACGACGTCGTACGCGCCATTGACCCAGACCATCCTCACTGCCCGCTCCACGAGTGTCAGCCCCGCTACCCGATGGTGCAGGCCCCACTCCCCGCTAAGGTGGCGGCAATCTAGGACGGCGGTGACCGCCATAAAAATCCTGAGCTCACGCGCTTAGCGCTTGTCCGTACAACCACTGGAGCGCATTTCGCTCGTCAGAGTCTTTTGCAAGAAATTCCACGCCATAACATTTGCGCCCCTCTTGCTCGCCAGCACGGCGAATGACGCCATGAACTTCAGCCACAGTGCGGGTTTCCGGCCCAATGATGGTCACCTTCATCTCGACCGACGAACCTTCATTCAGGGTCGACTCGGTCTTGAAAGCACAACCGCCCGGGCCCACATCCAGTACTTGGCCCCAGATTTCACGGCCTTCAACCTTCATGCAAGCAATCGCACGAACTGGCGCACGATAAATCCGAGTATGAGCGCCATTTGTCTCAAAGATCGGGGCGCCAGGGCCGCTCGAAAAGGTGGACTTTGGCTGAGAATCGCGTGTCGATGGAAGGATAACTGTTCGCATGATGACCTCGTGTCTTTTGTGGCCAATCCTTGGCCTGCGGTGGAGCTCGGTGGTTCTCCTACATCCACCTTACTCTGGGTTTCGCAGGCATCAAATTTTTTGATCCTTCTGTTGCCACACGTGGCAACTAGACCTTCCACATGACGACATTCCAGTCACCATTCTTGCCCTGCCCGTGAGACATAAAAGCCTCATAAATTTCCGAAAAAAGAACAAAAGACAATTAAAACAAATAGATAGGAAACCCAATCCAAACTGAAGCATTCTTGGCACACATGTCGCATTAGTACCTCATGTGAATCGATGAACTCGGAGACTCCTATGAAATACATCACGCTTCTGACTGCCCTTTTTGTGACATCGACCCTTCTGGTCACCAATAATGCCTACGCCGACTACTTGCCTTCGGAGGAATCAGCTGCAGCTCAAGTCGATTCGTTTGAACGCGTCCTGGATTTCCTCAAGGCAGAACAATTTAGTCCAAGCCGCCTCGACCTTCGACGCTTGAGCGCCGATCCAGTTGCAGACTTGGTCAAGGTCGCCAACAGCAAATTGAGCGCCGCGCTTCGTGGCCGTGCCGTTCAGTCGCTGGCCCTTTACACCAACGACCTGCGGGCTTTGCAGACCATCGACACTCTCAAAGAAAACGTGCGAGATACCGACAAGCTGTTGCCGTCGGTCATCGTCGCATGGGCTCAAATCCACGGTGAAGAAGGCGCGAAGGAACTGGTGACCCTTGCACAGCACCCACGCCGCGAAATTCGAATCGCTGCCATCGTGGGACTCGGTCGATTTGGTGGCCAGCTTGGCTACGATTCACTCACCAAACTTGCTTCGGTCGAAAAGAACGCTGAAATCCGCGCTCGCATCGAAAGCTACATTCGGTAAACCCACGCCCTAACTTGCAAAACCCCGGCACTCCGGGGTTTTTCCGTTTCTTGGACTTGGCATCGACTGCCCGCACAGATATAGCTTCCCTTATGGAGATGACGTCACTCAGCGATTTGAAGACCCTGTGCGATACCTGCAACGGAAAACGCCACGTGGTCACGGAAGTAGGAGATTTTGCGCGAGCTAAACGCTGTGACGATTGCTTCGACGCCTGTCCCGCCTGTGAAGGGTCGAGCTTCCAGTTTTTGTTCGATGATAAAGGCTATTCCTATGCCCGCCGCTGCAGTATTTGCGGGCCTCTCGACAAACGAATCCGCGCGTTCAATGCAGCGACGATCCCTAGAAAATACGCGCATAATTCCACGTTTGACCAATTCAGATACGTGGATGGCCGTGGAAAGAAGATTGGCAACTTGGACCGAATTCACCTCAAGCTCTACAACTTCGCAACCGGTTTCAGCGCTGGTGACAAGGGTTTCCTGCTCTATGGCGATGTCGGAACAGGAAAAACCCATTTGCTCGCGACCGTCATCCGCTATCTGACGCTCGAGAAAGGAATCTCCTGCAAATTCATCGAATTCTCGCATCTTGTCTCGACCCTGCGGGAAGGGTTTGACCAAGGTCAGGGCGAAACTAAGGTGCTGGGGCCCCTCTTCGAAGTCCCAATTCTCGCTATTGATGAGCTTGGGAAAGGCCGAAAGACCGAATGGCAGGACTCTGTGATCGATGAGATCATCTCGAAACGCTACAACAGCGGCCTCACCACCCTGTTCACCACGAACTATCCGGTCGACGTGCCTAAGATCACCCGGGACACGAGCGATATCAAACGTGGCGCGACGCTGGAGTCGCTGCGAGAACGAGTCGGGGACCGCATCCAGAGTCGCATCCATGAAATGGCCGACTTTGTTCAGCTAGACGCCCCTGATTATAGAAAAGCGTGAGCTCGAGTTCAGACCCGCAAATGCACGAGCAGAGATGAAATCGCGGCTGGGGTCATCCCCATGATTCGCGACGCCTGACCTAAGGTCCGAGGCCGCACCTTACCCAAACGATCCCGCACCTCACGGGTCAGACCGTGAATCTCTTCGTAATCGATTTCTTCCGGAATCAGGTGCGATTCCATCTCGCGATGTCGCTCGATCTGCTTGGTTTGCCGGTCAATATATCCGTCGTATTGAATCTGAATCTCGACCACTTCGCCGATTTCTGGCGAGACGCTGTCCAAGTCGAAGCTTGGCGCAAAACGCGCAAACACGGGGCGCAACTGCTCGAAATCGACCTCTGGTCGCCTTAAAATCTGTTCGAGGCTGCTGCCATTTCCAACTCCGCTAAGCCCGTGCGTGGCGCAGAACTCAAGGTTTTCCCGGCTGCCGCCCACAAAAACTTCCCCGAGCATATCCCTGGTGGTTTTGACGATTTCTCGTTTGGCCTGATGTTTGGCCCAAGCGGCGTCGTCAAGAAGCCCAAAACGGCGACCATGTGCGGCAAGTCGGAAGTCGGCGTTATCCTCTCGCAAGAGCAGGCGATATTCCGCGCGGCTGGTGAACATCCGGTACGGCTCGTCGACACCCTTGGTGACCAAATCGTCGAGCATCACGCCGATATAACCCTCGTCGCGGCCCATGATGAATGGGTCTTCACCACGCAGCGCCAAGGCGGCGTTAATTCCCGCCATGAGCCCCTGCCCGGCTGCCTCTTCGTAGCCTGACGTCCCGTTGATTTGTCCCGCCAGATACAACCCCTTCACGCCGCGTAACTCGAGTGTGTGATTCAGCTGAATCGGATTCACAAAATCATACTCAACGGCATATCCCGGACGCATGATCTCTGCGTTTTCTAGCCCCGGAATCGTCCGCAACATCGCCATCTGCGCGTCCAACGGAAGACTTGTCGAGATTCCACTTGGGTAGACTTCGTTGGTCGTAAGGCCCTGCGGCTCCAAGAAAATCTGGTGGCGGTCCTTGTC
>JBBKVQ010000546.1:0-2865 GCA_037968515.1 Bradymonadaceae bacterium
TGAACACGGTTTCGTTTTCGTTGATTGCGATCTTGTTCGCCATCATCGCCATCGGCATCGCGAACACGATGCTGATTTCGGTACGCGAAAGGACCCGGGAGATCGGCACCCTGCGTGCGATGGGCATGCATCGTGGTCAAGTCCTACTAATGTTCATGCTTGAGGCCCTGATTCTGGGCGCTTTTGCGACGACCGTCGGTGCGATTATTGGCAGTTTGATTGCTCTGGCGATAAATCTGGCAGCCATCGAGGTCCCGATTGCGGCGATGCGCGCCATCCTTTTGAGCGACGTGTTACGCCTGAAGGTCGAAATCGGCCAAACGGTCCTGAGCGTCGTGGTCTTGACGATTTTCACAGGTCTTTCGGCATTATGGCCCTCGTTGCGGGCGGCACGCATGCAGCCGGTCGAGGCGCTTCAATCGATTGAATAAGGTGTTTAAAATGAAACAAAAAATAATAAGTCTATTTGTGTTCGGCGCGCTGATTTCGCAGGCCGTGCCGGCGTTGGCGCTCGATAAAGCCGAAATGACCAAGGTTTTGAAAGAGATCGACACGCGGCAGCAAAATTCTGGCGATTACACGGCACGCGTTTACATCGAACAGAAAGAGAAAA
This sequence comes from Bradymonadaceae bacterium, assembly GCA_037968515.1. Taxonomy (GTDB): domain Bacteria; phylum Myxococcota_A; class Bradymonadia; order Bradymonadales; family Bradymonadaceae; genus JBFFMO01. The sequence goes on from JBBKVQ010000546.1 coordinate 614, forward strand.
CCAAAGAAGACCTCGTTTATGAGTCGATGATTTATCGGCGTGATGCTTCCGACCAGTTTGTGCTGCTGTTTGTGAAACCAAAGGCCGAAGCCGGTAAGGGCTACCTGCGTTTGGACAAAAACCTATTTCTGTTCGACCCCACAGTGGGGCGTTGGGAGCGCCGCACAGAGCGCGAGAGCATCGGTGGAACCAACTCGCGTCGTTCCGACTTTGATGAGTCGCGTCTGGCCGAGGAGTTTATTCCGGCTTTTGTGGCCGAGGAAACACTTGGCAAATTCACAGTGAATCACATGAAGCTGACGGCCAAAGAAGATGCCGATGTGGCGTATCCTGTGATGGAACTCTGGGTCGACAAAGAGACCGGTAATATTTTGAAGCAACAGGACTTTGCGCTCTCAGGCAAGTTGATGCGGACCTCGTATTTTCCTAAATGGGAAAAGGTGTTCAGTGAGTCGAAGGGCGCCGAAGTTTACTTTCCCAAAGAAATTCGGATTTTTGACGAGATCGAAAAAGGGAAAAATACAACGATTGTGTTCTTGAGCGTCGACCTGCAGACCTTGCCCAAAAACATCTTCACCAAGGCTTGGGTCGAGAGCAAAAGCCGATGAAACGCGTCCAACTTGCGGGCCTTGTGTCAGCGCTGCTTGTCTCTCCGTGTGTCTTTGCGCAGACAAGCGAAGAAGTGCGCGAAGAACAGATGTTTGGTGAGCCTGAAGTCACGCCTGACACTGATACTTCGGTAACGGCTGAGCCTCCGACCTCGCGGGACCAAGCAGTCCTTGGCTCCCAGACCTCCAACGCCGAGATCTACCAGAAGTTGATGGAGGCCGAGGACCCGCTCGCCATTGGCGGACAGGTCTTTTTGAGGACCAATTATTCGATTTTAGATGAAGGTGAACCTGAAGACTTCAGGCTTTCGATGCCCAACCTGGTCGATCTGTACTTGGACGCCCGGCCTGGTGACCGTGTGCGCTTTTTCACGCGCGGCCGCTTGAGCTACGACCCCACTGTCGACGAAAGCGCGGTATCGGCGTTTGCGACCACGCAGGACCAAACGACCGTTAAATTAGACCAGCTATGGCTGAAGTTTGATGTCGAACGTTTTGCGTACGTGACCGTGGGAAAGCAGCGCATCAAGTGGGGGACAGGGCGGTTTTGGAATCCAACGGATTTCCTGAATACCGAGACCTTGGACCCATTAAGCGTGTCCGTTTTTGATGAACGACTGGGTGTGTCGTTGCTGAAAATTCACGTGCCGGTCGAGTCGCTGGCCGCCAATTTTTATGCCATCGCGACGCTTGATGACGCAAAGAGTCCTTCGGATGTGGGCGGGGCGTTGCGCGGCGAATTTGTGGTTGGCACCAGCGAAATCACGACTTCGATTGCTCTGCGAAAGAATAACCCGCTTCGTCTTGGTGCCGATTTTAATGGAGCTGTCGGACCCATCGATTTGAAAATTGAGGCTGCGCTAATCCACGGTGTGAAAACGTCATTTTATCGTGGGACCTACGACACGAGTCCGCTCGGCATCGATGAGTTTGACCTCGACGGAGTCGCAGTGGCAGACATCCCAGCAGCCGTCGAGGCGCAGCTGCCAGGGGTTCTAGCGGCTCGCCAGCCCGAATCGTTTTCACGCGAGGATGACTGGATTCCGCAGGTCGTCGCGGGTGTTGAATACGCCTTCAATTACACCGAAGACGACGCCGTCTACATCGGCGCTGAATACTTCTTTAACGACGCCGGCTACGCCAACGCTGATTTGTATCCCGTGCTGATTCAATCAGGAGCCTTCACGCCCTTTTACACCGGCCGTCATTACGCGGGGGCTTACGCGTCAATGCCTTCACCAGGTGATTGGGACGACACATCCTTCACCGTTTCTGGCTTTGGAAACCTGAGCGACCGCTCATTCATTTCGCGCTTGGATTATTCATACAGATTCGCCACCTACCTGACCTTTAACGCCTATGCGCAGGGCCATTTTGGTGCGCAGGGCGAGTTCAATTACGGGTATTCGCAGGGGCCGCTCCTGGACCCCGCGTTGGTGCAGATGATTCCGCAAGACCAACGTGCGTCCTTACCCGCTGCCGTCCTTGATGGCGTGAAGGTCGTCGGGCCCCTGATGGATATAGGAGTGGGCCTGCGAACCACGTTCTGAGGGTGTCGTCGCTGCGACTGGGGTGGCTGTAATTGGTGCGCGTGGCTCCAGCCGCGCTGCGATTTGTGCTCGGTCCGCGTGGCTCCAGCCGCGC
>JBBKVQ010000547.1:0-4317 GCA_037968515.1 Bradymonadaceae bacterium
AGTTAGGGGCGTTTTTGGAGCGTCACGGACGGTCCGATTTGGACGTCGAGGTCGACGGTGGAGTCAGCGCAAAAAATATTGCTGAGATTCACGCAGCGGGCGCGAACGTATTGGTGGCAGGAAGCGCCATTTTTAATACAGATAATTATGCGGCCACGATTGCTGAAATGAGGCGCGAATTGGGTGACGCATGAAAACAAGAAATTTGGGGTCAATGATTCGAGAAAGCGCACGGTTATATCCTGACAAGATCGCCATGCGCAGCAAGGTCGATGGTGAGTGGCAATCGACCACCTATCGTGAAATGAACGATACCGTTTCAGCGATCGCCAAGGCGCTTTTGGACCAAGGAATCCAGCCGGGCGACACAGTCGGCATTTTTTCTCCGAATTGCCCCAACTGGACGGTGGCCGATCTGGCGATTCTCAGCGTGGGTGCCGTCTCGGTCGCGATCTACGCTACTGACACCGCGAAGGCCGCAGAATATCTTGCTCACGACGCGGGCCTGCGTCTCATTTTTGTAGGTGGGCAAGAGCACTACGACAAGGTCAAGTCGTTCATCGGTGCACAAGAGTTGCTCGAAACCGTCGTTGTGTTCGACGAAGCGGTGGTTGTCGAAGACAAATTCGCTACAAACTTTGCCGACTTCATGGAGCGTGGAAGACGGTCGGAAAACGACGGTGAACTTGACGCCCGCTTGTCCGCGGTCCAGCCCGACGACTTGGCATTATTGATTTACACGTCGGGGACGACTGGTCTTCCGAAGGGTGTAATGCTCACGCACGCCAATTTTTTTCATCAGTTCGCCGCCCTGGACGAGCGGTTTGTCGTCGGCCAATCCGACCGAAGCCTGTGCTTTTTGCCGCTCAGCCACGCCTACGAACGGTGTTGGACGTTTTATGTGGTGAATTGCGGTGCGCAGAATAATTATATCTCGGATCCGAAGAAGGTTGTTGAATATCTGTCCGACGTAAAGCCGACTGTCATGGTCAGCGTGCCGCTACTTTACGAGAAGATCTATGCCGGGGTGCAGGTCAAATTGGCGGCAGCCTCTTCCTTTAGGCTCAAGCTTTTTCAATGGTCGCTCGAGGTCGGTAAACAATACTACCACGAGCAATATGCAGGCGAAAAACCGGGAGCCATGCTGACCGCCAAGCACGTGATGGCTGACTTTTTGGCGCTCTCTAGAATTCGTGATCTTGTTGGAGGTCCGAAAAATTTCTTCTCTGCTGGCGGCGCGCCGCTGCCTCGCGAGATCGAGGAATTCTTTTTTTCGGTGGGACTCCTGGTTTGTCAGGGATACGGACTCACCGAGGCGGCGCCGATGGTGACCTGCAACTCACCTGGTGCTTTCAAGTTTGGCACCGTAGGAATGCCAGTGCTTGGCGTCGAAATTCGGATCGGGGACGAGGCAGAGATTCTTGTCCGCGGAGCCAATGTGACAACGGGCTATTATAATAGACCCGAAGACACCAAAAAGCTGTTCGTTGATGGTTGGCTAAAAACGGGTGATATCGGCGAAATCGACGGTGACGGGTACGTTCGGATTACTGATCGTCTCAAAGACCTCATCATTACGCAGGGCGGCGAAAACGTTGCGCCACAACATATCGAAACGGCGCTCAAGCTCGATCCCTACATCGAACAAGTGGTTGTTTTGGGTGATAAACGAAAATTCCTGACGGCGATCGTCGTGCCGGAGTTTATTGCCCTCCAAGAATATGCCCGAACCCATGAAATCCCGTTCGACACACAGGCCGACTTGGTTGGCAGAGCCGAGATTCGGGAGTTCTATCTTGAGAATATTCGAAAATACTCGATCGAATTGGCTCCCTACGAACAAATTCGGGAGTTCATTATTCTTGAGCATTCATTATCTCAAGACAACGACGAACTCACACCGACGCAAAAGGTCAAACGCAAGGTGATTGTTGCCCGATACGCCGACCGCATTGATGAAATGTATCGTGTTTAAAAGGTCAACGCCGGGTGGTGTGCTCTAGGTAATCTTGGCGGAGTTTTGGGTCGCCAAGCACCGCCCAGGCGTCCTCGAAAGCGTCACGAACTTCGGCGAGTTCGGCGTGGTAGCGATGCTGAAGATCAAATGAAATACGATTATTATCGAAACGGCCCGTCATGCGATGAAAAGCCTCACGGATTCCAGCGGTTTCGGCACCGCGTGGGACTTCTAAAATCACAAAATAATCTTCATGCCGCACTGATTTTAGTTTGCGGCGTAATTCGGCTTCGTCCAATTCGTCAGACATGCCCGCGGAAAATCGTTGCGGGAAAATATCCTTCGCCGTGAGTGTCCTCGGCCCATGATCTTCTGGGATTTCCTCGATTACAAAATCGTTGGTTTCCACTCGAACTGGCGCAGTCTGCGAGGAATGAACCGAGGTCGGCAAATGTGCCGCAGTCGACGCTGGCCGATGAATCTCCTGGGTCGTTAGCTCACCGATTTCGACCCCGAGGCGTTCGGCCAAGATCTTCAGCAGAACGTCTTCACTTGCATGCAGGTCGACCCAGGCAGCGACATCCAGCGATTGCCTCTGTGAATCGGATAGGGCGTCGTTGGACACTACAACGACAGGAGTTAACGCACCGAGCGGGCGCTTCTTGATGGCGTCGACCAGGGCAAACAGGCGGTCGGTGCCGCCGTCTTCAAAAACCACGACGGCATCAGGTGGGGTTTGTTCGAGCTGACGAACTCCAGCGGCGGGCAATCGGGCGACATCAAACTCGACGCCGTGCGCGCGGCTCGCAAGCTTATTGGCCCAGGAGTCGGCCACACGGCCAATCAAGAGAATCCGAATCACGAAACGGTCTTCAGTCGGCGGTTGACGAGCCATTTGCTCAGTCCGTCATAATCGGACGGATGATCCGGCAGCACGGCTTCCTTGGTAAGAAGCTCGTCACTCAAGGACAAAATCGCTCGGCGAACATCAGGATCAGATTCGAGATCAAGGTCGTGCCACTCAGGATGAGTCCCAAGTACCGCCGCGGCATGCAGGTCGGCATGGCCTCGCGCAAGCGCCCAGCCGGCGGCAAGTTCAGCCAGTATCGCCAAAAGGTCGTCGCGACGATGGGTCGACTCGACCGTGTTTTTAGCCTCGATGCTGATATTTCGAACCAAGTGTTCTGTAACCGCGGCATTGAGGATGAACTCGCGGTCAATAGGCGCAATATCGACAGCGCAGAGATGGGAGGCAAACACCCGGTAGGCCAAGGGGCTTTGCCGCAGCAGCATGCGAATGAGCTTTTCAATGTCGAAAATCACCCAAGGCGTTCCGATGGCTAGGCCTTCTCTAGCCTCGTCCCAAGCATGCAAACCCAAGACTTGTGCGGCCGGAGCGGTGGAAATTCCCGCAATATGCCTGGGGGTTTTCCAGCCGTGAACCTCTGTGCCCGAGATCATGATAATGCGGTCAACGGGGCTTTTGTCTCGTGCCCAGTGGGGCCAAGAAACACCAACATCGTTGAGCAGCACGTCTTGTCGGGCAAGGGTTATCAATTGCGTCTCGCAACAACATAGCCATCGTTGTGAAGAGTGTATTCAGATGGAAGCACCTTGGCCAGCGCCTCGCGTTCGGCCGGCGCAACGATCCACTCTTTGTGTTGTGCTAAGCCTGCCGCGATCTTCTGAATCACACGGTTAGACTCCTCGTCGACCGCGCATCGCACCATGGGTTCGGTGGCCAGTGGAAACCCGAGAGTGATCAGAGTGTCGACGGCCAAGAAGCGAACGGTTTCGTTGGCGTCTTCAAGGAACCGGGCGACTTCCTTTGCAAGCTCTTCGGTCTTGAACTCGGCTGCATGAAGAATCACTTCCTGCTTCTTTTCTGGGTCGCGCACGTAGTCTGTGGTCAGGGGCTCAAGGAGCTCCCGAAGGAAATTTGCCATCTCTTCGTAAGTGAAGAGGTCCGACAAAACCTTAATGGGCCAGTTGATATGCGAATCCGCTTTATGAACGTGGGTTTCGACGAGCTTTTGGACCGCAGGGCTTTGCCGCGACATGTCGACCAACACATCGTAAACCCACTGCTTTTCCTCGAGATCGACGGTCGAATTCGGGCTCGATTCATTGAATCGGCCAATCAGCACGCGCACGGCGTCGTCGGTCCCGATATCGCGCAGTTGCTGCATGATGAACTTACGTTCTTGCGGCTGCACGCACATGTTCACGACGCTCTTTTGAAGCTTGGCGATTTTTTTCTTTTCGGCCTGTTCTTTATCGAACAAGAAATCAAGGAAACCCATTTGTCTACCTCATTACATCCTAGGTCGGCGTAACATAGGTACGTCTATGGGGGTAGG
>JBBKVQ010000548.1:0-5816 GCA_037968515.1 Bradymonadaceae bacterium
ATATTACGATTTTTCAAAGTATGACCGATGAACAACTTCGAGTTTGAGTTTGTGTGCGACCAAGAGTGGGACGCAATGGACGGCGACGGCCCGGTGCGTTTCTGCGGCGAATGCGAACGCCATGTCTACAATATTTCTGAGCTCGATGTGTCGACCGCTGCTCGTGTGGCCGACGATCCTTCTGAGTGTGTGCGTGTTCAGACCCGCGCCGATGGTCGAGTACTTCAAGCAAATGGCGTCCTTTGGGGAATGCTTTTACCCGCCGCAATCGTCGCGGGCTGTATAGGTGAACCGGCCGAGTCCGTGCCGCGGGTGATCAGCGTCGAAGCTCCTGTCGCCAAACTTGAAATCATTCCATTGGAGCCGGTCAAGACCGTGGATCCCGCGCTCCGTCGTCCTGATCGTTCAACACGGGTCACGTTTGACGAGGCGATGGCTCGGGCCGGATCCGTACAAAGTGACCGCAACGCCCGCGAAGGTTCGTTCTACGCTGCGTGTGCCGAAGCTGAATCTGGTCGTGATCCCCTGTTGCTTACGGACTTGAATCGCCGCCTCACAGATGTCCAACACGCTCGCGACCAGCGCACCGGTACCGAGAATCCGGTTAGTAAAAGAACGCTAGAAGGGGTTTTGTCGGAATTGGAGGTGATTCAAATGGGTCGCCGGGCGCGAGTGGCGGGAGATAATCGGGAACGCAAGCCCGTCATCGTGATCGACCGGGCCCGGTAGAGCGCCGTTGGCTGGTGTTCCCGTGCAAATCGATCCACAAAATTTGCACGAAATTGGCAAAACACCAAAAGCGCTAGCTTTTTGTAAAACGCCACGATATAGAGCCCCGCCTTCTAATTGGGTTCTGTTGATGAAAGACATTCGTAATATCGCCATTATCGCTCACGTCGACCACGGTAAAACTACCCTGATTGATGGACTGCTTCGCCAGTCGAATACAATCACATCGCACCGCGAGCTCGAAGAGCGTGCGTTGGACTCGAACGACATCGAAAAAGAGCGTGGCATCACGATCTACGCGAAATGCACCGGTATCGAATGGAAGGGCGCCAAGATCAACATCATTGACACCCCAGGCCACGCCGACTTCGGCGGCGAAGTGGAACGTGTCCTTAAGATGGTCGACTCGGTGCTCTTGCTTGTCGACGCCTTCGAAGGCCCGATGCCACAGACCAAGTTCGTGCTGCGCAAGTCGCTGGCACTTGGCCATAAGCCGATCGTTGTCATCAACAAGATTGACCGCCCGAACGCTCGTCCAGACGAAGTTCTGAACATGGTTTTCGACCTCTTTGTCGACCTTGAAGCCAACGACGAACAGCTTGATTTCCCGGTGATTTACGCATCGGCTAAGCAGGGCTACGCGATTCGTGAACTTGGGCAAGAGCCTGAAGGCCTCACGACCTTGTTCGACTTCATTCTTGAGAAAGTCGATGTGCCGGTCGGCGATCCCGAGGCACCACTGCAGATGCAGGTCGCTACGCTTAACTACGACAAGTTCCTTGGTCGTGTTGCGATTGGTCGAGTTTTCAACGGTACGATCAACGAAGGCGATCGCATCATGCTTTGCCGCAATGACGGCACACGTGAGGCAGCTCGCGTGACCAAGCTGTGGGGCTTCAAAGGCCTTGAGCGCGTTCCAGCAACCACAGCGCAATGTGGCGAAATCATCTCGGTGACGGGTTTCGAAGGGATTCTTCCTGGAGACACACTGACCGATCTTGAAAACCCACAGCCAATGGCTCCGATCGAAGTCGACGAGCCAACGTTGTCGATGGTGTTCATGATCAACAACTCGCCGTTCGCAGGTCGCGAAGGCAAGTTTGTAACAAGCCGTCAGATCAAAGACCGTCTGGACAAAGAGCTTGAGTTCAACGTGTCGTTGCGCGTGGCGCCGACCGAGCGTGCCGAAGCATTCGAAGTTTCAGGCCGCGGAGAGCTCAGCCTCGCCATCTTGATCGAGACGATGCGTCGCGAAGGTTTCGAGCTTCAGGTTTCGCAGCCACGCGTGATTTATCGCCGTGACGAGAACAACAAGATCCTCGAGCCAATCGAAGAAGTTGTGATCGAGACCGACTCGGATTACGCCAGCACCGTCATCAACAAGCTCAAGCAGCGCCGCGGCGAGTTGATCGGTGTGCACGTCAATCACGACAACACTCAGCGTTTGACGATGACCGTCCCTTCACGTGGTATGCTCGGCTACCGCTCGGAATTCCTCACGGACACTCGTGGTACCGGCATCATGAACAGCTTGTTCATGGGTTATGAGCCATTCCGCGGAGACCTTCCATTCAAGCGAAACGGCGCGTTGATTATCCTAGAAGACGGTACAACTACTGGTTATTCGCTCTTCAACTTGCAGGACCGCGGGACCATGTTCATGGGCGCTGCAGAAGACGTGTACGCCGGCCAGATCGTTGGTTTGCACGCGCGTGAAAACGACCTGGTCATCAACCCATGCAAAAAGAAGGCGCTTACCAATATGCGTTCTTCGGGTGCTGACGAAGCCTTGACGTTGACTCCTCCTCGCATCTTCACACTGGAGCAGGCGATCGAGTTCATCAACGACGACGAGTACGTCGAGATCACACCGAAATCGATTCGTATCCGTAAGTCTGAGCTTGAGCACAACAAGCGCAAACGAAAATAAGCCCTTAGGGCTGAAAAACAGAAACCGCGCCATTCTTCCGGATAGCGCGGTTTCTTCGTTCTTGCTCGGTCGTTTCTGCGACCTAAACAAACTCTCAAATTGGTGGGCCCGATACAGCTCAATAATAGAGCAAGCAGCATGCCAGAGGGCGTTTTGCTGTGTTGCCGACGAGTTATGTAGAGATCCGAGCCTACCGGCATTCGCAGCGCGATCAAATACGCGAAAATATTACAGTTTCTATAAACTGGAGGAAAAATTTTCGTTATGTGTGGAAGTGTAAGGACATGGCGGCAAACTTCGGTTTGGCGATGTCCTTGAAGGTGGGTTCGCTGCAAATTTCTTCGTCAGCAGCGGTGATCACTTTCTATCTTTGAGCGACTCAGATGAATCGTCGTCGGATGAACCAGACCAACCCCAGGAGTGGAAGCAAGGCGATTGGGATGGGTCGTCGTCCCGCGACGGTCGAACAGCATCCATCTTCCAAAGACCCGCCACCAGGCGGGGAATTGACGCCGCCTGGATCCACCCGCCCGTTGCCAGTGTCTCCTGCATCCGATTCCGTAGAGCCCATGTCGACGTCGACATTGCCCATGTCTGCCACCCCAACCGAGTCGGGAGTTTCGTCGTCGTCGATCGCCGAATCACACCCGTCGTCGAATGGATAATCAATGAGGCCGTCGTTGTCGTCATCGACACCGTTGGCGCAGGCGGGCAGCCCGGTCTCGGTACGGCCCATGCCGTCGACACAGTCCGAATCGTTGGTGTCAGTCTGCCCGTCACCGTCGTTATCCACTCCATCCGAGCACTCAGGTAGGCCGCTTTCTGTGTTGTCACGGAAGGAAGCGCATTTGGGATCTTGGGGATAGTCGATATTACCATCGAGGTCGTTGTCGATTCCGTCAGAGCACTCCGGTGGGTCGGTTTCATCGAGGTCGCTCGCATCGACACAGCCAGGGTCATCAGGGAAGTCGATGAGTCCGTCGTTGTCGTTGTCGATTCCGTCACGGCACGGGATATTTCCCGCCGCCCCAGAGACGATAACCGGTGGAGCCGACTCGCCGCTGCTCAGCTTGTTTGCGGCCAGAACACTGGCGGTTACGTTTTGTCCCGCGAACACTGCGGGGATCGTGGCCTGCCAGGATCCATTGGCATCCACCATCGATGTGCCGACCGGGATTCCGTTGACGTAGACTGTGACGATTGACCCTGCAGGTTCGGCAGAACTGCCTGACACACGGGTTGAACCAGCCAAAATCGGTCCGGTCAGGCTGGGCTTCACAGACCGGGTAATGCCGATCAGGACCTCGGCAAGGCCTGAACGGGCGTCGTTGATCTTGCGACCAAACGCGCCGCCATACCAGGTCTCGACGCCAATCGTGTAGGCCCCGTTCGCTTGGGTTGCGCCAAAATCAGCGTCGAAGACGAGTGTCGACGAAGATCCGGCGGCCAGATTTGCGATGCCGTTGCTAAACGTCAAAAGATCGCCGGTGGCTCTTGTCGTGATTATGGGATTTCCGATGGCGTTACCTCCAGCGGTTGAGGTGCCCGCGGCGTAGGTAAACCCCGGGGGCAAACTGATCATGACACGGTCGGCGCTTGCCGCTCCGGTTCCGCTGTTGGTCGTTGTTACGCTGTATTGAACAGTTCCGGGTGCCATTGCGAAGAGGTTCGGCGTTGCCGTGGCATCGATGTGAATAATCGAGATCGCCTTTACGGTCGTGGCCGCGACAACCTGAAACCCTGGGAACGGTAGGGCGGTGGAGGTGTAGATGGCGCGATGCACCATGAAATCTCCACCATTGGCATCAAATTCTGTGGTCAACGAATACGTCTCGCCTGGCGCTAAGTCGCCAATAATCCACAGCACAGCGTCTTGCCCATTAGGGCACCCCGCGCTGTTGGCCTCGAGCATTCCGCCATTTGAGGCCGACACGAATGTGCCATCCTCAAAACACTGACGAACTTCGACTCCGGTCTGGGTGTTGGTCGAAAGATTTTTACCTTCGACGTTGTAGGTCAGACGTTGGCCGTTAAGCGCGGCCAGCCGGTCGACTGAAAACTCAAACACGTTGTTGAGCACAACACACGAGGGATTGGGCAGGAAATAACGCCATGCGTTGTCTTTACCGCCATCCCCGCCGCTGTCTGAGCGCGTGGATGCATCGCCGCCAAAAACCTCGGCGCAGTTCACATCCATGCCCACGATAGGGTCGAGCGGAGTAGCTTTTACGCGCAGGGAAATCTCGGCAAAATACTCCTCGCCGACCACGAGTTCACCGACTGCAAAGCGGACTGCGGTTGTATAAGGTTGGTTTGGATTGGCCGGATCATAGGACGGGAGCGGGTTTCCTGGCGAGAGGTCGCGACCAAGAGGTGCGCCCATCGCGTCGAGTGCGAGGATGCCGTTACGGGTGGGAAGGCCGGGGTCAGGCATATTACCCGCCGCGTCAGGTACCGCCGCTAGCTGACCGATTTCTGCTCCAACCGTCTTGATACGCTGCCAGGGGCCGGTCGTGGTGGAGGCAACGATCATGGCGATCGTTGGGATGCTCGAAAAAAGACCTGTGAAGGTCGCCTCATAAGGATACCAAGAGTCAGGTCCCGCTACGGGTGAACCGTAGAAATGCGGCGTGTTGCCTTGGCCTCCGCTCCGAATGGCGCCGCCGTTTACCCCAAACGAAAACGCTTGTGCGAGGTCCCAACGGTTGTGTGCGTACAGGTTGTTACCGGCTCCGACGATCTGTCCCATGCGGTCCGCCGCGGTGGGTTCAGGGTTCATGAGTAGCCCGTTGAACAGCGTCAGGAATTCCTCACCGGCAACATCTCCAACGGGGTAACGCTCCGTGAGCATGCTCGTGCTGAAAAAGATCCCCGTGTCCGCGTACAGTTGGGTCATCGAGCCCTGAGGCAGGTTATTGACGAAGTTGCCATCACCGCGCGGTCCCACGCCATCTGAGGCAAATCCACCGCGGTGGGGGGACACGGTGTTTCCGTCTTTGTCGATCAGACGCGCGCCCACGACCTCGGTATTCCGAGGAATATAGTCTGTGACGTAGCCACCCAGACCACGCGTCGCCCCGTTGGGGACCGGCGTAAACTGGATCACAAATGTCAGGATATCGCCGACCTGAACCGTTGTGTCGGTGTTGGCTGGCAC
>JBBKVQ010000549.1:0-3352 GCA_037968515.1 Bradymonadaceae bacterium
CTCCAGCCGCGCCCTGCGATTCGGTGCGCGTGGCTCCAGCCGCGCCCTGCGACCGGTCCGCGTGGCTCCAGCCGCGCCCTGCGATTCCGCGACCTGCGCCCCCCTGCGACCCCACAACCCCACAACCCAACATTGCCCTCGGGCCTCTCGCACCTAGCTTTTGCCCGTGCAACAAGCCCCAAGGAACGACCATGTCGAAAAAACTGACGTTAATATCTCACCCAATTTGTCCCTATGTTCAGCGCGCAGCCATCGTGCTGCTAGAAAAAGACCGCGGTTTTGAGCGCAAAAACATCGAACTTAAAAACAAGCCCGATTGGTTTTTAGAGCTCTCACCACTTGGAAAAACCCCCATCCTCCTGGTGGATGATTCGCCGATTTTTGAATCAGCGGTGATTTGCGAATATTTGGACGAAACCGTGGGGAAGCCCATCCACCCGGCTGATGCGTTCCGCCGGGCCCACCATCGCAGCTGGGTCGAGTTCGCCTCGAGCCTGCTTTCATCGATCGTTGGATTCTACAGCGCGCCCGATGAGGCCAGCATGAAAGACGCAGTGCGAGAATGCCGCGACCGTTTTGAGCATCTGGAAGATGCGTTGGGCGATACCAAGTACTTCGACGGTGAGTTTTCGATGGTCGACGCCGCGTTCGCCCCAGTTTTCAGGTTCTTCAACACCTTCGATGAGATCGAAGATTTCGGAATGCTGACCAAGCTTCCAAAAATCTCCAAATGGCGCAAAGTGTTAGCCGAACGTCACTCGGTACAGCAAGCGGTCGGAGCTGATTACGGCGATGTTTTTAAGGCGCACATAAAAGGCCAAGAGTCTGCTCTCGCAAAACGGATCGAGTAGCGCTGCGCGGCACGTTATGTGCCGCAAACCCAGTTTTGAGTCGTCAGTAGACCACTCCCCCCTTGCTTTCCGAACACAAGCCCCTATATTCCAATTCGTCGCTATGAAAGGCGAGTCTTTGACAGTTTGGTGCTTGCGCAAGTTATCTGCGCTTATGGGGGCGCCCTGGTTTCGACATGGATACTGACGGGTGCGTGGCATGTCGTAGGTGTCGGCGACTACGTTTAACCACCGACAAACACACAGTTGCAAACGATAACGTTGCAATCCGGATGGCTGCTTAACAGTAGCCTGATGGGCGATGCTTCGAAAGAAGCCCGTTACTACTATTTTCGTCTGTGATTTAATAGTAACGACATTTAGCAGACTTGGAGTTTTGGGCTTCGTTCCTTCGACAAAACTCGACATTCCGAATGACACTCCCCGATGTGGCCTGTTTATGGGCAGCGGCAGTGGAGTCTAAGAAGATAATCATAAACTACACATGTAGAAGCGTATCTAGATGGTTTGTGGACGCGGGTTCGATTCCCGCCGCCTCCATTATTAAAAAAGCCTCGAATTAATTCGTTAGTTCGGGGCTTTTTTGTTCATTCCCCAATGAAATAAACATCCTCGAATGATGGTGATGTGGTGAAATGCAACGTGCTGTTGACGGACCAGCAGATGCACACGACCATCAATTTCAACAGATTTTTCGGGCGCCAATCCCGTTGCCATGATCGCCCACGAATATTTGCTGGTACACGGACGTTGCGAGGGAGTTGTTATGGATATTGATGAATCCAAAGTTGGAGATTTGATTCTCTATGAAACTCCGACCGGTAAAATTCGTGTCGAAGTTTATTACGAAGATGAGTCGTTCTGGCTGTCACAATTGCAGATGGCGGAGCTCTTTGGTGTGGATGTCCGCACCATAAACTACCACCTGCAAGGTGTGTATGAGAGTGAGGAGCTTATCGAAGCGGCAACTATCCGAAATTTTCGGATAGTTCGAAGTGAGGGAAATCGTTCGGTTTCTCGAGATATTCTGCACTACAACTTGGACGCAATCATATCCGTCGGTTACCGCGTGAACAGCTCACAGGCGACACAGTTTCGTATATGGGCGACCAACACGCTTCGCGAATTCATAATCAAGGGTTTTGTGCTCGATGATGAACGGCTGAAACTGAACACGCGCTTTGGGACGGATTACTTTGAAGAACTCATCGAGCGCATCCGCGAGATCCGGGCGAGTGAGCGGCGTTTTTACCTTAAGATTACGGACATCTACGAGCAGTGTAGCATTGACTATGATGCGTCTGCCGAGACGACAAAAACTTTCTTCAAGACTGTTCAAAACAAGCTGCATTGGGCGATCACGGGCCAGACCGCGGCCGAAATCGTCGCCGAGCGGGCGGACGCCTCACAACCTGCGATGGGACTCAAGTCTTGGAAAAACTCACCGCACGGCAAGGTCATCAAAAGTGATGTGGGCGTCGCGAAAAACTACCTCAGCGAACAAGAGATCAAGGAGCTTGAGCGCGTCGTCACCATGTACCTCGACTACGCAGAAAACCAGGCAGCACGTCGAATTCCGATGAAGATGGCGGACTGGATTGAGAAGCTCGACGCCTTTCTAGCCTTCAATGAGTATCAGGTACTCAACAACGCTGGAAATGTGAAGGCGGCAGTCGCAAAGCGATTGGCGGAAGAGGAGTACGCCAAGTTCCGTATCAAACAAGATCATGAGTTTGAGAGTGACTTTGAACGAGAGGTACAACGTCTTGAAACTGGCGGAAAATCGAGTCTACCAGTTCCTAGTTCAGAGGAATAGTCAGCAGCCGAGAGCGCGGGTTTTAAAACTCGAATACCTCACCCCGTTCTCGCCGGTCCTGACCATTCCACTCATCCCAACAAGCCGATCGCGCATCGCTGTTGTGGCTGCGACCGTCAATCAGCAGCCCCGCCACTTTGAGGATGCCGTCTCATTCTTGCTCGTCTGCGGTTCGAAGTTTGCGCAGGTAAAAATGCTCGAACGCAACGACGACGGCGATCGACACAAGGCTGACCACGACGATCAGCGGATCCGACGAGCCCTTGATGATTAAGAACGCTCCCAAAACCAAGACATCGAGGGCGATTGCGGTGCCGACAACCCCGCGGTTCGCTCCGACGTCGTCGTGCAGGTGTCGCAAGACACCCCAATGAACCGTGATGTCCATGATCAGGTAGAAGATCGCGCCCAGTGAAGCGATTCGGGACAGATCGAACACGGCTGCAAGAATCGCAGCGATGACCACGGTGAAGACCAGCATGTGCTGCTGAGTATTTCCTGGCATCCCGAAATGGCTGGTTGGGATCAGGTTCATCTCGGTCAGCATCGCGAGCATTCGCGAGACCGCGAAGATGCTCGCCAGCAAGCCGGAGGCCGTCGCGGTCATGGCGATGACCACGGTGAACCACATGCCGTACCCACCAATGGCCGGCCGAGCCGCCTCGGCGAGCGAGTAGTCTTTGGC
>JBBKVQ010000550.1:0-3742 GCA_037968515.1 Bradymonadaceae bacterium
ACTGCACAAACCTTAACGCCGCTTCCACTTAGGAAGGACGCGGCGAGTCGCACGTTAGAGGAGTTTACACAGACGCTAAAAAAGTTGTGTTTTCGAGCTTCGTCGCACACAGCTTGAAGCGCATCGCGATCAACATCCGGACGAAGAAGCGTGTGGTCGATATAACGGCCAACTTCTGACGTGGTCGGAATGACTTTGGGGGCCGAATACGCAAACGCGCTCTGCGCCATGGGGTTAAGCCCACATGAATTGCAGCCTTCGATCGGAAGAGCACACGTGAGGCATCCCGATGCATGCACCTTACGGCCGTCCTCGCGGACACCCGAAACATGTTGGGGCGCAAGGCCCGGCATCAAGCGATCCCGAACTTTTTCGGTGATGGCGTCGACTAAAGCGTCGATCGTACGGTCGTCCACGTGAACCTCCAGAGTTGCGGGTCTTTTACCGCCATATGGGGCTCGTAGGCAAGACAATGACAGCGTGTGGAAGATTTAGGTTAACAGTGAGCAGTGAGCGGTGAGCAGTGAGCAGTGAGCAGTGAGCAAAATCTTCGGACCGGGCGCCGAAGCGCAGAAATTGCAAAATAGAGTCAAAGAGACGCAGCGGTGTAACTTTACTCCACCCAACGACAATTAAATCAGCCCTCTGAGATAAATAGCTCTCCCGGACGGAAGCCGGCGGGCCCGGGACTTGCGGCCACACTAATCACAGCGCCAAGATGGCAAATTTGCGTTGATTCAGCGACACTTTGGCACGGACTGTGTACTGCTAGACAGATATACCGAATTTTTGTTTGGAGTTTGAATGAAAGCTTTTTTCCTTGTGGCGGTGATGTTGTTCACCACGACCGCACACGCCGCGGAGCCCACTTGGGCGATGCTTGATTTTGGCGTGCGAAATATTACCGAAGATGACGCGGCGACGTTTCGTGATTTGCTTCAAACTGAGATCTCAAAACAGCGTGAGGTTCAGTTTCTTCGGGGTAATGTCGTGTGTGGCGATAAACGCTGTGCTGCCGCCGAAGGCAAAAAGCTTGGGGCAGAAGCCACCGTTTACGGGAGCATCGCAGCGCTGGGTGAAAAGCTGATTGTGAACGTGGAAGTTGTCGATAATGAAAACGAGACCATTCTACGATCTGAGCGCATGAGCGTGACACGAATCGAGGAACTCGACCTTGTTGCGGCGCGCCTAGCCAAGGCGATCGCGACAAATCAAGAGGTCCGCGATACTGCCGAACTCGGCCTGGTCACCACCGACGAATCCAAGGTCGATACGCGTCGGCAAGGGTTCGGCGGTGTGGCTCTAGGCGTAGGCGCCATGCTGCCCGTGACCGGTTATGCCACCGTGCCTATCGGCGTCGCGATCGACGCCGCGTATTGGTACGAGGCTTCGAAATTTGCCATCGGCCCCCGTGTAGGGTTCCGATTTCAGGCCGACCCGGATGGTGAAGATAACTACTACGAGATTCCCGTCGACTTGGGCGCCTACTTCATTTTTGGTCTGGGAGACTTCGCGCCGTTCGTCGGCGGTGGAGCCGGCATTCGTTATATCAGCGATACTCGCCGCTCCACGATCCTTACCGGCACCGTGATTCAAACGACGCACGAAACAGACTTATCGGACAGCACTTGGGGCCTTGGAACGTACGTTCGTGGCGGGGTCTTGTTGTTCCGAACGTACACAGTCCGTGTGTCGCTGACGGTCGACTACAACGTCGCATGGGTTGAGTTGCACGATAAATTCGGTCAGCAATCTTTGACCATGATGCTCAACACACACTTCTGAGGTTCCTATGAAACGCTCCACTCAAATATTGGCAGTTGTGGTCGCTGTTTTAGGCGGGATTTCAGCACTAGGCTGTTCACTCGACCCGGACCTCGATCTTTTTGACGACCTGTATCAATCCAACTCGTGTTCCGGCACCACGCCAGACCTGAACGGGATCTGGGAGTTCACCGGATCTGGCGAACGCACTGAGTGTCGAGATGACTTCTTGAACACCGGAAAGTTCACGATTTCGTCGCTCGAAATCCCCTTAGCCTACGACGAAACCACAAGTGAACTGACACTTGGCGACAACAACTTTGGTGCGGGATTTGAAATCAAGAACGCGGTCGTCGACCGAGCCTGCGTCGAGTTCACGACCGTCGAGCGCGTCGGCGATCAGACCATCGAATATCGGTGGAAAGGCAAAGCGCAGAGCGGCCAATTCCTAGAAGGCGACTTCACCGGAACCGGCCCGGCGGGGTGCGCCGCGACAGGCGATTTCACGATGTCGAAGTAGCGTTTAGTGACCGCTGAAACTCATGACCGAAAACAAGTCGGCCTGCTGATCTGTAAAGGCGGGCACTCGACCGTCGGGCTTTTTCCAGTCCGGTTGGTCCGCTAAGCTTCCAAGCGACGCTCGGTTAGGAGCCATCACAAAAAACCGCGTGCCATCGACTTTCACCGGATAGGTTTTGGTCGGGTGGTGATTCTGAATTCGCCAATCCCAGCCCAAATCATCCGCGATCGTCGCCAACATGGGTGTCAGGTCCGCGTAACGGCTCGAAATATGGAACGCCAACAAGCCGTCGGCATCCAGTTTTGAGGTGTAGATCTGAATCGCCTCGCGGGTAAACAAGTGCACGGGCAGCGAGTCCGACCCAAACACGTCGACCACCAACAGCGCGAATTCAGCGTCCTTGGTTTTCGACACCATGATGCGGCCATCACCCATAATCACCTCACCACCGCAATCGCTCAGGAAAGTGAAGAATTTGGGGTCTTTGGCGACACGTGCGACGACAGGGTCGATTTCAAAAAACACAACACTTTCGCCGGGGGCGGCCATACAAGCCAAGCCGCCTGGTCCCAACCCAAGCACGCCAATCCGTGCGTTTTTGCGCCGTGCGGACATCGAGTGCCAGATCTGACCTACCGGCGAGCCGGGGTAGTGGTAGGGCAAAACCCAACGCTCGTAGCCGGGAAGGCTTGACTGCCCGCCGTGGCTGGTGGTGCCATGGTACATCAGGCGCACATGGTCTTTTTTGTCCTCGATGACCGTCGAAACTCCAAAATATCCGCGGTCTTCGAAAAGCACTTCGCGCTTGTTCTGGCTTAACGAAACCCACAACACCAAATACATGATTGGAATGCCGAACCGCAGCGCGCCTGCGTTCCAAAACACCCCTGCAAGGACCACCGGTATCAGCGCCGCGGTCAGCGTCATCGCCAGATCCGGGTCGCCTGAAAATACCATAAACGTCCAGCCGCCGATCAGCGCCACGGACACCGCCGCCAGAATCAAGCGCTCGCGGGAATCGTCGGATTTATGAAAAGTTAGCGCGACGACCGAGAGCACCAAAACTAGCGGATATTCGATGATTGATTGGAAAATGGACGGAGCAATAACCGCGTTGAAAATCCCGCCCAAAACCCCACCAATCGACATGATCAAATAGAACTCGGTCAGGTGCGCAGGATGAGGCTTGGTGCGATTGAGCTCACCGTGGAATGCCATGCACGCCAAGAAAAACACCGTCAAATGGGCCAGTCCAACGCCGATGATCGGGACCGAAACATGAGTGATAAGGATCGGCGCAAGCGCCACGACTGAAATCGGGTAGAGCGCGACCATCCATCGATGGGGGAGCGGGCGAGTGGAAAACGCCAGGACGAACGACAGGATGTAGATGGCCAGGGGCACAACCCAAAGCAGCGGGATCGCTGCCACGTCCAGTGTTAACGCCATCGTCACGCC